>JAURWR010000004.1 GCA_030654805.1 Burkholderiaceae bacterium
GGTCGCGGAAGACCTTCAGGTCCTCGTCGCTGAGCTTCTTCGCCTGGTGCGCGGTGTTCTTGCCCTCGCCGGCGCTGCCCATGCCCCAGCCCTTGACGGTCTTGATCAGCAGCACGGTCGGCTGGCCCTGGGTGTTGTTGGCCCGGTGGAAGGCTGCGTAGACCTTCTGCGCATCGTGTCCGCCACGGCGCAGGTTCCAGATGTCCGCATCGCTCATCTTGGCCACCAGCGCCGCGGTACGGGGATCGCGGCCGAAGAAGTGCTCTCGCACGAAGGCACCGTCGTTGGCCTTGAAGGCCTGGTAGTCGCCGTCCAGCGTCTCCAGCATGATCTTGCGCAGTGCGCCGTCCTTGTCGCGCGCCAGCAGCGGGTCCCAGTTGCTGCCCCAGATCAGCTTGATGACGTTCCAGCCCGAGCCGCGGAATTCGCCTTCGAGCTCCTGGATGATCTTGCCGTTGCCGCGCACCGGCCCGTCCAGGCGCTGCAGGTTGCAATTCACGACGAAGATGAGGTTGTCGAGCTTCTCGCGCGCGGCCAGCCCGATGGCGCCCAGCGACTCGGGCTCGTCCATCTCGCCGTCACCGCAGAACACCCACACCTTGCGCTTGGAGGTGTCTGCGATACCCCGTGCGTGCAGGTATTTCAGGAAGCGAGCCTGGTAGATCGCCATCAATGGCCCGAGGCCCATCGACACGGTCGGGAACTGCCAGAACTCCGGCATCAGCTTGGGATGCGGGTAGCTGCTCAGCCCCTTGCCGTCGACCTCCTGACGGAAGTTCAAGAGCTGCTCCTCGGTCAGGCGGCCTTCGAGGAAGGCACGGGCATAGATGCCGGGTGCACTGTGCCCTTGGATGTAAAGCAGGTCGCCGCCGTGCCCCTCGTGATCGGCATGCCAGAAATGATTGAACCCGGTGGCCAGCATGTGCGCCAACGAAGCGAAGCTGCTGATGTGGCCGCCCAGATCACCACCATCGGCCGGGTGCAGGCGGTTCGCCTTGACCACCATCGCCATCGCGTTCCAGCGCATGCAGGCCCGCAGACGGCCTTCCAGTTCGAGGTTGCCGGGGTTGCGCTCCTCCTGGTCGGGCTCGATCGTGTTGACATACCCGGTGTTGGCCGAGAACGGCATGTCGATGCTGTTCTGCCGTGCGTGTTCGAGCAGTTGCTCCAGCAGGTAGTGCGCGCGCTCCGGACCTTCGGCACCGATGACAGCCGACAGCGCATCGAGCCACTCACGGGTTTCCTGGGTGTCGGAGTCGCTGGGATGGACATCGGCACCGCCGACGAGGGATTCAGGCATCGCGGACATGGCGTCTCCGGAAAGGAAGGCTTTCACTCTGGGGAGAGTTTCTCACAATCCAATGTAATTTCGAATTATGCAAAACGATTTCACATTATGGTTTTGTATTGCTTCTGGCAACCCGCCCGGTCAACCAACGAACTCTTCAATGAGCGGCTTCTAAAAGCACCGACTTGATAATCCGGCGATGGAACAACCCCTCAGCAGCCGCGTGACTGCCCGCATACCCTTACCCGGCACACGGCGCCTGTTCGGGCGCTGGTGGCGCCGCCAATCTCCGGCGCACCAGGATCGCTACGCCACGCTGGCTCCGCTGGCATCGGTGCTCCTGTTCCTCGCGGCCATCATCTCGGCGTTTTGGTACCTGCGCAATGAGGAATTCGAGCGAGAGGGGGAGGCGGTCCGCCGCGATACCGAAATTGCACAGCAGCACGTCCGACTCCGACTGATCGAAAACGAGGAGAGTCTTGGACGCATCGCGCAGGATCTGGTGTTGCGCGACCCCGACCGCAGCCTGTTCCAGCGCAACGCTGCCGACCTGATCCGAGAACGCCCGGAGATCAACCGGATCTACTGGCTCGCAGCCAACCGAAGTGTGGTCTCCACGCAGTCCGCCAACGGCTATCGGGTCGACGACGAGCCCGGCGCCGTCGTCCTCGAGCACGGCATGTCGCTGCCCAAGGAAGGGGCCGACAACTCATCGGAGGCCGCCTTCGTCAGAGCCCGCAAGATCCGTGAACCGGTGTATTCGAGTGCCTTCGCTGACAGCGCCGGGGTCAACGTCCTTCAAGTGCATGTGCCGCTGATGGTGCGCAACGTGTTCCTCGGGATGGTGGTCGCCGAGTATTCGACCGGCAGCCTGATTCGCTTCCTGATTCCGCCGGACGTCAGCAACCGTCACGCAATCAGCCTGTTGACGACGAAAGGCCGTCTGCTCGCCAGCACCGTGATGCCGATGCGAGGGCAAGACCTGCCCAAGGCGACGATCGTGCACGACGTGCCGGTCCTGCCGTCGGGCGACTCGCTGTTGCTGCGCGGACAGGGTTACCGAACATCGGTGGGCCTGATCGGCAACACGTTGTTCTGGATGGTGGTGGCGCTGAGCATGCTGACGGTGTGGACTCTGTTCGGGACCTGGCGACACGTGCGGCGCCGCTCGCAGATGCAA
Organism: Burkholderiaceae bacterium; assembly: GCA_030654805.1. Taxonomy (GTDB): domain Bacteria; phylum Pseudomonadota; class Gammaproteobacteria; order Burkholderiales; family Burkholderiaceae_C; genus PBB1. Next base: position 2,469 of record JAURWR010000004.1, read on the forward strand.
AGTGCGCTGGTGTCCGAAGCCAACTTCCGGCGCGCGATGGAGAACTCGATGCTGACCGGCATGCGGGCCATGGACATGGAAGGCCGCATCACCTACGTGAACCCGGCCTTCTGCGCGATGACCGGCTTCGGCGAATCCGAGCTGATCGGCCGCATGCCGCCGTTCCCGTACTGGCCGCCAGATCGCCACGACGAGATCAACCGGCTGCTGCAGCAGGAACTGCAGGGCCGAAGCCCGTCCGGCGGCATCGAGGTCAAGGTGATGCGCAAGGACGGCGAGATGTTCGATGCGCGGATGTATGTGTCGCCGCTGATCGATCCGAAGGGACAGCAGACCGGCTGGATGACCTCGATGACCAACATCACCGAAGCCAAGCGCATCCGCGACCAGTTGTCTGCCTCGCACGAGCGTTTCACCACCGTGCTCGAGGGGCTGGATGCTGCGGTGTCGGTGTTGTCCGTTCAGCAGGGCGAACTGCTGTTCGCGAACCGGTCATACCGACTCTGGTTCGGTGCCGATGCGCTGGGCCATGCGTTGCTGGCGGGCGACGACATCGAAGCGATGCCCACCACCGAACACGAAGATTCGGTAGAGAGCATGGGCGGCCTGCCGACTCAGGAGCTGACCGAGATCGGCTCGGACCCACGCGAGGTGCTGATCGAACCGCTGAGCAAATGGTTCGACGTGCGGGTTCGGTACCTCCAGTGGACCGACGGGCGGCTGGCGCAGATGCTGATCGCGACCGACGTGACCTCGCGGCGCAACGCGGAAACGCTGGCCGCCAGCCAGTCCGAGAAGGCCCAAGTCACCAGCCGACTGGTGACGATGGGCGAGATGGCATCGTCCGTGGCACACGAGCTGAACCAGCCTCTGACCGCAATCGCCAACTATTGCAATGGCATGGTTTCGCGGGTAAAAAACGATGCGATCGAGAAAGATGACCTGATAGCCGCACTCGAGAAGACCTCGAAGCAAGCTCAGCGCGCCGGGCAGATCATCCACCGCATCCGCGCCTTCGTGAAGCGCAGCGAGCCGCAACGTCAGGAAGCGCAAGCCCAGACCATCATCGATGACGCCGTCGACCTCGCCAGCATCGAACTGCGGCGGCGCAAGGTATCGATCCATACCTATGTCGCGCAACGTCTGCCGCCTCTGATGGTCGATCCGATCCTGATCGAGCAGGTCGTGTTGAACCTCCTCAAGAACGCCGCCGAGGCGATCGATTCGGCCGATCTTCCCGCCGCTCGGCGCAGCATCGAATTGCGCGTGGTGCCCAAGCGCAGTGCCGAGGAAGGTCATGTGATCGAATTCAGTGTGACCGACATGGGACCGGGGATCCAGCCGGAGGTCCTCGCACGGCTCTACGAGGCATTTTTCTCGACAAAGGCAGAAGGATTGGGCATTGGCCTGAGCCTGTGTCGCTCCATCATCGAGTCTCATCGAGGTCGGATCCGCGCGGAGAACCTCTACAATGCGGGCTCGGTTTCGGGCTGCTGTTTCGCTTTCACGCTGCCCGTCGAGAGTGGCCGAATCGAAGCCCTTCCTTCACCCAACCCGGTTGTGACTTCATGAGCTTGATTCCGAAAAAGGGCACCGTTTACGTGGTCGATGACGACGAAGCGGTGCGTGACTCTCTCCAGTGGTTGCTGGAAGGCAAGGATTACCGGGTCAAGTGCTTCGACTCGTCCGAGTCGTTCCTGTCGCGCTTCGACCCCCGCGAAGTCGCGTGCCTGATTGCCGACATCCGCATGGACGGCATGAGCGGCCTGGAACTGCAAGATCGCCTGATCGAGCGCAAGAGCCCGCTGCCGATCGTCTTCATCACCGGACATGGCGACGTACCCATGGCCGTGACGACGATGAAGAAGGGCGCGATGGATTTCATCGAGAAGCCCTTCAAAGAAGAAGAGCTCGTGGCTCTCGTCGAGCGGATGCTGGATGAAGCGCGTTCAGCGTTCTCGCAGCACCAGGAAGCGGCCAGCCGAGACGCGCTGCTGTCGCGCCTCACCACCCGTGAAGGACAGGTGCTGGAGCGAATCGTCGCGGGCAGACTGAACAAACAGATCGCCGACGACCTGGGCATCAGCATCAAGACGGTGGAAGCACACCGCGCCAACATCATGGAAAAACTGAATGCGAACACCGTGGCTGATCTGCTGAAGATTGCCCTGGGCGCGCAGGGCAAATCCTGAGCCCCGGGCACTGCGGATCGTTTCAGCAGTGACATCGACAAAGGCCGCCTCGCAGCGGCCTTTCGTTTTTCGTAAGAACATTGATGTGCGGTATTTCTCGAGGCGGCTTTGCATTCAGGCTCGCATCCCGCAGTCACGGGGTGATTTCGCCTTTGCGATTTGACCGTCTGGCCCCAGATTCCAGTTGCGAACCTTTTGATCGACCGGGTCCTCTCACTTGACCATCATGACCAATCCGCTGCTCAAACCCGACGGCCTGCCCGTCTTCGACGAGATTCGTCCCGAGCACGTCCAGCCCGCGATCGACGCGTTGCTGGTCATGACGGACGAAGCCCTCGAACGCGCGGTCAGCTCTGACACACCGGCAGATTACGACGCCGTCTCGGCAGTCCTCGATACCGCCGTCGAGCGGCTGCGGTTCGTCTGGGGCGCCATCGGACACCTCAATGCGGTTGCAGACACACCCGCGTTGCGGGCGGCCTACAACGACGCCTTGCCCAAGGTGACCGAGCAGTCGAGCCGGCATGCTGCCGACGAACGGCTGTACGCCAAGTACAAGGCGATTGCACAAAGCGCTGGCCCCGCTGAGTTGACACCCGAACTGACTCCCGCCCGTAAACAGGCGCTGAACAATGCAATGCGGGACTTTGTTCTGGCCGGTGCCGAATTGCACGGTGAGGCCAAGCAACGCTTCCAGCGTTTGCAGGAATTGCAGGCCGAGTTGTCTCAGAAGTTTTCCGAGCATGTGCTGGACGCAACGGACGGCTACGCCTATTACGCCAGCGCCCAGGAGCTCGCTGGCGTACCGGCCGATGCGCGCGAGGCCTCGAAGACCGCTGCCGAAGCCGAGGGCAAATCAGGCCACAAGGTCACGCTCCACTTCCCCAGCTACTTTCCGGTGATGCAGTACGGAGAAAACCGTGCGCTCAGGGAACGGCTGTACGCCGCAAACGCCACCCGCGCCAGTGAGACGGGCCCGCCGGATCAGGACAACAGCGAGGTCATGCGCGAGCTGATGCGCCTGCGTCAAGAAGAGGCGCAACTGCTGGGCTATCCGAACTACGCCGAAGTGTCACTGGTGCCGAAGATGGCCGCATCGCCGCAGCAGGTGATGGACTTCCTTCGCGATCTGGCCCACCGTGCCCGCCCGCACGCTGAGCGCGATCTGGCTGAGTTGCGAGAGTTCGCTCGCTCCGAACTGGGCATCGATGATCTGCAGGCGTGGGACTTACCGTTCGCCAGCGAGAAGTTGAAGGAAGCGCGATACGCATTCAGCGACCAGGAGGTCAAGCAGTACTTCACCGAACCGAAGGTGCTCGAAGGACTGTTCCGGATCATCGAGACGCTGTTCGAGGTGACGATCCGGCCCGACAGCGCGCCTGTATGGCACCCGAGCGTGCGCTTCTTCCGCATCGAGCGGGCAGCAGTGTCGGGATCGGCCGGCCCCGCCGAACTGGTGGGCCAGTTCTATCTCGACCCATACGCCCGCCCAGGCAAGCGGCCAGGCGCCTGGATGGACGAGGTGCGCGGTCGCTGGGCCCGCCCCGAGGGCCATCTGCAGATACCCGTCGCACAACTGGTCTGCAACTTCGCACCACCGCTGCCAGGCAAGGCCGCCCTGCTCAGCCACGACGATGTGACCACGTTGTTCCACGAATTCGGCCACGGCCTGCACCACCTGCTGACGCAGGTCAACGACATCGGCGTCGCAGGCATCTCGGGTGTCGAGTGGGATGCGGTCGAGTTGCCCAGCCAGTTCATGGAAAACTTCTGCTGGGAATGGGACGTCGTCAAGCGGCTGACCGCGCACGCCGACACCGGTAAATCGCTGCCGCGCGAGCTGTTCGACCGCATGCTGGCCGCCAAGAATTTCCAGAGCGGGCTGCAGACGCTGCGCCAGGTCGAGTTCTCGCTGTTCGACATGCGCCTGCATGCCGATCCGGGCAGCGAGGAACGCATCGAGGCGCTGCTGGACGAGGTACGTGAAGAGGTGTCGGTGTTCAAACCGCCGGCATTCAATCGGTTCCAACACAGCTTTTCGCACATATTCGCAGGCGGTTACTCGGCCGGCTACTACAGCTACAAATGGGCCGAGGTGCTGTCGGCCGACGCCTGGGCGGCATTCGAGGAGACAGCGCAGGCCGGTGGCGTGCTCAATGTCGAAACGGGCCGCCGGTACCGTCAGTCCGTCCTTGAAGCAGGCGGCAGCCGTCCGGCGATGGAGAGCTTCAAGGCCTTTCGCGGCCGCGAACCAAGCATCGATGCCCTGCTGCGTCACCAGGGCATGACCTGAACCGGCGCTGCCACGACCACAGCAAGTGCAAGAAATGCGTTGATGGAGAGACCGTCATGAACAAACATTCCCCCTCGAACACGAAGTCGACCACCACTCGGCGGTCTACCGTCTGGGCGATGGCAGCCGCGACACTGCTCTCGCTGTCCGGCCTGCCCGCATCGGCACAGCAATACAAGGTGATCGGTGCGGACGGCAAGGTGACCTACACCGACCGACCACCCATCACGTTGGGCGATCGCATCTCGCAATTCAAGTCGCGGGGCTCCCCGTTGAACCCGGAGGCGGCGCTGCCGGCCGACCTGCGCCAAGCCGCCCAACGCTACCCGGTCACGCTGTATGTGACAGCCAACTGTCCGCCTTGCGACTCGGCACGGCAGTTCCTGCGTCAGCGTGGCATCCCCCATGTCGAGAAGAGCCTCATCACCGCCGAAGATGGCGAAGCCTTGGCAAGGCTGACCGGCGGGCGCGATGCGCCTGCGGTGACGATCGGTGCGCAGGTCGTGCGCGGCATGTCGGCGGAGTCATGGACGTCCTACCTCGACGCGGCTGGTTACCCCAAGGAATCGAAGCTCCCGGCAAGCTATCAGTTTCCGGCGGCAACACCACTGACCGAACGGCGCGAGGTCGCGCGCGAGGAAGCCTCGGCGCGCCAGCCTTCGCTGCTCGAAGATGCGAAGGAAGTGCGGCCCTACACACCGCCGGGCAGCGGACGGCCCGGCTTCAGCTTCTGAAGGCCTCGGCGTCGCCACCGGGCAAGTCACCGACCCGGCGGGCCACCAGACTGCCGGACGCCAGCGCTGCGGCCATCACCCAGAACAAGGCGGCCACGCCGAGCGCCGAGCCGGCAACCCCGAACAGCAAAGGCATCAGTGCACTGGCGCCGTTGATCGTCATCGATCGCAAGGCCAGCGCTTCGCCGTGACGTTGGCGCGGCGTCAGCCGATGAAGGGCGGTCATGATCATCGGCTGCACGCTGCCCAGTGCGATGCCCAGCAGCGCACCACACCCTGCCATCGCGAGCGCTGAAGTCGCCAGCGGGTAGACGGCGAACACCGCAGCGGTGGTCAGCATCGCCCCAGCCAGCACCGGCGCCTCGCGCAGGTGCTGCGCTATCCACGGGATCAACAAGCGCACCGACGCGACCGCTGCGGCGAACGTGCCCAGGATCAGCCCGATCGCCGATGCGCTGAGGCCGCGCTCGTGCCCAAGCACCGGCACGAGAAAGGCGTGCAAATCCCAGCTCGAAGAGAGCAGCCAGTTCACCAGCAGAACCAGGCGCAGTCCGGGGTTGCGCAGCAAACCCCAGGCGCTGTTCACCGGTCTGCGTTCCGACCGCGCCGCAGTGACCTCGACCGGCACCCGGCGCATCCACCACAGGCTGATCAGCGGAAGCGCGGACAGCGCGAGAAACGCGCTGCCGAATCCCGCGGCATCGATCACGGTGCCGGCGATCACCGGCCCGATCATGTTCGACACCGCAGGCGCCAGTCCCAGCCAGCTGAACACGCGGGTGATCTCGATGCCGCCCCCGCCCACCAACCGCCCGGCAGTGCGCTGGATGACGATCAGGCCCGCGTTGGCGCCGACGCCGCACAGAATCGCTGCGCCGCTCAGCATCGCAAACGCCACCGATCGCGGCGCGGACCGCAGCGCGTCGAGCTCGGCCCAGCCGCTGGTCGGGGCCGCCGTCGTGAACCAGATGGCCGCCACAGCAAGCAAGGACCCACCCGCAGTCAGCACAACCGCGAGACGCATCGGCCGGTGGTAACCGTGACGATCCGCCATGCGTCCGACATGCAGCGAGGTCACCACCGGGGCCGCCGCGAACAAGCCGAGCAGCAGACCCACCGCCCATTCGGCGTGCCCCTGACGCAGCATCAGCAGCGGCGCGGCGACCCGCACGCCGGTCATGCACGAATGCAGGAACACCTGGCCGAGGATCAGCGCCAGCAGCGGGCGCGAAAACGCCATCAGTCGCTGGCCTGGGTCACATCCGACACGGCGGTGTCGATCTCCGCGTCTGCCTCGGCGCCGGGCAACAACGCGCTGGTGCGCTGCTCGGACAGACCTTCGACCTTCTTCAGCGCCCGTGTCATCACGTTGGTCCGGGTCTGCGCCTGATCGATCGTGTTGCTCGCTTCGTCGAGCTTCTTCTTGGTCTTGGCCAGCACCTCGCCGAACTTGCCGAACTCGGTCTTCACCGCACCTAGCACCTCCCACACCTCGGTCGAGCGCTTCTCGAGCGCGAGCGTGCGAAAGCCCATCTGCAGGCTGTTCAGTGTCGCCAGCAAGGTGGTCGGGCCGGCCAGCGTGACGCGGTGTTCGCGCTGCAGCGCCTCCATGAGGCCGGGACGGCGCAAGGCCTCGGCGTACAGGCCCTCGGTCGGCACGAACAGGATCGCGAACTCGGTCGTGTGCGGAGACGCGACGTATTTCTCGCGGATGGTCCGGGCCTCGGCGCGCAAGCGCATCTCGATCGCCTTGCCCGCAGCCTCGGCCTCGAGCTTGTCGGCGCGCTCTTGCGCATCGAGCAGTCGTTCGTAATCCTCACGCGGAAACTTCGCGTCGATCGGCAGCCACAGCGGCACGCCGTCGTCACGCCGCCCCGGCAGCTTGATCGCGAACTCGACCCGTGCACCGCTGCCCGGAATGGTCTCGACGTTGGTCGCGTACTGGTCTGGCGTGAACACCTGTTCGAGCAGACCGGCGAGTTGTACCTCGCCGAAAACGCCGCGCGATTTCACGTTGGTCAGCACGCGGTTCAGCGAGCCGACGTCCTTGGCCAGCCCCTGCATCTCGCCGAGCCCGCGGTGCACCTGGTCGAGCCGGTCGGCGACCTGCTTGAAGCTTTCGCCGAGACGCGCTTCCAGCGTCGCGTGCAGCTTCTCGTCGACGGTGGCGCGCATCTGCTCGAGCTTGAGTTCGTTGCCCTGCTGCAGCGCGGTCAAGCGCTGCTCGACGCTGGTCTTGACCTCACTCAGGCGACGCTCGTTGGCCTCGGCCATGTCGCGCAGTTGCGCGCCCAGCGCATCGGAGAAGCGTTTCAGCGCCATGTCCTGAGACTCACGCGACACCTGAGCCTGTGCGTTCTGCGCCTGGCTGGCCGTCTGCAACGACTGCGCCACCAGCGTCTGCATCGAAGCGAGCTGGGTGCGGAAACTGTCGATCTGCTCGTTCTGCGTGCGGGCGACATCGCCCTGCTGGTTCAGCAGCGTCTGCTGGAAGGTGCCGAGCGCGGTGCCGAGTTCCAGCCGCGTGCCCTGCGCGCTGCGGCCCAGTTCGTCGCGCAGCTCGCGTTCCAGCCGCTCGGAGCCCGTCCGTACGGCGTCGGCCAGCATCTGGTGACGCGCCTGAGGGGCCGCGTCGTCGTTGCGCTGCCAGGCCAGCCACACGATCAGCAGCAGGTTGACGACAGCCAGTGCAAGCGTGATCCAGGCGAGGTTTTCCATCAGCGGATTGTCTCAGGCGGGCCGTCTCGCCTGACCCGCAGACCGCGACTCCGACCCCTGCCATGCACGCCAGTGTTCAAGCGCCTGACGCAGCGTGTTGACCTGCACATCCACGGTGTCCTCGATCACCCGCCCATAGCCGCCAGCCATCGACACCGCCACCGGAATGCGGCGATCCAGCGCGGCACCAAACACCCGGCGATCGCGCTCGGCCAGTCCGCCCGTGGTGAGCTTCAGGCGACCCAGCCGATCGCCTTCGTGGGGGTCGGCACCGGCCAGGAAAAAGATCAGCCTCGGCAGGCCGTCTGCTTCGTGGTGTTGCCACAGCTGATCGAGAGCGAGGTCAAGCGCGGCCAGGTACTCGGTGTCACCGCAACCATCGGGCAGCTCGACGTCCAGATCGCTGGCTTCCTTGCGGAACGGGAAGTTGTTCGCACCGTGCATCGACAGCGTGTAGATCGTCGCGTCGTCGCGGCAAATCGCCGCCGTGCCGTTGCCCTGGTGCACATCGAGATCGACCACCGCGACGCGCAGAGGACGCTGGCTCGACTGCATCGATTCGACCTGCATCAGCCGCGCGGCCACCACCACATCGTTGAAGACGCAGAAGCCGCTGCCCCGGTCAGCATGCGCATGGTGGGTGCCACCGGCCAGATTGACCGACACGCCATGGGCCAGCGCCGAGCGCGCAGCCGCGATGCTGGCGCCAACCGAGCGGCGCGATCGCTCGACCATTGCAGGCGACCACGGAAACCCGATTTCTCGCTGCTGAGCCAGCGTCAGGTTGCCGGCGACCACCGCATCGACATATCCCGGCGTGTGCGCCAACGTCAGCTCACTGTCGATGGCCGCTGGCGCTTCCGTCAGTTGGATCTCAGGCAGATCAGCTGCCACGCGGTCGCGCAGCATGCGGTACTTGAGCATCGGGAACCGGTGTCCCTCGGGCAGAGGCAAGACGAAATGATCGGAGTGAAAGGCCTGCACCTTGTGGATTGTGAGGAAGGTGCAGTGATCCCGCCTCCGACGCCCGTTTAGAAAGGCCACCCTAGTTTTGCTGCAACGCACCAAAACCACTTGCCAAGCAGATTCAACGTCCTATACTCCATCCCATGCTGCACTGCAACAAACGTTGTGTTTCAGCTTAAACGTGTTGTATGGCACGGCCTTGAGCCAACCCACCTTCCCGCTCTTTCGCCGTCATGTTCCCCCACCTCCAGGAGATAACCATGTTGACCGCAGAACAATTGATCGCCGCCCAAAAGTCCAACCTTGAGACCCTGTTCGGCCTGACCGCCAAGGCATTCGAAGGCGTCGAGAAACTCGTCGAGCTGAACTTGCAAGTGGCCAAGGCCGCGATGGGTGAAGCCGCCGAATCGACCCAGGCTGCCCTGTCCGCCAAGGACGCGCAAGAACTGCTGGCGCTGCAAACCGCGCTGCTGCAACCTGCTGCCGAGAAGGCTGCCGCTTACAGCCGTCACCTGTACGACATCGCCACCTCGACGACGTCCGAGATGACCAAGGCTGCAGAAGCCACCGCTGCTGACGCGCAAAAGAAGTTCATGGCCGTGGTCGACACCGCTGTCAAGAATGCTCCGGCCGGCAGCGAGAACGCTGTGGCGCTGGTCAAGTCAGCCGTCGCCGCTGCCAACAACGCCTACGAAAGCGTTCACAAGGCGTCCAAGCAAGCCGTCGAAGTGGCCGAAGCCAACTTCCAGGCGATGAGCAACACGGCTGTCAAGGCCGCCGCTGCGAGCAAGCCGAAGCGCGCCGCCTGAATCTCGTCCAGGTGCTGAAGGTCTTGGGCTTCGTGCCTGAGACGTCAGACTCCAAGGGCCCGGTCTCACGACCGGGCCCTTTCTTTTTGTCGTGCGACGGTGAGGGTGATTGCCGTGGCGTTCACCATCTGCCTGTTCGGGCAGGTGCCTGCAGGCAGTGCGACCGCAGGGTCAATCAGTCGACACGACCACGCTGATCGATACTGGGCGATCCGACCACAACGAGAAGACCCGATGCAAATCCTCCTCAACACCGATCCGCACGTCAACGGCAGCCATGGCATGGCCGAGCACCTGGAGACCGTCGTGAAGGATGCGATGGGGCGCTTCGCCGACCACATCACGCGGGTCGAGGCGCACCTCACCGATGCGAACAGCCATGCCAAGACCACGCCCGACGATATTCACTGCACACTGGAAGCCCGACTGGTCGGCATGGAGCCGGTGGTGGTGAAGGACCACGCAGGCACCGCCCACCAGGCCATCCATGGCGCGGTGGTCAAGCTCAAGCGAGCGGTGACGACAGCGCTGGAAAAGCACGATTCACGGCGTGGAACGACGCCGCCGACCGAGATCGATCCCGACGCGGCTTGACGCTGATCGCGGCGGCACGGGACTGTCACGCCGCCACGTCGGCTTGCCGTTGACGCTGCGGCGGAAGGTTCCTTGCGGCAACGCCATCCACGGGGACCCGGCTTGAATCCAAACCGACACCACCGATCACCGAGGTCGACCATGAGATCACGCGACAAGGCCGTTCCCGCACTCCGCTCCCTCTGGCTCTCAGCCATCTTGCTGACCAGTGGCGGGCCCGTCCTGGCCAATCAGGCGCTGGCTCGCAAGCACGGTTGCCTAGGCTGCCACGCCGTGGCCACCCAACTGGTCGGACCGGCTTACCAGACGGTGGCGGAGAAATACAGCGGCGACAAGCAAGCGCTGGCCACGCTGGTGCGGAAAATCCGCGAAGGCGGCAGCGGTCAGTGGGGCGACATGACCATGCCGCCACAGCCGCAAGTCTCCTCGGTCGACGCCAAGCGCCTGGCTGCGTGGATCCTGAGCGGTGCCCGGTGAACCGGTACACCGCACGCTCCACGGCGAGACACCCTGCCCTCGAAAATTCAAACCCGGCCTGACCCCTCCGCCAGACGGCAGTCAGCTTCAGTCAGGCGCGGTGGCATCCGCCAGCAACTGCGCACGCATCACCCGGTAGGTCAGACCGACCTCGGCTCCGAACAACGGGTCGGGCGCCGATGGAACCGCGTCTGCGACTGCTTTCCAGTCGCTTTCCGTCAACAGGCGCGCGGCGGCCGGCAAGACCTGCGACTCCTCCGACTCGATGTGCGCGCGGTAATAGACCAGGTAGGTCGCCGCTGCACTCTCCAGGGCCTCGCGGCTGATGACGCCGTCATTCAGCACGCAGACCAGCAGTTCGTGGAATGAACTTCCCACGTTATCGATGACCCGGTGCTCATGCGCCAGACGCTTGACCAGCGGGGCCAACGTCGGATCGCGCTTGGCGAGGAGGGAAAAAGCGACATCCTCGCGCTGGTGATGCTGGCAGGCTGAGTACTCTTTCAGATACTGGACGATGTCTGCAATCAGGTCGTAGTCGGGATCGCCGCCGTCGTGAAACGCCGTCATCTCTGCGGCAAGGTAGTCGAGCAGGCGAGCGAACTGGGCGTGCTCGTCATGCCACTTCTTGATCGGGCCCTTCATCATCGCCTCCCTGTAGGTCGTGTCTGCTCGGTGCGCCGAGTCGATTCTTCGCTGATGCGGCTGGTGCCGATTGATCTGGATCACATGTGCGTTTCCGACACGGCAATCGGCGGGCGGATTCGGGCGGGCGACTCGCATCTCAGTCGCAGGCAACGGGCCGAGTACTTTCCCTGAGGGTCTTCCCGGCAGGCCATTTCCGGTCCACTCCGGTGCAACACTTCGAGCGCCCGGGGATTCCGAAAGCCCCGACCAGAACCCAACGAACAGGAGATCAACCATGCGTGTGATTCGCATCGAGTCGCCAACGCTGGAGAGCGCCGAGACGCTCGCTTGCACCGACGAGAACGGCCAGGTTCCCAGGCTCGACCTGCCTCTGGCCCGGCGCGAATTCTTGAAGGGCTCGGGCATCCTGATGGGCACCATTGCAGCCACCTCCGTGCTGGCGGCGCTGGCGCCATCTCCGGTGTGGGCACTGGAGCTGGCGCATCTCAGCAAGGCAGAGGGCGAAACGCTGATGGCAATGGGCCGCGTTCTGTACCCACACAAGAAGCTGCCCGATGCGGTCTACGCGCTGCTCGCGAAAGACCTCGACGGAAAGGCCGACGCGGATCCGATGCTGCGTGACGGCATCGGCGCTCTGAATCAGGCTGCGGGCGGCAGTTTCGTCAAGGCGTCGGCCGCGAGGAAGCTCAGCATCGTCAAGGCCATCGAAGGCACACCGTTCTTCAACACCGTGCGCGGGCAATGCGTGACCTCGCTGTACGACAACGACATGGCATATGCCGTCTTCGGCTACCCGGGCTCAGCCTGGGAAAAAGGTGGCTACATCACGCGCGGGTTCCAGGATCTGAAGTGGCTGCCCGCGCCGCCAGCGAAAGCCAGTCCGCCGCCGTTCTTCGGCTGATGCGCTTCGGCCAGCGGCCGGCGCACTGACATGAACTGACAAGAAAACACCCGAAGAATCGCAGGAGACAAGATGGCGAAGTTCGACAACAACGACGACTCCGTGGTCGTCATCATCGGGTCGGGGGCCGGCGGCGGCACGCTGGCCAACGAGTTGTGCCAGAAGGGCATCAAGGTCGTCGTGCTCGAAGCGGGCGCCATGCAATCGACCGCCAAGTTCATCAACGACGAATGGAAGTCGTTCAGCCAGCTGGCCTGGCTGGACCCGCGCACCACCTCGGGCAGCTGGCGCGTCGCCAAGGACTTCGCCGGCCTGCCGGCCTGGATCTGCAAGACGGTCGGCGGCACCACCACGCACTGGGCCGGCGCGTCGCTGCGCCTGCAGGAGCACGAGTTCAAGGTGCGCACCACCTACGGCGAGATCCAGGGTGCCAACCTGATGGACTGGCCGGTGACGCTGAAGGAACTGGAGCCCTACTACGCGCGTGCCGAGGACAAGATGGGCGTGACCCGCACCCACGGCATCCCGGGGCTGCCGGGCAACAACAATTTCAAAGTGATGCACGCCGGCGCCACGAAGCTCGGCTATCAGGAAGTTCACACCGGCAACATGGCCATCAACAGCCAACCGCGCGACGGCCGAGGCCGCTGCATGCAGCTCGGTTTCTGCTTCCAGGGATGCAAGAGCGGCGCCAAGTGGAGCACGCTCTACACCGAGCTGCCCAAGGCCGAGAAGACCGGCAACATGGACCTGCGGCCCGAGTCGCATGTGTCACGCATCGAGCACGACGACAAGGGCAAGGTGACGGGCGTCGTCTACTTCGACAAGGACGGCGTCGAACAGCGGCAGAAGGCGCGCATCGTCTGCGTCGCCGGCAACTCGATCGAGACGCCGCGCCTGCTGCTGTTGTCGGCCTCGAAGCTGTACAAGGACGGCCTGGCGAATGGATCAGGGCAAGTGGGCCGCAACTACATGCGCCACATGACCGGCTCGGTGTACGGCATGTTCAAGCAGCCGGTGCACATGTACCGCGGCACGACGATGGCCGGCATCATCCGCGACGAAGCTCGCCACGACACCCGACGCGGCTTCGCCGGCGGCTACGAGATGGAGACACTGTCCCTCGGCATCCCGTTCATGGCGGCGTTCCTGAACCCGGGCGGCTGGGGCGCCGAGTTCGCCGACTACATGGACAACTACACCCGGCTGGCTGGCATGTGGCTGGTCGGCGAAGACATGCCGCGCGAGACCAACCGCGTCACGCTGAACACCAACGTCAAGGACAAGTGGGGCAACGCTGTGCCCAACGTCCATTACGACGATCACGAGAACGACATCGCGATGCGCGAACACGCTTTCCGCCAGGGCCAGCGTGTCTACGAGGCCGCCGGGGCGATCAAGTCGTTCCGCACCCCACCCTACCCGTCGACGCACAACCTCGGCACCTGCCGCATGGGCGCATCGGCGAAAGACAGCGTGTGCAACGCGCACGGGCAGACGCACGACATCGCCAACCTGTTCATCAGCGACGGCAGCCAGTTCACCACCGGTGGAGCGGAAAATCCGACGCTGACGATCGTCACCCTCGCCATCCGCCAGGCCGACTACATCGCCCAGCAGATGACGGCGCGCAGCATCTGACACCCGGCGCAGCTGCGGACCGCCGGCTCCACCCATCGACCTTCAGGATCTGACCATGAGCTTCACCACCGAGAACCACCCCGGCGTCTGCGCCGAGCCCAGTGCGGCATCCAACGGCTTCGTCCTCAACCACAGCATGCTGCGCGTCAAGGACCCGGCCGTCTCGCTGGACTTCTACACCCGCGTGTTCGGCATGCGCGTGCTGCGCAAGCTCGACTTCCCCGAGATGAAGTTCTCGCTGTACTTCCTGCATCGGGCCCCGGCCGACCAGACACCGCCCGAAGACGTCGGCGAGCGCACCGCGTGGACGTTCGCGCAGCGCGGCATCCTGGAGCTGACGCACAACTGGGGCACCGAAGCCGACCCGGCCTTCAAGTACCACGACGGCAACGCGCAGCCGCAGGGCTTCGGCCACATCTGCTTCTCGGTGCCCGACCTCGACGCAGCGGTGGCGTGGTTCGACGAGAACCAAATCACCTACGTGAAGCGCCCCGAGCAGGGCAAGATGAAAGACGTCGCCTTCATCAAGGACCCGGACGGCTACTGGATCGAGATCGTCGAGCCGGGGCGGTTGAAGAACCTGGGGCGCTGAACCGCGACTCGTTGCGCAGCCCGGCGGTCGATCCGTCAGCCGCGCAGCGGCCATCGTCCCAGCCACTCATGGCGGGTCCGGCCGACGTGGCTGTGGACCAGAACGAACTCCCGTGCGGTCCAGCGGATCGGTTCGATGGCGAATTCAGCCACGTGGCGGTCGTCATACAGCAGCGTCATGTGGGCCACTGCGCTGATCCGGGTGCGAATCCCCCTACCCACCATCGCCTCACCGAGGGCCTGCCAGAACGGCGACAGCGACGTGGCGGGGCCGTCGTCACCGCGCAGCACGAAGGCGCCACTTCCCGGGAAACTCTGGGCGCGGTCGAAGGCAAGCTCGAACGGTGGCGCCACGATCGATGCCGCCGCCTCCTTGCCGGCCTCGATGAACGATGGCAGTGGTTCGGTTTCAGCCGCGCCCAGGGCCAGCAGCGTGACATGCAAACGCATCACGTCGAGCAACCGACCCGTCAAACCTTCCTGCCGGCGCAAATCCGCCGCGAGGCGGGCCAGCCGTTCGGCGTCGGCAGCGGGTGGAAACAGCGCAAAGAACAGGCTGTGGTGCACCGGAGGGCGCGGAGGTCTGCCATTCGGCGCTCGCCTCGGAGGCGGTGCTGGCACCGGATCGAACCCGGGCAGATCGAACTGATCAGGCATGCGATCGGTGCGAGCTCACCAGGTGCTCGCTACTCCCACTCGATCGTCGCCGGCGGCTTGCTGCTGACGTCGTAGGTCACCCGGTTGATGCCCCGCACCTCGTTGATGATGCGGCTGCTGACTTTCTTGAGCAGCGCATACGGCAGCTCGGCCCAGTCGGCGGTCATGAAATCACTGGTCTGCACCGCGCGCAGCGCGACCACGTAGTCGTAGGTGCGGCCGTCGCCCATCACGCCGACGCTCTTGACCGGCAGGAAAACGGCGAAGGCTTGGCTGGTCAGGTCGTACCAGCTCTTGCCGGTGGCTTCGTCCTTGAAGTTGTGCAGTTCCTGGATGAAGATGTCGTCGGCACGGCGCAGCAGGTCGGCGTAATCCTTCTTGATTTCGCCGAGGATGCGCACGCCGAGGCCCGGGCCCGGGAACGGATGCCGGTAGACCATGCCGGGCGGCAGGCCGAGCGCGACGCCGAGTTCGCGCACCTCGTCCTTGAACAGGTCGCGCAGCGGCTCCAGCAGCTTCAGGCCGAGTTGTTCCGGCAGGCCACCGACGTTGTGGTGGCTCTTGATCGTGACGGCCTTCTTGCTCTTGGCGCCACCGGACTCGATCACATCCGGGTAGATCGTGCCCTGTGCCAGCCACTTGGCGCCCTTCGCTCCCGCGCTGGTGAGCTTGGCCGCCTCCTGCTTGAACACGGTGACGAACTCGCCGCCGATGATCTTGCGCTTGGCCTCGGGATCGCTGACGCCGGCCAGCTTGCCGAGGAACAGCTCGCTCGCGTCGACGCGGATCACCTTCGCGTGCAACCGGCCGACGAACATGTCCATCACCAGGTCGCCCTCGTTGAGACGCAGCAGGCCGTGATCGACGAACACGCAAGTCAGTTGGTCGCCGATCGCGCGGTGGATCAGCGCCGCAGCCACCGACGAATCGACGCCGCCCGACAGCCCGAGGATGACTTCCTCGTCGCCGACCTGCTCGCGAATCTTCGCGACCGCTTCGGCGATGTGGTCGCGCATCACCCAGTCGGCCTTCGCGCCGCAGATGCCGCGCACGAAGCGGTCGAGGATGGCCTGGCCCTGCTGGGTGTGCGTGACCTCGGGGTGGAACTGCACCGCGTAGAAGTGGCGCGCCTCGTCGGCCATGCCGGCGATCGGGCAGCTGTCGGTGCTGGCCATCAGCTTGAAACCGGGAGGCAGTTCGGTGACCTTGTCGCCGTGGCTCATCCAGACATTCAGCATGCCGGCGCCATCCGACGTCGTGAAGTCGGCGATGTCTTTCAGCAGCGCGGTGTGGCCGCGTGCGCGCACCGCGGCGAAGCCGAACTCGCGCTGGTGACCGCTCTCGACCTTGCCGCCCAACTGGTGCGCCATCGTTTGCATGCCGTAGCAGATGCCGAGCACCGGCACGCCGAGTTCGAACACCGCCTGCGGCGCCTTGTCGGTCGTGTCCTCGTAGACGCTCGCGTGGCTGCCGGACAGGATCACGCCCTTGAGCGAGCCGTCCTTCGCATAGTCGCGGATCCACGCGTCGGTGACATCGCACGGGTGCACTTCGCTGAGCACATGCGCTTCGCGCACGCGGCGCGCGATCAATTGGGTGACCTGCGAGCCGAAATCGAGGATGAGGATCTTGTCGTGCATGGGTTGCTGATGAGAAAGGGGTTGCGGCGCAGGGCGGTATCAGGAGGTGCCGGGCGACGCCACCACGGCATGCGGTGCGCCCATCCGGCGGAAATGCGTCCAGGCCAGGAACAAGGCCATCGCCTGGAGGAGCGCGCCGCAATACAGCGGTGCCCCGATCGCCCAATGCCCTTGAGGCAGATGGGACACCATCACCAGCAGCGGAGTCGCGATCAGAGGCCCTATCACCGCAGTCAGGCTGTTGAGTGCACTCACCGAACCGAGCGTCCGGCCCTGGCTTCGGTCGTCGGCGGCGCTCGAGACGATGCTCTGGATCGACGAGTTGACGGTGAAGCCGAGCACGTTGGCGAAGATCACCGCGTACATCATCCAGCCGGCCACCGCAGCGCCCCACAACGCGTACGCCAGCATCGAGGAGATGAGACCGAACACCGCCAGGCGTGGCGGCGGAAACTTCTTCAGCAGCTTGCCCAGCAGGTAGCCCTGCACGAACACCGAGACCACGCCGATGGCCGCCAGCGACCAGCCGTTCGCGCTTGAATCCCAGCCGAACTTGAAGGTGGCGTAAAGAACCCAGCTGTTGTAGAGCACGCCCTGGGCAAGCCCGGTACAGGCGATCACCCCCACCAATCTGCCGACGCCCTTGAGTTTCGCAAGAGCTTTCAAGGAGGTGATCGGGTTGGCCGAGCTCCATGTGAAAGCGCGCCGGCGATCCACCGGCAGCGATTCGGGCAGCACGAAACAGCCGTAGAGCAGGTTGACCAAAGCGAAGGTGCCAGCCACGAAGAACGGCAGGTGCAGATCGATGGCGCCGAGCACGCCGCCCATCGCCGGCCCAAGGATGAAGCCGATGCCGAACATCGCGCCCAGCATGCCGAAGCGCTTGGCGCGGTCGGCAGGCGCCGAGATATCGGCAACGTAAGCGTTAGCAACTGCCGCATTGGCCTGCAAGCCACCGCCGAGCAACCGGACCACGATCAGCATCCCAAGCGTCCTCGACCAAGCCGTGGCGAAGAACGTGAACGCCAAGCCGCAGAAACCGAGCAACAACACCGGCCGCCGGCCGTAGCGATCCGACAACGCACCCAGGATCGGCGCACCGAAGAAATTGGCGATGCCGAAGGCAAAACTCACCACGCCCAGCCAGAACGCATGATCGGCCTGCGAACCGGTGAGGCTGCCGACCAGCGCCGGAAGCACGGGAATGATGATGCCGATCGACACCATGTCGATCAGCACCGCGACCAGGATGAAGGGCATCGCCGCCTGACGCTTGTCCCGCGCCGGGGGACTCGACGCCTCGCCCGGCGCCGCAACACCCACGTTATCGATCACGGGCGTCGTCATTCCATGCGGTAGTTCGGCGCTTCCTTCGTGATCTGCACGTCGTGGACATGGCTCTCGCGGATGCCTGCAGACGTGATTTCGACGAACTCGGCGCGGCTGCGCATGTCTTCGATGGTGGCGCAGCCGCAGTAACCCATCGAGGCGCGGATGCCACCGGCCATCTGGAACACGATGCTGATCATCGAGCCCTTGTACGGCACGCGGCCCTCGATGCCTTCGGGCACCAGCTTGTCGGCGTTCGGGTTGGCGCCGGTGTTGTCCTGGAAGTAGCGATCGGCGCTGCCTTGCTGCATTGCGCCGATCGACCCCATGCCGCGGTAGCTCTTGTAGCTGCGCCCCTGGAACAGCACGATCTCGCCGGGCGCCTCTTCGGTGCCGGCGAACACGCCACCCATCATCACGGTGTGGGCGCCGGCCGCGAGCGCCTTGGCGATGTCGCCGGAGTAGCGAATGCCACCGTCGGCGATCAGCGGCACACCGCTGCCGGCGAGCGCCTTGGCCACGTTGTCGATCGCGGTGATCTGGGGCACGCCGACGCCCGCGACGATGCGGGTGGTGCAGATCGAACCCGGCCCGATGCCGACCTTGACGCCGTCGGCGCCCGCCTCGACCAATGCGAGCGCCGCAGAACCGGTGGCAATGTTGCCGCCGATCACATCGACATGCGGGTAGTGCTGCTTGACCCAGCGCACACGCTCGATCACGCCGGCACTGTGACCGTGCGCGGTGTCGACGACGATGGCGTCGACACCGGCGCGCACCAGCGCTTCGACGCGCTCTTCGGTGCCCTCGCCGACGCCGACCGCCGCGCCGACTCGCAGTTTGCCTTGGGCATCACGCGCGGCACTCGGGAAGCTGGTCTGCTTGGTGATGTCCTTGACCGTCATCAGCCCACGCAGTTCGCCTGCGGCGTTGACGACCAGCACGCGCTCGAGCTTGTGCAGGTGCATCAGCGCCTTGCCGTCTTCCAGCGTGGCGCGCTCGTCGACCGTGACCAGGCGATCGCGCGGCGTCATGATCTCGCGCACCGGCGCGTCGAGCCGCGTTTCGAAGCGCAGGTCGCGGTTGGTCACGATGCCGACCACGCGGGTCCCCTCGAGCACCGGGAAGCCCGAAACGCCGTGTTGCCGAGACAGCTCGACAACATGACGCACCGGGGTATCCGGCGTGATGGTGATCGGATCGCGCAGCACGCCGGACTCGTAGCGCTTGACGCGTGCCACTTCGGCCGCCTGCTGTTTCGGGCTGAGGTTCTTGTGCACGATGCCCATGCCGCCCTCCTGGGCGATGGCGATCGCAAGTCGAGCCTCAGTCACCGTATCCATCGCGGCGGATACCAGCGGCAGGTTCAGCTGGATGTTGCGGGAGATTCGGGTGGCGAGGCAGGTGTCGCGGGGCAACACCTGGGAGAACGCTGGCACCAACAACACATCGTCGAAGGTGAGCGCTTTACCAAGAAGGCGCATGGAAATGGCTCCTGACGCAAAACGAAATTATAGGGATGCAGGAACAGATGCACGGTTTCGCCCTCGCATGCATCGGCTGGACGAAGGCGGCACGCTTACACTTTCGTCGGACTCCATTGAGGTGCCTGTTCCATGCGTCACTGGTCTGCTGCGTTGTTGGGAATCGTGCTGCTGTGCAGCCTGTGCATGCCTGCGGCTGCGCAGTGGAAGTGGCGCGACAAGAACGGGCAAACGCAGTACAGCGACCTCCCTCCACCTCAAGGCACACCCGAATCCGCCGTATTGCAGCGTCCGGCCGGCGCCAAACTGCGTAACGTGCCCCCTGCGGACATTGAGGCGGCCGCCTCGGCTCCTGCCATGCCGGCACCCAAGACCGTCGAACCCGAGCTGGAAGCCAAGCTGCGCAAAGCCGAGCAGGAAAAGGCCGCCAAATCGAAAGCAGAAGACGAGAAGATCGCCTTGCAGAAGGCCGAGAACTGCAGCCGGGCGCGGAGTCAGGTGCGGGTGATCGACGAGGGACTGCGCATCGCCCGCATCAACGAGAAGGGCGAGCGCGAGGTGCTCGACGACAAGGGCCGGGCCGAAGAAGGCAACCGCGCTAGGGCGGTGATCGCTTCCGATTGCAAGTAGTGCGCTGGCGGCGGCGGCGCGCGTCCTTCGGGTCGATCAGCAACGGGCGGTAGACCTCGACGCGGTCGCGATCACGCAGCAGGTGATCGAGCGGTTTCAGCTGCCCCCATACACCGACCTTCAGCGTCGATCCCTCGCCTGCGCTGGCTGGCAGGCACAGGCCGCTGTGGCGCAAGGCATCCCTCACCGACGACCCCACAGGCAAACGCACGCCTATCTGGCGCACCTCGCCTGCCGCCGGGCTGACGACCACGTCGATCTGAAGCATCTCGTCTTCAGCGCTCTCCATAGACCTGCGCCGCGCGCTTGACGAAGGAATCGACGAAGGTGTTCGCGATGCGATCGAACACCGGACTGACCACCGCTTCCAGTGCCAGGCTGGCGAACGCGTAGCGCAACTCGAACTCGATCTTGCAGGCCTGGGTCTCCGAGCCGACGCGATGGAAATGCCACTGTCCGTCAAGCAGAGAAAAAGGTCCGTCGACCAGCTTGACGCGCACCGCGCTGTCGAGATCGTGCTCGTTGCGGGTCGTGAACGCATGCCGGATGCCGGCATAGGCCAGGTGCAGGCGGGCGGTCATGGTGGTGTCGGTGTGTTCGAGCACCTCGGAGCGGGCACACCAGGGCAGGAACTTCGGATAGTCGGCCACTGCGGTGACCAGTTGGTACATCTCGTGCGGCGAGTACCACAGCAGCACTGATTTTTTGACGTGCTTCATACAATGCGACGATTGTATTGACGTGCCTTGAGCACGAAACCTTCATGCCCATCGCCGAGAACCGACGCGCCCGGTTCGACTATCACATCGAAGAACGCTACGAAGCCGGCATGATGCTGCAGGGCTGGGAGATCAAGGCGATACGCGCCGGTCAGGTCCAGCTGACCGACGGCTACGTGGTGATCCGCGACGGCGAGTTGTTCCTGATCGGCTGCCGCATCAACGCGCTGCGCAGCGCGTCGACCCACATCAGCCCCGAGGCCGACCGCACGAAGAAGCTGCTGCTGCACAAGGAAGAGATCAAGCGGCTGGTCGGCAAGGTGGAGCAGAAGGGCTACACGCTGGTGCCGCTCGACCTGCACTACAAGGGCGGCCTGGTGAAAGCCGAGATCGCGCTGGCCAAGGGCAAGGCCGAGCACGACAAGCGCGACACCGAGAAGAAGCGCGATTGGGATCGGGAAAAGGGCCGCCTGATGAGACACAAAGTCTCGTCCAAGGCCTGACCTCACCCGATCGTCGGCCACTGCGCCGGCCGGCCCAGCTGCCATCCGGCAGCCCGGCAGCGGGTGACCCAGCGCATCAACGGCGCCTCGGCCGCACGGTGGAACAGCGCGCCGGCCCACGCGCTGACGGCCCATGCCAGCAGCATCCCGAACGCCTGCGGCCAGGGTTCGGCCGGAACCCACACGTTGAATGCCGCATTGACGATCAGGCACACGGGGAAGTGCATCAGGAACACCGCGTAACTGATCTGCCCCAGGTGGTGCAAGCGCCCGAGCGCGCGGGTGCCGACCGATGTCGCCACGACGATCCAGCGGCCGCGCGTCGCTTGCCAGCACCACAACACACAGGCCAACGCGGCAGCCAGCGCCAGCCGATCGCGCCACTCCTGCGACAAGCCGACAAGCACGCTGCACAGTGCCACGCCGAACGCGATGCGCGCCGCCCGCCCGCTGCGCGCCCAGGCGGCCAGCACGCCCAGCCCATTCGCCGCGAAGAAATACGGTGCGCTGACATCCCAACCCGCGTCGCGGTTGACGACCAGCGCCGACCAGGCCACCGCACCGACCACGCCCCAGGGCAACACGCGACGAACAACGTCCCTCCCCTTTGAGCAGGCCGCCACCAGCGCCATCCACAGCAGCAACGCGGCATACAGCTGCAGGTCGATCGCGATGTACCAGATGCCCGCCGACAAGGCCTCCTCGCCGACCAGATCCTGCGCCAGCAGCAGGTGCCACACCAGCTGCATCGGGCGCGGCGCATCGGGTATCGAGTGGTGATCCATCCAGCCCCGGGCGACCGCCGCCGCGGCGATCGCGAGCAGCAAGGCCAGCGCCAGCGGCAACGCGAGACGCAGGTAGCGCTCGAACAGGCGCGAGCCGACCCGCATCGGTGCGCGTAACTGGCCTTCGGGCGCCAGACTCAGTGCGGCGAGGTAGCCACCGACCACCAGGAACACCTGCACCACCATGCGTGCGGGATCGGCCAGCCAGTGGATCAGCCCGGGCATCAGCGGCGCCGCGTGGTCGGACATCGGCCCGTAGAACGCCAGGTGATGCAGCACGACCAGCTGCGACGCGATCACCTTCAGCAGGTCGATCAGCGGCAGGCGTTTCGATTCATGGCGGCTCATTCCAGCGAAACCAGCGCCTGTTCGCAGTCTCCGATGAGGTCATCGACCGCTTCGAGGCCCACCGAAAACCGCACCAGCGTTCCCCGCCAGTCGGGCTGGCTGCGCATCGCGCTCAGGTCGTAGGGCACCACCAGACTGACCGGGCCAGCCCACGAGTACCCGATCTTGAACAGCTGCAGCGCGTCGACGAACGCATGCACCTGCGCCGGGACGTAGCGCTCGTCGAAGACCACCGAGAACAAGCCCGCCGATGCCGTGCACAGCCGCTGCCAAGGCTCGTGTCCCGGCGATCCGCTGAGCGCCGGATGCAGCACCTGCACGACCTCCGGCCGCTGGCTCCACCATTCGGCCAGGCGACGCGCCGCACGATCGTGCGCGTGATACCGCAAGGCCAGCGTCGGCAGCGATCGCAGCAGCAGTTCGGCGTCGTTCGCACCGACGCCCCAGCCCATGCGCATGTGCGTGGCCTTCAATCGCAAGTGCAGGCTGTCGTCGCGCGTCGTCACCGAACCCATCAGCACGTCGGCGCCGCCCGACGGGTACTTGGTCAGCGCCTGCACCGAAATATCGACGCCGAGGTCGGGTTGGATGGCGAACGGATTGAACGCGATGCCGGCACCCCAGGTGTTGTCGAGCGCCGTCAGCGCGCCATGCGCGCGGGCCAGGCGAACCAGCGCCGGCAGATCGGGAAACTCCATCGTCACCGAGCCGGCCGCTTCGAGCCACACCAGCTGGGTGGCCGGGGTCAACGCCGCGGCGAGCGACGCCGGGTCCATCGCGTCGTAGAAGCGATGCGAAATCCCCCAGCGCGCCAGCTCGCCACGGGCCAGGTCCTTGCCCGGCCCGTAGGCGTTGTCGGGAATCAGCACCTCGTTGCCCGCGCGCAGAAGCGCCATGTCGACCAGCGCGATCGCCGCCAGCCCGCTGGGAAGCAGCAGCGTCTGCAATCCACCTTCCAACGTCGAGATGCGCTCTTCCAGCGTGAAGGTGGTCGGCGTGCCGTGCAGGCCGTAGGTGTAGCCCGTCTTGTCTTTCCACTGACGAGCTTGCAAAGCTTGCGTGTTCGCGAAGATGACGGTCGACGCCTTGTGCACAGGCGGCTGCACCGCTGCGAATCCGGCCGGCGGCGCGTAGCCGTGGTGGATCAGCGCGGTCACTCCGGCGGAGTCGCCATCGAACTTGCCGTCGGACATGGTCAGACCGGCTGCGCGATCAGGTCGTGGCCCTGCGTGCCGACGATGCGCGCACGTGTGAACTCGCCCACCTTCAGCGTCTTCGACGCCTTCTCGGGCGGCAGCAGCTTCACGACGCCGTCGATCTCCGGCGCATCGGCATAGCTGCGCCCTGTCCCACCCCGGCGGCCGAGCGCAGGCGCTGCATCGACCAGCACCTGCATCGTCGCGCCGACGCGGCGGGCCAGCTTGGCGGCAGAAATCGCTTCTGCGACCTCCATGAAGCGCGCACGACGCTCCTCGCGCAGAGCGACCGGCAACGCGCCCGGCAAGTCGTTGGCCGTCGCACCGGATACCGGCGAGTAGGCGAAGCAGCCCGCACGGTCGATCTCGGCCGCACGCATGAAGTCGAGCAGGTGCTCGAACTCGGCGTCGGTCTCGCCCGGGAAGCCGGCGATGAAAGTGCTGCGGATGACGATCTCGGGGCAGACCTCGCGCCAGCGCTGGATGCGCTCGAGGTTGCGCTCGCCGCTGGCCGGACGCTTCATGCGCTTGAGCACATCGGGATACGAATGCTGCAGCGGCACATCGAGGTACGGCAGCACCAGGCCCTGCGCCATCAGCGGCAGCACCTCGTCGACATGCGGATACGGGTACACGTAGTGCAATCGCACCCAGGCGCCGTGCGGCGCCGCAAGCTCACCCAGCTTCTCGCACAGGTCGAGCATGCGGGTCTTGACCGGCTTGCCGTCCCAGAAGCCGGTGCGGTACTTGACGTCGACCCCGTACGCGCTGGTGTCCTGGCTGATGACCAGCAGTTCCTTCACACCGGATTCGAACAATCGTTGCGCTTCACCGAGCACGTCGCCGATCGGCCGCGAGACCAGGTCGCCGCGCATGCTCGGGATGATGCAGAAGGTGCAGCGGTGGTTGCAGCCTTCGCTGATCTTCAGGTACGCGTAGTGACGCGGAGTGAGCTTGACGCCGATGTCATTGAGCGCCGCGGCAGGAGCCGGAACCAGGTCGGTGAACGGGTCGTGCAGCTTCGGCGCATGCCGATGCACCGCGTCCATCACTTCGTGCGTCGCATGTGGCCCGGTGACGGCGAGAACGCTCGGATGCATCTGGCGCACCAGGTTGCCGCCGCCCTCGCCGGTGTCCTTTCCACCTTTGGCGCCGAGGCAACCGGTGACGATCACCTTGCCGTTCTCGGCAAGCGCCTCGCCAATGGTGTCGAGGCTTTCCTTCACTGCGTCATCGATGAAGCCGCAGGTGTTGACGATCACCAGGTCGGCCCCGGCGTAGGTCTTCGAGGTGTCGTAACCCTCGGCGCGCAGTTGGGTAAGGATCAGTTCCGAATCCGTCAGCGCTTTCGGGCAACCGAGCGACACGAAGCCGATCTTGGGTGCAGCCGGGGTGGGCGTACGAGGAACTGCGGTGATGGCGTCTGAGGTCATCCTCGCATTTTCGCCTCAAACCCCCGAACGAGGCTGGAGGCCTGAGCGCTTCAGCGCTTCGGTGGCAGGAAACCGGGCATGCCGGGAAACAGCGTCTCCGCTTGCTTGGCCATCTGTTCCTGCATCTGGACGAACATCGACTTCGATTGTTCAAGGTAGTTGCTCATCAGACCCTGGACAGCCGGCGCCTGCCCATTCAGGAACTGCCCCCAGATTTCTGGCGTGAGGGCTGCCGGCTCGTACAGACCGAGCGCCGGATCGGCCAGTCGACCCTGGATCTCGGTGAAGGTCTGGAGGTTCTTCTCAAGGTAGGAACCCATCATGCCCTGCATCGCGTGCCCGTAGAACCGGATGATCTGGGCCAGCATTTGGCTCGAGAACATCGGCACGCCGCCGCTTTCCTCCTCGAGGATGATTTGCAACAGGATGCTGCGCGTCAGGTCTTCGGAAGTCTTGGCGTCGCGCACAACAAACACCTGCCCTGACAGAACCATCTTCTTCACATCGGCCAGCGTGATGTAGGTGCTGGCCATGGTGTCGTAGAGCCGACGGTTGGGGTACTTCTTCAGAACACGCGTGGCGGCTGCTTCGGCGTCGGATGGCGCCTTTCCGTCCTCGCTCTGAGCATTCGGCTGCTGGGCAGAGCGTCGGGTCGATGGCATCGGAGAATTCCTGAAAGTCAGATTGTGCGTGTGCAGCAAAAATTGTAGAAGCGCGAGGGAACCGTCTCAGCCGGATTAACCCGCGCTGGTCGGCTGCGCACTGAGCGAGGCAGTTCGACTTGGGGTCACGGGTCACTGTCATGCAAGAATTTGTCATCCGATGCCATCGTCGGACGTTATTTGAGTTCCCAACAACGGAGATCCCTCATGAGCAACACCAATCGTCGTACCTTCATGATGCAGGTCGTGGCTGGCGGCAGCGCCCTCGCCGCCTCCCGCGTGATGGCACAGGCTGCAGTCGCTGAAACTGATGCCAACGCTGTCTCGCTCGGCTACAAGGCCGATGGGACCAAGGTCGATGCCAAGAAATATCCAGCCCACAAGCCGACCCAGATCTGCAACAACTGCGCCCTGTTCCAGGGCAAGGCGACCGACGCTGCTGGCAACTGCCCGCTGTTCGCGGGCAAGCAGGTCGCAGGCAAGGGCTGGTGCAGCGCCTACGCGCCAAAGGCCGCCTGACGGCACGGATCGATCGATCGATCGATCCTGAGGATCTGTTTCGACAGGCCCGCATCAAAAAGCCGGGTTGCTCACGCAATCCCGGCTTTTTTGTTGGTTGGCGCAAGACGCTCAGCGCTTCCAACACAAACCAACCACGGCCTATAGACGACTCGAACATGCGTTGCTGGCCTTCCTTGGCCTCACATGTCTCGACGAACCGCTTGCGCTGCTTGTGTCGGTCCCCTACCAGAACCACTGCTTGATCCCCAGCAGCCGGAACACCTGCCGTGCGGGAACAAGCAGCCACAGAAATTCGATGACAAGGTACCTCGGCAAAATGCATCGCAGCACGGGCCCTTGCAGTCGGCGGGTTTGACGGCGGGCGCGCACAGGTCGGCGCGCCGTCGGTCACCCCGGTCGGCAGGTGCTGGTGGCGCGTTCAGCGACCGGCGCGCTTGCGCTCGTTTTCCGTGAGGAAGCGCTTGCGCACCCGGATCGACTTCGGCGTGATTTCGACCAGTTCATCGTCGTCGATGAACTCCACGCCGTACTCCAGTGTCAGCTCAATCGGTGGCGTGATCTTGATCGCGTCTTCCTTGCCGCTGACGCGGAAATTGGTCAACTGCTTGGTGCGGGTGGCGTTGACCACCAGGTCGTTGTCGCGGCTGTGGATGCCGACGATCATGCCCTCGTACACCGGGTCGTTGGGCTTGACGAACATGCGGCCGCGGTCGTCGAGCTTGCCCAGCGCGTAGGTGAAAATCTCGCCGGCATCCATGCTGATCAGCACGCCGTTCTTGCGGCCGGCGATCTCGCCCTTGTAAGGCTCGTAGCCGTCGAAGATGTTGCTGATCAGGCCCGAACCGCGGGTCAGGTTCATGAACTCGTTGGTGAAGCCGATCAGGCCTCGCGCCGGGATGCGGTACTCCAGGCGCACGCGGCCGCGGCCATCCGGCTCCATGTTCACCAGCTCGCCCTTGCGCTCGCCCAGGGCCTGCATCAC
Source organism: Burkholderiaceae bacterium (assembly GCA_030654805.1). GTDB lineage: Bacteria > Pseudomonadota > Gammaproteobacteria > Burkholderiales > Burkholderiaceae_C > PBB1. Next base: position 29,923 of record JAURWR010000004.1, read on the forward strand.
GCCGCCCTGGTGCTGCTCTTCCACGTCGGCCGTGACCAGCTCGATCGGCTCGTGCTTCTCGCCGTTCACTTCGTGGAACACGACGCGCGGCTTGCTGACGGCCAGCTCGTAGCCCTCGCGGCGCATGTTCTCCAGCAGGATGGTCAGATGCAGTTCGCCGCGGCCCATCACCTCGAAGATGCCGTCCTCGTCGGTCTCGCTGACGCGAAGCGCCACGTTCGATTGCAGTTCCTTCACCAGCCGATCCCAGATCTGGCGACTGGTGACGTACTTGCCTTCGCGACCGGCCAGCGGGCTGGTATTGACGCAGAAGTTCATCGTCAGTGTCGGCTCGTCCACCTTCAGCATCGGCAGCGGCGCGGGGTTGGCCGGATCGGTGACAGTGACACCGATGCCGATCTCGTCAATGCCATTGATCAGCACGATGTTGCCCGGGCCGGCCTCGGTGACCTGCACACGGTCCAGACCCTGGAACGTGAGCACCTGGTTGACGCGGCCGGTGACGGTCTTGCCGTCCGGACCTTCCATCACCGCCACATTCATGCCCGGCTTGATCGTGCCCTGGCTGATGCGGCCCACGCCGATGCGACCGACGAAGGTGGAGTAATCGAGTGCCGAGATCTGCAACTGCAACGGCGCAGCGGGATCGCCGGATTGGGCAGGCACGTGCTTGAGGACGGTGTCGAACAACGCCGACATGTCGGGGCCCCACTGCTCGCCGGGTGCACCTTCGGTCAGCGACGACCAGCCATTGATTCCCGAGGCATACACCACCGGGAAGTCGAGCTGCTCGTCGTTGGCGCCCAGCTTGTCGAACAGGTCGAAGGCAGCGTTGATCACCGCGTCGGGCTTGGCGCCCGGCTTGTCCACCTTGTTCACCACCACGATGGGCTTCAGGCCCAGCGCCAGCGCCTTCTTGGTGACGAAGCGGGTCTGCGGCATTGGGCCTTCCTGCGCGTCGATCAGCAGCACCACGCCATCAACCATCGACAACGCGCGCTCCACTTCGCCACCGAAGTCGGCGTGGCCCGGGGTGTCGACGATGTTGATGTGCGTTCCTTGCCAGCTGACGGCGCAGTTCTTCGCCAGGATGGTGATGCCACGCTCACGCTCGATCGCGTTGCTGTCCATCACGGTGTCGACCACCTTCTCGTGCTCGGCGAACGTGCCGCTCTGGCGGAGCAGCTGGTCAACCATCGTGGTCTTGCCATGGTCCACGTGGGCAATGATGGCGATGTTGCGGATCTGTTCTGTCATGTCGTACTCACTTCGTTCGTATCTCGGATCGGTGCTGTGTCAGCGGGGTCAAGAAGGCCTTGCACCTCCACCGGGCTCAGGAGCCTTGTTGAAATCAGTTCGCCGGCGGTGATGTGTCCGCTGCCCAGAAAGGCCTTCGGCTGCGGTCCATAGACGCGCACGCGCGGTGCGTTCGGAAGCGGCATGCGTCGGCGCACGCCGCTCAGGAAGCGGCCTGCCCCCTCGTCATCGAGGCGAACCACCGGCCAATCGGCAATCAGGCTGTCGGTGTCCAGCAGCAATGCATCACGTTCGGTTTCGGTCATCGCGGCCAGCGATTCCAGCGTCTGCGCGCCTGTCAGCGTCAGCGGACCGCTGCCGGTGCGGCGCAGCGCGCACAGATACGCGCCGCAGCCGAGTAGGCGGCCGATGTCTTCGGCGAGCGTTCGGATGTAGGTGCCCTTGCTGCATTGCACGTCGATTGCCCACATGTCATCGGTGCCGTTCATCACGCCCTGATGCTGCTCCGCAGGAATGTCGATGCGATGAATCGTCACCGAACGCGGTTCGCGTTCGACCTCGATTCCGGCGCGGGCGTATTCGTAGAGCGGCTTGCCATCGCGCTTCAGCGCCGAATGCATCGGGGGCACCTGAGCGATACCGCCGATGAAGCGGGCGCAGGCGGCCTGGAACTGGTCCCGGGTGACATGCACCTCGGTGCGCTCTACAACCTCACCCTCGGCATCGGCGGTGGTCGTCGTGATACCCAGCTGCAGCGTCGCGCGGTAAGACTTGTCAGCGTCGAGGCCGATCTGCGAGAACTTGGTCGCCGCCCCGAAACACAACGGCAGCAGTCCGGTCGCCAGCGGATCGAGCGTGCCGGTGTGGCCGGCCTTCTCCGCGCGATACAGGCGCTTGGCCTTCATCAATGCGTCGTTGCTCGACAGACCCAGCGGCTTGTCGAGCAGCAGAACGCCATGGACGGCACGACGCTGAATGCGCTGACGCATGGCTGGATTCACTCCCTCGCCCCTAAGGGGAGAGGGCTGGGGGAGGGGCCGCGTACCGGCACTGCGCTCATTCGATGGCCCTCACCCTCTCCCAGAGGGTGAGGGAACCTGAATGAGACAGGCCGCGCAGCATGTCAGTCATCCTTCGCCCGCGTGGCGTTCGCCTGAGCGATCAGCAGGCTCAGCTCGGCGGCACGCTCGGTCGTGCGGTCGAAATGGAAATGCAACGTCGGCACGGTGTGAATCTGGAGGCGCTTGAACAGGCCGTTGCGGATGAAACCCGCCGCTTCGTTGAGCGCGGTCTCGCATTCATGCGGATCACCAACCAGCACCGAGAAGAAGATCTTGGCGTGCGCGTAGTCCGGCGTCACCTCGACCGCGTGCAGCGTCACCATTCCGATGCGGGGATCCTTCAGATCGCGGATCAGCACGGCCACGTCACGCTGGATTTGATCGGCCACCCGGAAACCGCGGTTGGGTATCGAACGTTTGTGTTTCATCGTGGTTTTTCGCAAACGAATGGGGGCGCTGTAAATGCAAACCCCGCCCTCTTTTGAAGGGCGGGGTATGGGCCGCACCGCCGTGCCCCGCTGCCGGGCCGTCCCAAGCCGGGGCGGCGCCCCTTGGGGGCAGGAGCAAAGCGACTGGGGGGCTCAGTTCACAGCGTTCGTGCGACTTCCTTCACTTCGAAGAACTCCAACTGATCGCCCTCGGCGATGTCGTTGTAGTTCTTGAGCTTGATGCCGCACTCGAAGCCCGACGCCACTTCCTTCACGTCGTCCTTCAGACGCCGCACCGATTCGATCTCGCCGGTATAGATCACAACGTTGTCGCGCAGCAGGCGGAAACGCGCGCCGCGTCGGACCAGACCCGCCGTGACCATCGAGCCGGCCACCGTGCCGATCTTGGAAGCCACGAAGACCGTTCGAATCTCGGCCGTGCCGATAACCTCTTCGCGCTGCTCCGGAGCCAGCATGCCGGTCATCGCCGCCTTGATCTCGTCGACCGCGTCGTAAATGATGTTGTAGTAGCGGATGTCGACACCGTTGTGCTCGGCCAGCTTGCGCGCACCGGCATCGGCGCGGACGTTGAAACCGATGATCACGGCCTTGGATGCGATGGCGAGGTTGACGTCGCTCTCGCTGATGCCACCCACCGCGCCGTGCACCACCTGCACCTTGACCTCGGCCGTGCTGAGCTTGAGCAGCGACTGCGCCAGCGCTTCCTGCGAACCCTGGACGTCGGCCTTGATGATCAGGGCCAGCGACTGGGCTGCGCCTTCGCCGACGTTGTCGAACATGTTCTCCAGCTTGGCGGCCTGCTGCTTCGCCAGCTTCACATCACGATACTTGCCCGAGCGGAAGGTGGCGATCTCGCGGGCACGGCGTTCGTCGGCCAGCACCATGAACTCGTCGCCGGCTTGCGGCACCTCAGTCAGGCCCTGGATCTCGACCGGGATCGATGGGCCGGCTTCGGTGATCGCCTTGCCGTTCTCGTCGAGCATGGCGCGCACGCGGCCGTAGGTCGAACCGGCCAGCACCACGTCGCCGCGCTTCAGCGTGCCGGACTGCACCAGCACGGTGGCGACCGGGCCGCGGCCCTTGTCGAGCTTGGCTTCGATGACCAGGCCCTTGGCCATGCTGTCCTTCGGTGCCTTCAATTCCAGCACCTCGGCCTGCAACAGCACCTGTTCCAGCAGGTCGTCGATGCCCTGACCGGTCTTGGCCGACACTGGCACGAAAGGCGACGATCCGCCGAACTCTTCGGGCACGACTTCTTCGGCGACGAGTTCGCTCTTCAGGCGTTCGAGATTCGCACCAGGCTTGTCGATCTTGTTCATCGCGACCACCAGCGGCACACCGGCCGCCTTGGCGTGGGCAATGGCTTCCTTGGTCTGCGGCATCACGCCGTCATCGGCCGCCACCACCAGGATCACCAGGTCGGTGGCCTTGGCACCGCGGGCACGCATCGCGGTGAAAGCCGCGTGGCCCGGTGTGTCGAGGAAGGTGATCATGCCGCGTGGCGTCTCGACGTGGTACGCACCGATGTGCTGCGTGATCCCGCCCGCCTCGCCTGCGGCGACGCGGCTGGTGCGGATGTAATCGAGCAGCGAGGTCTTGCCGTGGTCGACGTGACCCATGACGGTGACGACCGGGGCGCGTGGCAGCAATTCGTGCTCCGATTCGCCTTCGACATCCTCCTCGAGGAAGGCATCGGGATCGTCGAGCTTGGCGGCCAGTGCCTTGTGGCCCATTTCCTCGACGAGGATCATGGCCGTTTCCTGGTCGAGCTGCTGGTTGATGGTGACCATCTGGCCCAGTTTCATCAACTGCTTGATGACCTCGGACGCCTTCACGCTCATCTTGTGCGCCAGGTCGGCGACGCTGATGGTCTCGGGAACGTGCACTTCCTGCACCTGCTGTTCGGCGGGTGCGACGAAGGTGGATACCGACCCATCGCTGCGCTCGCCTCGGCGACCACCGCGCGGCGCGCGCCAGCCGGCACGCGCCCCACCAGGAGCGTCGTTTCGGGACTTGAGGCCGCGCTTCTTCGCTGCGTCATCGGCCCAACTGGAGGACAGCTTCTCGGACTTGACGGACTTCTTGTCACCCGGCTTGGCAACCACGGCGCCAGGAGCACCCGGAGCCGCAGCCGGCTTGTGGATGGTGCCCTTGATGCCTTCCTTGCCCGCCTCGACGGGCTTCGGTGCTTCTTCCGGCTTCTTGGCATTGAGCACCTTCTTAGGTGCCGACATCATGGCGCGGATGGCTGCGGCTTCGTCCTCGGCAGCCTTGCGGCGCTTGGCCAGATCGATGGCGCGCTGCTTGTCTTCGTCGACCACGTCTGCGGCCTTGATCACGCGCAACAACGATTTCACCGGCTCGACCGCAGCCAGCGGGGCCTCTGGTGCAACCTCAGCAGCGACAGGCAGAGCGGCTTCAGAGCCGGCAGGGCGGGCGGCTTCGACAGCAGCAGCAGCAGCAGCGGCGGCAGCGGCCTTCTCGGCCTCGGCCTGAGCGCGTGCTTCGACGGCCTCGCGTTCGAGTCGTTCCTGTTCGTCGCGCTGACGCTGGCGCTCGGCCAGTTCTGCCTCTTGTTTGCGAAGCAATTCGGCCTGGGCCTGGGCTTCATGCTCCAGACGCATCAACTCTTCGTCGTTGACCTCAGTCACATCGGCCGTCGGCTCCGCATTCGCGGGCGCGTCATCGCGCTTGATAAAGGTGCGCTTCTTTCGGACCTCGACCTGGATGGTGCGTGCCTTGCCGCTCGAATCCGCCTGCTTGATCTCGCTGGTCGACTTGCGGGTCAGCGTGATCTTCTTGCGTTCGGCGCCTGCAGTGCCATGGGTAGCGCGCAGGTAGTCGAGCAACCGCTCCTTGTCGGAGTCGGTCAGGGCATCGTCCGTCGACGCCTTGCTGACCCCGGCAGACTGCAATTGATCGAGCAGTGCAGCGGCGGGGCGATTCAGCTCAGCGGCGAGTTGGGCGACGGTGGTCACGGCCATTGTGGATTTCCTTGCTTGGTTCTAGCGGTACGGCGTGCGTGCGAAATGGGATTCAGCGACTTGAAAATGAATCAGGTGGTGAACCAGTGTTCACGTGCCTTCATGATCAGCGCCTTGGCCTTTTCATCATCCATGCCGGATATTTCAATCAACTCGTCGACCGCCAGATCAGCCAGATCGTCGCGCGTGTGCACGCCACCATCGGCCAGCTTCGGGATCAACTCGGGGTCGAGGCCTTCGAGGTCGCGCAGATCCTGCGAAACATCGCTGACGCTCTCTTCGCGGGCGATCTCCATCGTCAGCAAGGCGTCCTTGGCACGGGTGCGCAACTCGTTGACGGTGCCTTCGTCGAAGCCTTCGATCTCCAGCATTTCCTGCATCGGCACGTAAGCGACTTCTTCCAGGCTGGCGAAGCCCTCGGCGATCAGGATGTCGGCCACCTCGGCGTCGACGTCGAGCTTCTCGACGAACAACTTGCGCAGGCTGTCGCTTTCGACGGCCTGCTTCTCGGACGACTCTTCGGCCGTCATGATGTTGATGCGCCAGCCGGTCATCTCGGAAGCCAGCCGCACGTTCTGCCCGCCGCGGCCGATGGCGATGGCGAGGTTTTCCTCGTCGACGACCACATCCATCGCGTGGCGCTCTTCATCGACCACGATCGACTGCACATTGGCCGGCGCCAGCGCACCGATGACGAATTGAGCCGGGTCTTCGGACCACAGCACGATGTCGACGCGTTCGCCGGCCAGCTCGTTGGTCACACCGTTGACGCGTGAACCACGCACGCCGACACAGGTACCGATCGGGTCGACGCGCTTGTCGTGCGACTGCACAGCGATCTTGGCGCGGGAGCCTGGATCGCGGGCACAGGACTTGATCTCGAGCAGGCCCTGCTCGATCTCGGGAACTTCCTGGGCGAACAGCTCGATCATGAAACCGGGCGCGCTGCGCGACAGGATGATCTGCGGGCCACGCAAGGTCGAGTCGACCTCGGCGATGTAGGCGCGGACCCGGTCGCCGATGCGCAGGTTCTCTTTGGGGATCATCTCGCTGCGACGCAGACGGCCCTCGACGCGGCCCGACTCGACGATCACGTCGCCCTTGTCCAGGCGCTTCACGGTGCCAACGAAGATCTTCTCGCCACGCGACAGAAAATCGTTCAGCAGTTGTTCGCGCTCGGCGTCGCGGATCTTCTGCAGGATGACCTGCTTGGCAGCCTGCGCGCCGATGCGGCCGATCGACACCGATTCGACCGGCTCCTCGATGTAGTCATCGACCTCGATGTCGGCAATCTGCTCGAGCGCCTCGAAATGCAGGATTTCGGAGTCGGGCAATTGCAGGCCCGCCTCATCGGCGACCACATGCCAGCGCCGGAAGGTTTCATACGCACCCGTGTCGCGATCCACGGTCACGCGCATGTCGACCTCGCCACCGTGCAGCTTCTTGGATGCCGACGCCAGCGCCGCCTCGACAGCGCCGAACACAACTTCGCGGTCCACGCTCTTCTCGCGCGAAATGGCATCCACCAGCATCAACAGTTCGCGATTCATCGTTTGCGGTCTCCATCCATCTCGTTACCGGCCGACTCGACCTGCTCGGTCGGCGCCTCCACAGGCGCCGCAAACCGACGCCCCTTGAAATCCACAACCGGCACCAGCCGGGCTTCTCGCACTTCGTCGAACGCAAAATCCAGCGCCTGGTCGACGCCATCGCCCTGGAAGACGAGGCGCCAGCCTTGGCCCGGGGACTCCAGCGGCTCCAGCACACCCTGGAAATGCTTGCGCCCCTTGAAGGCCAGCTTCAGCGTCAGGTCGACGCGTTCGCCACTGAACCGCAGGAAATCGGCGGGCTTCTTCAATGGCCGGTCGAGACCCGGAGACGACACCTCGAGCCGCTCGTAAGCGCAACCTTCAACTTCGAGCACGTGCTGCAACTGGCGGGTGACGCGTTCGCAATCCTCGACCGTGATGAACTCGCTGCCAGACGGCGCCGCAGGCGGCACGGCCGGTGCCGGCTTGTCGATGTAGACGCGCAGCAATCCCTTCGGACTGCGCTCGGTGTCCACCAAGTCGTAACCCAACCCGGTCACGGTCTTCTCGACGGCCAGTTGCCAGTTCATCCCCGCTCGATTCCCCGTCTGTGTTCGGCCGCCGCCGGTCGGAAAACCCGACTGGCAACCCGTTTGAAATAACCGATCGAACAAAAAAAATGGGCTGGAAAAGTCCGCCCATGGTGTCTTCTCTGTCTACTCGGAAAACCAGCATTGTACCTTGCAAGGGTGCTACCGGCAACACCCTCAAACTGTCAAGTGCAGGCAGTTGGCAGCGATTCGACCCCGCGCCGACCAACTGCCCCGCTTGTCCCGGGTCAGATCACCAGTTGGCCTCCCGCTCCGGCGTGGCGCCAATACGGTGGACCGACAGGTCGGCGCCTTCGTATTCCTCCTCCAGCGTGAGTCGCAACGAGGTGACGGCCTTCAGCCCGCCGTAGACGATCACCCCGGAGATCAGCGCCCACACCACGCCCAGCATCGTACCGACGACTTGCGCACCCAGACTCACACCACCTGCACCGCCGAGCGCCTGGGTGCCGAAGATGCCGCAGGCGATGCCGCCCCAGGCGCCGCACAGGCCGTGCAGCGGCCACACGCCCAGCACGTCGTCGATCTTCCAGCGGTTCTGGGTCAGCGTGAACATCGAGACGAAGATCGCCCCCGCGACACCCCCGACCACCAGCGCGCCGGCCGGGTGCATCACGTCCGAACCGGCACACACCGCCACCAGACCGGCCAGCGGGCCGTTGTAGGCGAAGCCCGGGTCATTTCGGCCCAGCAGCACCGCCACCAACGTGCCACCGGCCATCGCCATCAGCGAGTTGACCGCGACCAGACCGGAGATCTTCTCGATGGTCTGAGCGCTCATCACGTTGAAGCCGAACCAACCGACTGCCAGCACCCAGGCACCAAGCGCCAGGAACGGGATGCTCGTCGGCGGATGCGCGCTGATGCCACCGTCCTTGCGATAGCGGTTGCTGCGCGCACCGAGCATCAGCACCGCAACCAGCCCGACCCAGCCGCCAAAGGTGTGCACCACCACGCTGCCGGCGAAATCATGGAACTCGGCGCCGGTCCATGCCTTGATGTGCCCCTGCAGACCGAACTTGCCACCCCAGACCACGCCTTCCAGCAGCGGGTAGGCCACACCCACCAGCACCGCCGTGGCGATCAGTTGCGGACCGAAGCGCGCGCGCTCGGCGATGCCGCCGGACACGATGGCGGGAATGGCGGCGGCAAAGGTCAGCAGAAAGAAGAATCGCACCAACTCGAAACCGTTCTTCTGCATCAACGTGTCGGCGCCACTGAGGAACCCGATGCCGTAGGCGACGGTGTAGCCGACAAAAAAGTAGACGACAGTCGACACCGAAAAATCGACCAGGATCTTGACCAGCGCATTGACCTGGTTCTTCTTGCGCACGGTGCCGAGCTCGAGGAACGCGAAGCCCGCGTGCATCGCCAACACCATGATGGCGCCCAACAGAATGAACAACGCGTCTGTGCCTTGCTTGACCTGATCCAAGGTGAACTCCAACGTATGCTTTGCATCGGTACCACGCGCACCAATGAACAAATAAGCGCACCACGGAAGCAAGACTTATTCCCTGATTGGTGCAGCTATTTGCACCAATCAATGGCAATTTTCAATGTTGGTGCCGAACGGGGGCGTCTGGACGCACCTATAGAGTGCCTTGCGCACTCTCTTTGCGCTTCAGCCCAGTTCCGGCGCGATCTCGGTGGCGTGGTCCACGAGCGCACCGAGGATGTCCTGGCTGCGCTCGCCGGCGCTGTCCTCGAACTGGCTGCTGAGCTGGTCGATGCGCTCGAAGAAGGCTTCCAGCGTCAGGCTGCCACCGGCGCCGTCGTGCAGGCGATGCACCCGGTGCTCGTGCCACTGCTGCTGCTCGGCGTCGCTCAGCGTGCCGGGGAAGTTGCGGGCGCGGTAGCGGAACAACAGTTCGCCCAGCCGGCCGTCGGCAAACACCGGCCGCTGCCCGGCCAGCGTCAGCGGATCGAGCGTGCGCAACCGCTGTAAGAGGCGTCGGTCGTCGTTGCCGATGAAGCCGCCGTACAGGTCCTCGTCGACATCGGGCGTCGCCTCGGGCGCCGGGCGCTCGAAGACCTCGGGCCACAGCCCGGCCAGCAGCGCCGTCTGATGGGCCGCGACATCAGCGTGCCTGCATGCCTGAACCACATCGATGCCCCAGCGTGCGGCCATCTCGGGACTCAGCGTTTTCAGGTTGGCGATGACCACCGGCGACTTGTTCAGGTGAATCGTCTTGATCGGCAGCCGCGTCACGCCCTCGGGGAGCGCGTCGGCGCGCGAAAACATGCGCTGGCGAATCGTGTCGGCGTTCAACGCGCGCAGCACGCCGGGGTCTTCGGCCAGGTCCCAGACGATGACCTCGTTCTTGTTGGTCGGGTGCGGCGACAGCGGCCACACGAGCGCGATGCAGCCGCGATCGGGCGGGTACATGCCGGACACATGCAGGAAAGGCTGCCCCGCCTTCTGCGCGTTCGCCATCTCCTCGATCACCGCGTCCTTCTTGCGCAGCTTCAGGCAGAAATCCCACAGCTTCGGCTGCTTGTCCTTGATGAGCCGGGCCAGCGCCACCGTGGCGCGCACATCGGACAGCGCGTCGTGCGCGGCCTCGTGAGCGATGCCATTGGCCGCCGTCAGGTGTTCGAGCTTGAACGAGGGCCGGCCGTCGTCGTGCTTCGGCCACTGGATGCCGTCGGGCCGCAGCGCGTAGGCGCAGCGCACCACATCCAGCAGATCCCAGCGCCCACACTGGTTCTGCCATTCGCGGGCATACGGGTCGATCAGGTTGCGCCAGAACAGGAAGCGCGTGACCTCGTCGTCGAAGCGGATCGAGTTGTAGCCAACGCCCACCGTGCCCGGCCGCGCCAGCTGTGCCTCGATCGCGGCAGCGAAGGCGTGCTCGGGAACACCACGCTCGGCGCAGATCTGCGGCGTGATGCCGGTGAGCAGGCAGCTTTCGGGGTCGGGCAGGCTGTCGAGCGGCGGCTGGCAGTACAGCGTGATGGGTTCGTCGATCTCGCGAAGATCGGCATCGGTGCGCACGCCGGCGAACTGCGCTGGGCGATCGCGACGCGGCACCACGCCGAAGGTTTCGTAGTCGTGCCAAAAGAAGCTGAACAGGTCCATGGACTGCAACATACCACCCGTCCACAATGGTTCGCATCACCCCCAAGGGAGTTGCCATGAAACGAGCTAAAGCCCAAAGCAAGTCGCCCTCAGCACCGAAGCACGCGTTTGCAAAGACGATCAAGACTTTCACGACCGACAGCGGTGTCGACGCCAGCTACTACTCGCTGCCCGCGCTGGCGAGGATGATCCCGAACGTGGCGCGGCTGCCGGTGTCGCTGCGCATCGTGTTGGAAAGCGTGCTGCGCAACTGCGATGGCAAGAAAGTGACGACCGAACACGTCGAGCGGCTCGCAGCCTGGCAACCCAACGCGGAACGAAGCGACGAGATTCCGTTCGTCGTCGCCCGCGTGGTGCTGCAGGACTTCACCGGCGTGCCGCTGCTGGCCTATCTGGCCGCGTTGCGCAACGTGGCCGCCGCGGTGGGCAAGGATCCGAAGACCATCGAGCCGCTGGTGCCGGTCGATCTGGTCGTCGACCACAGCGTGATGGTCGACCACTACGGCAACAAGAAGGCGCTCGACCTCAACATGAAGCTCGAGTTCCAGCGCAACCGCGAGCGCTACGAGTTCATGAAATGGGGCATGCAGGCCTTCGACACCTTCGGCGTCGTGCCGCCGGGCTTCGGCATCGTGCACCAGGTCAACCTCGAATACCTCGCACGCGGCGTGCACAAGACACCGAAGGGCCGACCCAACGCCGGCGTCTACTACCCCGACTCACTGGTCGGCACCGACAGCCACACGACGATGATCAACGGCATCGGCGTGGTCGGCTGGGGCGTCGGCGGCATCGAGGCCGAGGCCGGGATGCTGGGCCAGCCGGTGTATTTCCTGACGCCCGACGTGGTCGGATTCGAGCTGACCGGCCGGCTGCGCGAAGGCGTCACCGCGACCGATCTGGTTTTGACGGTGACCGAGATCCTGCGCAAGGCGAAGGTCGTCGGCAAGTTCGTCGAATTCTTCGGCGAAGGCACGGCCAGCCTGGCGCTGCCCGACCGCGCGACGATCGCCAACATGGCGCCCGAATACGGCGCGACGATGGGCTTCTTCCCGGTCGACGACAAGACGATCGACTACTTCAAGGGCACCGGCCGAAAGAAGAAGGAGATCGAAGCCTTCGAGGCCTACTTCCGCGCGCAAAAGCTGTTCGGCGTGCCGAAGTCCGGCGACATCGACTACACCTCGGTGGTCACGCTCGACCTCGGCAGCGTGGCCCCGAGCCTCGCCGGGCCGAAGCGTCCGCAGGACCGCATCGAACTCGGCAACGTCAAGAGCCAGTTCATCTCGCTGTTCAGCCAGCCGCCGGCACAGAACGGGTTCAACCAGCCGGCCGCCCACCTGCACATGCGGCACCTGGTGCGCGCCGCAGAGGTGGTCGACCAAACGCCGGCGACCGTCCCTGCCACCCCGCCCGGCGCGGCACGCGACGTCGTCGAGATGGTCGGCAACCGCCCCACCCTCGAAGCCGCACAGTCGGAAGCCGCCTCGGTGCAGCATGCGGTCGACGACGTCTCGATCGGCAACGGCGACGTGCTGATCGCGGCGATCACCTCGTGCACCAACACCTCGAACCCGAGCGTGCTGCTGGCCGCCGGCCTGCTGGCGAAGAAGGCGGTCGAGGCCGGGCTGAAGGTGCAGCCTCACATCAAGACCTCGCTGGCGCCCGGCTCACGCATCGTCACCGAATACCTCGAGAAGGCCGGGCTGATGCCGTACCTGGAAAAGCTCGGCTTCTACCTCGCCGGCTACGGCTGCACCACCTGCATCGGCAACGCCGGCGACCTGCGACCCGAGTTCAACGACGCGATCACGAAGAACGATCTGGTGTGTGCCGCGGTGCTGTCGGGCAACCGCAATTTCGAGGCGCGCATCCACCCGAACCTGAAGGCCAATTTCCTGGCCTCGCCACCGCTGGTGGTGGCGTATGCCATCGCCGGAACGGTGTTGAAGGACATCATGACCGAGCCGCTCGGCAAGGGGAAGAAAGGCCGGGATATCTACCTCGGCGACATCTGGCCCACCAGCGACGAGATCCATGCGCTGATGAAGTACGCGATGAACGGCAAGGCGTTCAGGAAAAACTACGAGAAGGTCGCATCCGACCCCGGCAAGCTGTGGGGCCAGGTCGACGGTGCGAGCGGTCAGGTCTACGACTGGCCGACCTCGACCTACATCGCCCGCCCGCCGTTCTTCGACGGCTTCACGATGCAGCCACCGCAGGCAGCGGCGGGCATCGTCGGCGCGCGGGCAATGGCGCTGTTCGGCGACTCGATCACCACCGATCACATCTCGCCGGCGGGGTCGATTAAGGAAGCCTCGCCCGCCGGAGCCTGGTTGGGCGAGCACCAAGTCCTGAAGGCCGACTTCAACAGCTACGGCTCACGACGCGGCCACCACGACGTGATGGTGCGCGGCACCTTCGCCAACGTGCGCATCAAGAACCTGATGATCCCGGCCGGCGCCGACGGCTCGCGCGAGGAAGGCGGTGTGACGCTGTACCAACCCGCATCAGGAGGCGGCATGGCTGGTGCCGCGGGCGAGAAGCTGTTCATCTACGACGCGGCGATGAAGTACATGGCGGCCGGCACGCCGACGATGATCTTTGCCGGCGAGGAATACGGCACCGGCTCGTCGCGCGACTGGGCCGCCAAGGGCACCGCGCTGCTCGGCATCAAGGCGGTGATCGCGCGCAGTTTCGAGCGGATTCACCGCAGCAACCTGGTCGGCATGGGCGTGCTGCCACTGCAGTTCAAGGGCAGCGACAGCTGGCAGACGCTGGGCATCCAGGGCGACGAGGTGTTCGACATCGAACTGGCCGCCGACATCAAGCCGCAGCAGGATGCGACCCTGGTGATCGCGTCGGCCGACGGAACGAAGAAACGCGTGCCGCTGACGCTGCGCATCGACACACCGATCGAGGTCGACTACTACCAGCATGGCGGCATCCTGCCCTTCGTGCTGCGGCAGTTGCTGGCGAGCTGACCGCAGACGTCCGACCGCGCAACGCAGGGCGACTCAGGCGAGCGCCCTGCCCCATTCGTCGGGATCGAACCCGACCAGCAAGCCCCCCGGATGCTCGACCACCGGGCGCTTGATCACGCTGGACTGGGCCGCCATCAGCTCGCGCGCGCTGGCCGCATCGTGAACAGCGGCCTGCCGCGCAGCATCCAGCTTGCGCCAGGTGGTGCCCTTGCGGTTGAGCAGCGTCTCCCAGCCGGCCGCCCGCATCCACGCGTCGAGTTGCGGCAGCGGCACACCCTGCTTCTTGAAATCGTGGAAGGCGTGCTCGACGCCGCGTTCCTGCAACCAGGCACGCGCCTTCTTGACGGTGTCGCAGTTCGGAATGCCGTACAGGGTGATGGTCATGACGGAAACGGGGGGTTGATCATTCATGGGGAGACCAGCACTGGGGATCGGGCCCGAACCCGACATCGGTGACCCGGCCCAGGGTGTCCGGCGCGGTGCCGATCGACACCTGAAACCACTGGCAGAACGGGGTTTCGTAACGATAGTTCCAGACGACGATGTGCTGTCGGCCGATCGGGAAGGTCGTCGACGGGCGCCCCAGTCGCTTGGTGACATCGTCCTGCGTCTGGCCGGGCCGCACCTGAAAGAAATTGCCTTCGGTGAGCACCTGCTCCCACGACAGCAGCCGGCCGTCGGCATCGAAATCAATCATGTAGGTGTGCTTGCCGGCCGGGCCGCGCGCGAACTCGAGCCGCTGTGGCGCCTGCATGGTGCCGGTGGGCGGCCCCATCGCCGACACGACCTCGGCCGCAGTGGCGCCGCGCGGCAAAGCCAAGGGTGAATAGGCTGAACAGCCTGCAAGCGCCGAGATGATGGCGGGGACGAGCACCAGCGTCCCACGTCGACTCGCGCTGCGTGGTCCAGAGGCCCGATGAGCCGACAGGTCGCTGAAGGGGATCACAGGTTCGATGGGCGGCATGGTGATGTTCCTGATTCGAGCGCGGTACGGCACGGTCGGCAAACCCTACACTCCCACGCCCTGAAACCGAGCATCAGCATCATGGAATCCACCTCTGAATTTTCCACCCCGCTCGGCCAGGGCATCTGGGCCATCGACACCGGCTACCAGCGAGCGAACTTCGACGCGGCCTACCTGATCGTCGAGCAAGGCCGGGCGGCCTTCATCGACTGCGGCACCAGCCACTCGGTGCCACGGCTGCTGGCGACGCTCGATGCCACTGGCGTGTCACGCGACGCGGTGGACTGGGTCATTCCGACCCATGTGCACCTCGACCACGCCGGAGGCGCCGGGGCGTTGATGGAGGCGCTGCCGTCGGCCCGGATGGTCGTGCACCCGCGCGGCGCGCGGCACCTGATCAACCCGACCGTTCTGCTGGCCGGCGCACGGGCGGTCTACGGCGAAGAGGAGGTGCAGCGCGCCTACGGCACGGTGGTGCCGGTGGAAGCCAGCCGCGTGACGGAAAGCGCCGAGGGCCTGGTCATCCACCTCGCCGACCGGCCTCTGAAGTTCTTCGACACGCCGGGCCACGCCCGCCACCACCATTGCATCTGGGACGAACGCAGTCGCGGCTTCTTCACCGGCGACACCTTCGGCTTGTCGTACCGCGAGTTCGACACGCCCGCCGGCATCTGGCTGCTGCCGACCACCACCCCGGTGCAGTTCGATCCCGTGGCATTGCGCATGTCGATCGAGCGTCTGCTGGCCGAACAGCCGTCGTGCATGTACCTGACGCACTACGGGCGCGTGCCGGTCATCGGCACAGCGCAGGTGACCGATGTGGCGCGGCTGGGGCGAGACCTGCTCGATCAGGTCGATGAGGTGGTGGCGCTGGGCAGGCATGCCGCCGACCTGATGCTGCCCGCAGAAAAACGCCACGGTGTGCTCCGAGACGGCCTGACTGCGCTCTACCTGCAACGTGTGCAACGGCTCGGATGCACGCTGCAGCGGCAGCAGATCCTCGACCTGCTCGAGATGGACATCGAACTCAACGCGCAAGGCGTCGGGGTGTGGCTGGATGCAAAACGCTGATACGCAGACAACTCACGAACCGGCCGAGAGTCGAAGCCCGGCCACCCAGGCGCCGAACAGCGCCGCATCGGTTCTCGGCTGCCACGTCGGATAGCGATCGCGAAACCGGCTGCCGTCCAGCACGCCCCAACTCGCCGAGGGGTCGGGCTTGTCGCGCAGCCGGTTCAGCGCACCGCAAGCCGTGGACAGCGCGTCGAGCGTTGCATGCAGACTTCTGGCCGGACCGGCGAGGTTGAAGGTCTCGTTCCCGTGCACGCTCTGAGAAACCTCGACGCAGGCTTGCGCAGCAGCCCACACATCCAGCGCGTCGTGCGGCCTGTCGGGCAGGTAGCGGGTCACCGTCTCGCCGGCACGCAGCCGATGCAAGGCCTGACGCAGGAACGAATGGCCGTCCTGGTCCACGCCCATGCCGATCAGCGTGCTGCAACGCAGGATCACATGCGGCGCGCCCGACTCGTGGATCGACACTTCAGCAGCCAGCTTGGCACCACCGTAGGCGTCCACCGGCGCTGCAAGCACCGTTTCGTTCAGCAACTCGGCGCTGGCGCGTCCGTAGATGGAGCGGCTCGATACGTAGACCACCGGAACCGGCCGGGTCAGGCCTCTCAGCAAGGCCCGGGTGCCATCGCAGTGACCGTCCATCTGGACGGCATCGCCCCGATGCCGCAAGGGGCCCGCGCAGTGGATGACCCCGGAAACATCGAGGCTGGCGGGCGCGATCTCCTGGAGTCGCGTCGCCAGCACTCGGTGGGGCACCCCGACTCGCGTCAGCACGGCGGCGACACAGGCGCCCAGATAACCCCGGTGGCCTGTCAGGAGCAGCGGTTCCATCGCCCCGTGGTCTCGAAGGTGTGGATGTCGGCGGCGGACAGGGGCACCGTGTGGGACTCCTTCACTGCCACGGCGCCAACAGACGTGCGCAACGGATCAGGCGGTGGAATGCGCCCGGGGCACCAGGCCTCCAACGCCTGCCAAACGTCGGGCATGCCCAGCACCTCGCGGGCGCCCAGGCCACCGGCCAGCCGACCGGCCAGTTCGAACATCAGGTAGCGCCCGTCAGGCAGTCGCCGGCATTGCACGTTGACCGGGCCGCGCCAGCCGACGTCGGCCAGGGCCTGGGCATAGTCCCGACCCACCTGGATCAGCAGCGGATCGGTCACGCGCATCGAACGCTCGGGCCGCCCGCAAACCATCGTGTTCAACGTGGCGCCGATCAACGCCACGCGGCCCGTCGGTCCGATGACGGAGACGACGGAGTACTGCCCCGGATCTCGGTACGAATACCACAACGGCATGCCCAGCGACGGGTCGGGCAGGTCCGCATCCCACCCCGGAGCGGGGTTCAGAAAGGGCTGTGCGATCCACGAACCGCCGGTCGCGAACACCCGTCCGAGCTGGCCGGCATCGAAGACCAGGCGAGTGCCGCGCGTGCCGTAGCCGCAGCGGGGCTTGACGATCAGCGGGTACCCATGCTGCCCGGCCAGGGCCAACGCGGAGTCCGGTGCGTCGGCCGACGGCGCCACCGGCAAGCCGTGCTCGATGGCGAACCGGAAGCTCAGCCACTTGTCACGGATCAAGTCGGCTGCGGACGGGGCCCCGACCATCGCCTGACCTGGCAGGCGCACGTCGGCCGCCAGTTGAGCGAGCGCGCAGACATCGTCATCGCGCGTGGGTATCCACAGATCGGGACGGGTTTCCTCACCCCACTGCGCCAGCACCTGGGCCCAGCGTTGGCGGTCGAGAGTGGGAGGAACGCGGACCACGGCATCGCAGGCATAGTTGCCGGCGGCTTCGGACTCGGTGCTGGTGCCGACCACGAAAAAGCGGTCCCGACCGAGCCGGTGGAGTCCTTCGAACAGGTTGGTCGCGACGAGGCTGCCCACACTGGTGACAAGCAGGCGCAGCGGGTACTCCATCTCAAATCTCTCCAACCCGGCCCACCAGGCCATGGGCTCCGCAGGGCATGAAAACAAGACAGGCACATCCGAACACCGGGGCGGTTGAGCGAACGCGACTGCCAGTCTACTGTGGCACCTGCGGCGGCCCGCATGGAGCTGCGGTGCAGTTTGCAGCGGTCGCAGGCTGACTTACGATCGCTGGCGAAACCCCACGACATCAGGAGACCCGACATGGACTCACCCACTCAAAACGTCCCTCTCGGCGCGACGTCCACACGATCGGTTCCGCGCGCGGCCTGGATCGCAGGCGGCTTGCTCTGCTTGGTCACGGCCGGGCTGGCTGGCGCCTTGGTGACGAGATCGGTCGATTCTTCTTCCACCGCACCCGCAGCCGGGCTGGTGGCCGATGCGAAGACATCCCCCGCTGCGGCACCCACGCCGAACAACGCCGCTTGCCCGAACTGCGGGGTCGTCGAATCGGTGACCGCCGTCAAGCAGAAGGGCCAGGGCACCGGCGTCGGGGCTGTCACCGGCGGCGTGCTGGGCGGCGTGGTGGGCAACCAGTTTGGCAGCGGCAGCGGCAGGACGGCCATGACGGTGCTCGGCGCCGTGGGCGGCGGCGTGGCCGGCCACGAGGTCGAGAAGCAGGTGCGCAGCGAGACCTACTTCAACGTCAAGGTGCGCATGGACGATGGCAGCACTCGCACGTTCCGGCGCTCCCAGTCGATGGCGGTGGGCGCGCAGGTGAAGATCGACGGCAACACGCTCAGCGTCGCGCAGGACAACGCCAGATAACGAGGTGCGCCGGGGTGATTGCGGTGTCGTCTCAGCGGGCAGGCGCCACCGCAGCGGCCGGCGCGGCGCGCTCCTCGCGGATCGGCAGATTCACCAGCGCTGCCCCCACCGCCAGCACGATGTCGGCGCACCACATCCAGTCGTAGCTGCCGGTCCACTCGAAGGCCTTGCCACCGAAGTACGCGCCGAAAAAGGCGCCGATCTGGTGGATCAGGATCGCCACGCCGAACAGCGTGGCCATGTGCGACGGACCGAAGAACTTGGCAACGAGGCCCACCGTCGGCGGCACGGTCGACAAGTAGGTCAGGCCCATCACGGCCGCGAAGACCAGCACCACGGCTTCGGTCTTCGGTGACAGCATGAACACCAGCACAGCGACCGCGCGTGCGGCGTAGATCCAGGTCAGCAGCGTCTTCAGGCGCCACTGTCCACCGCGGTACGACATCAGCCAGCCGATGCCGATGCTGCCGACGATGTTGAAGAGGCCGATCGTTCCGAGCGCCCAGGCACCGACCGTCGGCGACAGCTGGCACGAGGCGACCACGCCCGGCAGGTGGGTCGCGATGAACGCGACGTGGAATCCGCAGACGAAGAACCCGGCGCACAGCAACCGGTAGCTGCGACAGCCCAGCGCACGCGACACCGCCTCACGCGTGGTTTCTGCCGCCCGCTGGCCCGGCGCTGGCGCTGCCAGGTGCAATGCATTGCCACGCAGCAGCCAGGCGGCGGGCAGCGCCAGCAGCGTGATCGCGCCCAGCACATGCAGCGAGGTCATCCACCCGGCCGCCACCGTGACGCCCTGCGCCAGCGGCGCAAACACAAACTGCCCGAACGATCCGCCAGCGTTGACGATGCCACTGGCCATGCCGCGCTGGGCGGGTGCGATCAGGCGGGTCGTCGCGGCCATCAGCACCGACGGGCCGGCCATGCCGGCGCCGCCGGCGGCCAGCACACCGATGGCGAAGATCAGGCCGGCCGTGCTGCTCATGTGCGGGATCAACGCGGTACCCATCGCCACCATGAGCACGCCGCAGACGATCACCCGACCAGCACCGATCCGGTCGGCCACCATGCCGGCGAACGGCTGTGTGAGGCCCCACCACAGCTGACCGAACGCGAAGGCGAGGCTGATGCTGGCGAACCCGAGGCCGGTGTGGGTGTTGATCGGACCGAGGAACAGCCCCATCGACTGGCGTGCGCCCATCGTCAGCGCAAAACAACCGCCTGCGGCAAGCAGCACGAGGCCGAGGCTCAGGGTTCGGGGCGCAGATCGTGTCATCGGGTGGCTCCGCATCGAGGTCGCGGGCGAAAAAACATCACGGCATTGTCGCGATGGGCGTCGCGCTACGCTTCGACCTTTCGATTACCCCCACCAATCCAGGAACCACGATGAGACTGCTCCACACCATGCTGCGCGTCGGCGACCTGCAACGCTCGATCGATTTCTACACCCGCGTGATGGGCATGACGCTGCTGCGCACCACCGAGCGGCCCGAGCAGAAGTACAGCCTGGCCTTCGTCGGCTACGGCTCGAACCCGGAACACGCCGAGATCGAGCTGACCTACAACCACGGCGTCGACCATTACGAGCTCGGCACCGCCTACGGACACATCGCGATCGCGGTGCCCGATGCGTACGCCGCCTGCGCGGCCATCCAGGCCGGTGGCGGTGCCGTCACGCGCGCAGCCGGCCCGGTGGCCGGTGGCAGCACCGTCATCGCCTTCGTGACCGACCCGGACGGCTACAAGATCGAGCTGATCCAGCGCGGCACCTGAGACCCATTGGGCGCGCAGCCCCCAGCCGCAGTGCAGGGGTTGCGCCTCGAAGGACCTCATACGCAAGTCGCTCGTCAACATCTCAAATGGACGGCGGTCGGCGCGTGAGCGCTGCGCCGGGCCGCTGTGTTGCGCTCATGTCACCCGGGCCGGAAAAGACCGGCCCTCCTTCTCTACTTCGCTCCACACAGCGACTCGTCACAGCGCTCCAGCCACCACCGAAGCGGTCGGATCTCGAATGCCCTCGGCAGCACTGCGCGCGCCGGCTAATTGATCAGCTTGACTCCAGGCCCGTATCAGCCCCCGCGCAACGCCGAAGCCTCTTTCGCCAACCGCGTGATGCGCGCCCAGTCGCCAGCGGCCATCGCATCGGATGGGGTCAGCCACGAGCCGCCACAGACCTTGACGTTGGGCAGCGCGAGGAACTGCGGCGCCGTGTCGAGCGTGATGCCACCGGTCGGGCAGAACACCACGTCGGAGAACGGACCGGCAAAGGCCTTCAGCAGCGGGATGCCACCGGCTGCGGTGGCCGGAAAGAACTTTAGGAAGTCGCAGCCGTCGGCGTTCGCCTGCATCACCTCGCTCGACGTCGCCACACCGGGCAGCAGCGGCAGGTCGAGATCGCGGCAGGCCTGGCCGATGCTGCGCAAGTAGCCCGGACTGACGGCGAACTGGCAGCCGGCGTCCTTCGCCGCTTTGGCATCGGCCGCGCTGCGCACCGTGCCGGCGCCGACGATCGCATCGGGCACCGCACGGGCGATGGCTTCCATGCATTTCAAGGCGACCGGCGTGCGCAGCGTCACCTCGAGCACACGCACGCCGCCATCGACCAGGGCCTGCGCCAGAGGCACGGCGTCCTCGACGCGGTGGATGACGATGACCGGAATGACCGGGCCGAAGGTGGCGAGTTCGCGCGCTTGCATCGATGAAACCTCGTAGGTGTTTTCGGATGGAATGGGGGCCGGCAGTCAAAGCCAGGTGATCGCGCCCTCTTCCGCAGTGAGCACGTTGCGGCGCATGCCACTGAACAGTTCGCGCCCCAGGCCGTGGGCGTTGATCTCGGCCTGCTCGGTCGACAGCACGGCCTGCTCGCGCGCAGCCCAGGTGGCGGCATCGACCAGGGCTTCGAGTGTGCCGGCATTCGAGTCGAGCCGGATCATGTCGCCGGTGCGCACCTTGCCGAGCGGCCCGCCGGCCAGCACCTCGGGGCTGACATGGATGGCGGCCGGCACCTTGCCCGACGCACCGCTCATGCGGCCATCGGTCACCAGCGCGACCTTGAACCCCTTGCCTTGCAGGACCGCCAGCGGCGGAGTCAGCTTGTGCAGTTCGGGCATGCCATTGGCGCGCGGGCCCTGGAAGCGAACCACGGCAATGAAATCGCGCTCCAGTTCGCCGGCCTTGAAGGCCGCCTGCAAGGCTTCCTGCGTGTCGAAGACGATGGCCGGCGCCTCGACTGCATGCCGGTCGGCCGGCACCGCCGATGTCTTGATGACCGCACGGCCCAGGTTGCCAGTCAGCACCGCGAGGCCACCGTGGTCGCTGAACGGCGCCGCAGCCGGGCGAACGATGTCGTCATCGGCGTTGACCGCGCTCGCCGGCGGCAGATCGCGCCAGGTCAATGCGCCCGCTTCGTCGCGCTGCGGCAACCGGCAGTAGTCGCGCAGACCACCGTCGGAGACGGTCGCCACGTCGGCGTGCATCAGCCCGGCATCGATCAGCTCGCGGATCACGTAGCCCGGGCCGCCAGCCGCCTGGAACTGGTTCACGTCGGCGCTGCCGTTCGGGTAGACGCGCGCCAGCAGCGGCGTCGCATGCGACAGCTCGGAAAAATCGTTCCAGTCGATCACGATGCCCGCCGCGCGGGCCACCGCGACCCAATGGATCAGGTGGTTGGTCGAACCGCCGGTGGCCAGCAGCGCGACCATCGCGTTGACGATCACGCGCTCGTCGATGAGCCGGCCGATCGGCGTGTAACGGCGTGCCTTGACCAGGCTCAGCACCGTGCGCACCGCATCGCGCGTCAGCGTCTCGCGCAACTCGGCGTGCGGGTGCACGAAGGCGGCGCCCGGCACATGCAAGCCCATCGCTTCGAGCAGCATCTGGTTGCTGTTGGCGGTGCCATAAAAAGTGCAGGTCCCGGCCCCGTGGTACGCCGCCGACTCGGCCCGCAGCAACTCGTCGCGGCCGACCAGCCCTTGCGCGAACTGCTCACGCACCCGGCCCTTGGCGTTGTTGCTGAGTCCGGTGCTCATCGGCCCGGCTGGCACGAACACGCACGGCAGGTGGCCGAAGTGGAGCGCGCCGATCAGCAGGCCGGGCACGATCTTGTCGCACACGCCGAGCAGCAAGGCCGCATCGAACACATCGTGCGTCAGCGCGACCGCGGTGCCCATCGCGATGGTGTCGCGCGAGAACAGGCTCAGCTCCATGCCGGGCAGGCCCTGCGTCACGCCGTCGCACATCGCGGGCACGCCGCCCGCCACCTGCACGGTGGCGCCGAGCCGGTGGGCCTGGTCGCGGATGACGGCCGGAAACCCCTCGTAAGGCTGGTGCGCCGACAGCATGTCGTTGTAGGCCGTCACCACGCCGATGTGCGGCGCGCGCTCGGCCACGATGCGCAGCTTGTCGTCGGCGGGAAGCGCAGCGAACGCATGCGCCACATTGGCGCAGCCCATGCGCTCGGAACCGCGCGGACGCTCGCCAGCAGCAGCCACCCGAGCCAGGTAGGCCAGCCGGGTGCGTGCACTGCGCTCAAGGATGCGCTGGGTGACCCGGACGACGGCGGGGTTCATCGGCATGCTCGGCTCTCTCCAGGCTGCGGCAGGGTCGCCGCGACTCACAGTGTCGCAGCCGCTTGCATCAACCGCGCCAGCATGGCGCCGGCCGGCGCCCTTCGCGCGGGAAAGTGCCCTCAGCCTGCCGCGAGCGCCGCCCGCGCCCACAAGGCGCGCACCTGCGCCAGATCGGCCACCGTGTCCACGTCGACCAGCACGCCCGGATCATCGACCTCGATG
>JAURWR010000017.1 GCA_030654805.1 Burkholderiaceae bacterium
GCCGAGACAGTGATGTTGACGGTGGCGGTGTCGGTACCGCCATGGCCATCGGAGATGGTGTACGTGAAAGAGGCCGGGCCGGTGTAGCCGGCGGTGGGTGTGAACACCACATTGCCGGCGACGATGGCGACCGAGCCATTGATGCCACCCTGCACGCTGGTGATGGTGAGCGGGTCGCTGTTGCCGTCGGTGTCGTTGCCCAGCAAGGTGGCCGGGGTGATCGTCAGCGGCGTGTCGACCTGCGTCGAGCCCGAGTCATCGATCGCATCGGGGGCCAGGTTCGGGGCGGCCGAGACAGAGATGTTGACGGTGGCGGTGTCGGTACCGCCATGGCCGTCGTGGTTGGTGTAGGGGAATGTTGCCGGGCCGGTGTAGCCGGCGGTGGGTGTGAACACCACATTGCCGGCGACGATGGCGACCGAGCCATTGACGCCACCCTGCACGCTGGTGATGGTGAGCGGGTCGCTGTTGCCGTCGGTGTCGTTGCCCAGCAAGGTGGCCGGGGCGATCGTCAGCGGCGTGTCGACCTGCGTCGAGCCCGAGTCATCGATCGCATCGGGGCCGGTCGGCGGCGGTGGCGGCGCTGCAGCGACCGTGATCGTTACGGTGGCGGTGTCGGTTCCCCCGTGGCCATCGCTGATGGAATAGTTGACGAGTGCGGTGCCTGAGAAGCCAGGTGCCGGCGTGAACTGGAGGGTGCCATTCGGGCCGATGCTGACGCTGCCTTGCCCGGGGTTCACCAGCGTGGCGCTGGTCACTGTCAGCGGATCGCCGTCGGGGTCGGTGTCGTTGCCGAGCACCGGAACGCTGATGCTGGTGTTGTGCGGGGCGGAGGCGGTGTCGTTGATCGCGTCTGGCGCATCGTTGACCGGGGTGATCGTCAGCGGGACCGTTCTCGGTGCCGAGGGCAGCCCTTCGTTGTCTGTCACGGTGAAGATCAGGTTGACCGTGCCATGGAAATTGGCGGCCGGAACGAATACCAGATTCGCCGCCTCGGCCGGCGACAGCGGTGTGCCGGGAACCACCGGCGTGGTGCCGTCGGACAGGAACAGCGTGCCGTTGGTCGGCAATTGGGTGATGGTGAACGACGTGACCGTGCCATCGACATCGCTGCCGGTCAGCGACACCGCGAGGGGCGTGTCCTCCGGTCCGCTGGCGGACAAGGGCGCCGCGACCGGTGCATCGTTGACGCTGATCACGCTGATCGTCACCGTCGCCGGGTCCGAGGCCAGACCCTCGTTGTCTGTGACGAAGAAGGTGATGCCGGTCTGGCCATTGAAGTTGGCTGATGGCTGCAGAAGCAGGCCAGCGGCCTGCTGTGGCGTCAGTGTCTGTCCTGCCAGCACGACGGTCGTGCCGTCTGCCAGCAGCAGGGTGCTGCCAGGTGGAATGGAGGTCACCGTGATGCTGGCCACGCTGCCATCGCCGTCCGCGCCGGTCAGCGGAACGGGCAGGGTGCTGTCTTCATCGCCGCTGACTACACCGTTCTGGGCGACAGGCGCGATGTTGTTGACCGTGGCTCCGGTACCTGCCTCTGTGGTGTTGCCCGGTGCCGACGTACCGCTGTAGGCCAGTCCTGCCGGGGTGAGCTCTTCCTGAATGCGATCCACACGCAGTCCGGGCAGGAATTCACCTCCGTCGCCTCCGTTGAGCCCGGCTGCCGTCGCGGCGTCCGGATCGTTCTGGTTCAGGTCCGAAATGACCCGGTCGATATCGGTTGCGGGTGCCGATTTGATGGCTGCGGCTGCAACCGGGGTTTCATCTGCCGTCAATTGGACGATGCCGTCCTGCGTCGTCAGGATCACGTCGCCCCGATGAACCAGGTCGCCCATCTTCAGCGCACGCATCTGGCCATCCGGCCCCTTGATCAGGGCGCTGCCCCACAGGCCGGTGACTCGTCCCTGGGTGGTTTGCATGAGGGTGGGCATGGTGGGGGTCTCTCTTGATGTCGCACATTTTGGGTGCGGTTTCAGGGCGTGCCGACGGCAGATGATTGATCAGGAGGATAGCCAGTCTGGCGCTGCACTATGAACGCCTTGTTGGCTGAATTTCGTGACTGACATCACCGGAATCGACGAATTCTGATCAATAAGGAATCCACTGCGGGCGCTGTCGCACGGCCCCGGACTGTCAGCGACAGACGGGTGGACTGCCCACGCTCAGCGCTCGCGCAGTGCGTAGGCCTTGGCCTTGAGCACCGGCTTCAGCAGGTAAGACATGACCGTCTTGCGGCCGGTCAGGATGTCGACTTCCGCGGTCATGCCGGGGATCACCGGCAGCTTTTCGCTGAAGTTGGCCTGCGTGGTGCGCACCCGCACCAGATAGAAGGCGTTGCCTTTTTCATCGACGACGGTGTCGGGGCTGATGTTCTCGACCTTGGCGACCAGGCCGCCGTAGATCGAGAAGTCGTAGGCGGTGAACTTGACTGTGGCGTCCTGCCCGGGATGGATGAAGGCGATGTCGCGCGGCTGCACCTTGGCTTCGAGGATCAGCTGGTCGTCCAGCGGCACCACCTCGACGATGTCCTTGCCGGGCTGCACCACGCCGCCCACCGTGTTGGCGAGCAGCCGCTGCACCCGGCCGCGCACGGGGCTCTTGACCTGCGACTTGTCGACCTTGTCGGCCAACGCCACCGCGCCTTCGTTCAGCGCGTTGAGCTTGCCCATCACGTCGGCCATCTCCTTGCGCGCCTCGTTGCGGAAGGTCAGCTCGGTTTCCTGGATCTTGCGTTGCGCCTCGCCGATCGCGGCCTGCACGCGGGCGATCTGCGCTGTCGCCTGTTCGATCTCGCCGCGGCTGCGCGACACCTCGCGGTCGAGCCGCAGGATGTCGACTTCCGAGACCGCGCCGGTGGCGAGCAGCGGCTTGGTCTTGGCGAGCTCCTGCTGGCCGAGGTCGAGCCCGCGCTCAGCTGCCGACTTGCGTGCGCGCATCTCGCTCAGTTCCTGCTGGCGCTGCTGCAGCTGCTGCTGGTTGATGGCGATCATCGTGCCCAGCTCGGAACGCCGGGTTTCGTAGAGGTTGCGTTCTTCGTCGAGGATGCGGCCTTCGACCGGGTTGGTGCTGGCCGGCGGCTTGAACGCCGCGCCCTCGGCCAGCGCGCGCAGCCGCGCCTGGCGTGCCCGCAGCGCAAAGCCCTGCGCCGCGCTTTCGCGCACGCCCGAGGTGGCGCGCGTCTCGTCGATCTTCAGCAGCAGCTGACCGGCCTCGACCACCTGGCCCTCCTTGACCAGGATTTCCGACACGACTCCCCCATCGAGCGACTGCACGATCTGCAACTGCTTCGATGGGATCACCTTGCCGTCGCCGCGCGTCACTTCCTCCACATGTGCGAAGCAGGCCCACAGGATCAGCAAGACCAGAACGACCACCGCCGCGCGCACGATGAGCTGCGCGCGCTGGGTGCGGGCGCGCGACATCACGACCTCGGCCTGTTGCTCGAAGCTGCGGAAGCCGGCAACGTCTGCGGTTGCGTCGGCGCTGCCCGCCGGGGCCGTTGCGGTTTTCAGGATCGCCTTCATGCGGCCCTCGCGATCCGGCCGGTCGACAGCGCTTCCATGATGCGGTCGCGCGGTCCGTCGGCAACGACCTTGCCGCCGTCGATCACGATCACGCGGGTCGCCATGGCCAGCATCGAGGTGCGATGCGTCACCAGCACCACCGTCTTGTCACTGGCGAAGGCGGTCACCTTCGTGGTGATCTGCGCTTCGGTCGAGAAATCCATCGCGCTGGTCGGCTCGTCGAGCAGCAGCAGCGGTGCGTTGTGCAGCACCGCGCGGGCCAGCCCGACGCCCTGGCGCTGGCCGCCCGACAGCGATTCGCCGCGCTCGCCCACCGGCATGTCGAAGCCGCGCGGGTGGCGGTTGATGAATTCGGTGAGCCCGGCCACCTCGGCCGCCGCGACCACCGCCGAATCGTCCGCGTAGGGCAAGCCGAAGGTGATGTTCTCGCGCAGCGTGCCCTGGAACAGCGTCACGTCCTGCGACACGCTGCCCAGGTTGCGCCGCACATCGGCCGGGTCGAGCTGGCGCAAGTCGATGCCGTCGAGCAGCACCGCGCCGTCGGTCGGTTGGTACAGGCCCATGATCAGTCGCTGGATCGTGCTCTTGCCCGAGCCGACGCGGCCGATCAGCGCGACGCGCTCGCCGGCGGTGATCTTGAAGGTGATGCCTTCGATCGCAGAGTCGGTGCGGCCGGGGTAGGCAAACTTGACGTTGCGGAACTCGATGTCGCCGCGCAGTTGCGGGCGCTGGATGAAGCTCTCGCCAGCCGGCCGCTCGACCGGTTTCTCCATGATCTTGTTCAGCGAATCGAGCGCGGTGCGCGCGCCCTGGTACTGCATCAGCAGACCGACGATCTGCCCGGCCGGTGCCAGCGCGCGGCCCGACAGCATGCTGGCGGCGATCAGCGCGCCCATCGTCAGCTCGCGCTGGTTGATCAGGTAGACGCCGATCACGATCATCGACACCGCGACCAGCTGCGTCAGCGTGCTGGTCGTGTACATCGCGCCTGACGACAGGCCGCGCATCCGGACGTTGGTGGCCGAGAGGAACAGGTTGGCGCGCTCCCATTTCGACTGGATCACGCTTTCGGCGCCCTGCGACTTGATGGTCTCGATCGCCGACAGGCTTTCGATCAGCGTGGCGTTGCGCTGCGCACTGGCCTGGTAGGTGGTCTCGGACAGCGCATGCAGCCGGTGCTGAAGGAAATAACCCAGCACCAGGACGATCGCGAAAGCGACCAGCACCGGCAGCGCCAGCCACGGCGAGATCCACGCCAGCACGCCGACGAACAGCAGCGCGAACGGCAGGTCGATCAGCGCGGTGACGGTGCTCGATGCGATGAAGTCGCGCACCTGCTCGAAGCCGCGCAGGTTCTGCGCGAACGAGCCGACCGATTCGGGCCGGTGTTCCAGGCGCAGGCCCAGCACCTTCTCCATCAGCTTGGCCGACAGCGCGACATCGATGCGCGCGCTGGCCTCGTCGACGAAATGGCTGCGCAGCAGGCGCATGAACAGGTCGGCACCCAGCACCAGCAGCACGCCGATCGACAGCGACCACAGCGTCTCGAAGGCATTGTTCGGCACCACGCGGTCGTAGATGTTCATCGAGAACATCGGAAACGCGAGTGCAAACACGTTGATCAGCAAGGCGGCCCACAGCACGTCGCGGTAGACGAAGCGTTGGGCGAGCAGGGCGCTCCAGAACCAGTGGCGCTCGGTGCTCTTGCGTTCGGTGGCCGGCTGTGCGCTGGCATCGAAGCGGAAATGCGGTCGCACGAACAGCACGACGCCGCTGTAGCGCGCGGCCAGGTCGGCGTGCGTCAGCCGCACCGCACCCTGGCCGGTTTCGGGCAGCAGCACGCGGGCGTTGTCACCATCCCAGCCAATCAGCACGCAGGCCTGGTTGTCGCGCAGGATCAGCAGCACCGGCAGGGTGGCTGCGTCGATGGCATCGAGCGGCAGCCGCTGCAGCCGGGTCGCCATGCCGGCGCGGGCGGCGGCGCGTTCGGCCAGGTCGAGTGGCAGGCATCCCTGGGTGTCGGCGCCGATCGGCAGACCCGCCGAGAGCGCTGCGCGCGTCGTCGGATGACCTTGAAGCCGGCAGATCTCGACCAGGCAGTCGAGCAGGGCGTCGGGGTGAATCAGGTCTTCACGCAGGCGTTGCACCGTGCCGCTGGCTGGAGCGGAAGCGGGGACCAGCGGGGAGTCAGCCGGAGAGGCCGGCGGCAAAGAGGGAAGGGATTCAGGCATGCCAGGGAGAACGGTCGTTCACCCGATATCGGCACAGTGGAAGCCGAATTGACCCTTGCGATGGTCCTCGAAGAACAACTTCAGTGTCTCGCGCACGGTTCTGAAGGCCAGGTCGTCCCACGGAATCTCGTGTTCGTGGAAAAGTTGCGCTTCGATGGTCTCCGGCCCGGGCGCGAAACGGGTGTCTATCAGTCGGGCTCGGTAGAACACGTGGACCTGACCGGCACGCACCACGTTGAGCAGGCTGAACAGCGACTGCAGCTCGATGTTCGCGCCGGCCTCCTCGACGGTCTCGCGCACTGCGCCTTCGGCCAGCGTTTCGTTCAGTTCCATGAAGCCCGCCGGCAGCGTCCAGTAGCCGTAGCGGGGTTCGATGTTGCGGCGGCACAGCAGCACCTGCTCGCCCCAGACTGGTACGGTGCCGACCACGTTGCACGGGTTTTCATAGTGCACCGTCGCACACACGGTGCAGACCGCGCGCTCGCGGTTGTCGTCGGCGGGAACCCGGTATTCGGCGGCACCGCCGCAGGTCTTGCAATGCCGGATGCTGCGTGTCGAATGCATGCGTCTCAGTGTAGCGGCGCGCCCCGGGGGCATCGAGTGTGAGCAACCTTGCATGGCATCATCGTTTGATGTCTCGACGAATGCCAACCGCTTCCCGATCATGACTTTCCACCCCGATTGGTTGCGACCTGCATGGCAGACCGAAGGCGTGCAGGCGGTGATGACGACGCGCCACGGTGGCGTCAGCGAGGGTCCGTATGCCAGCATGAACCTGCGTGACGGCGTTGGCGACGACCCTCGCTGCGTGGCTCGGAACCAGTCCGGGCTGGCGGAGCTGGTCGGCGCCACGCCGGTCTATCTGAACCAGGTGCACGGCCGGTGCGTGGTGCGATTGACCACCGCCGACGTTGCACCCGACGCGGCACTCCACGACGCGGATGCCTGCATCACCACCGACATCGGAGTCGCCTGCACCGTGCAGGTGGCCGACTGCATGCCGGCTCTATTCGCGGCACCGGGGGCCGTCGGTGCCGCGCACGCCGGCTGGCGCGGGTTGGCGGGCGGGGTGCTGGAGGCCACACTCGACGCGCTGTGCGTCGCAGTCCGTTGCCAACCCGATCAGGTCGAGGTGTGGCTCGGGCCGTGCATTGGGCCGGGACGGTTCGAGGTCGGCGTCGATGTGCTGCGGGCCTTCGGATTCGATCCGGCCGTGCCCGTGCAGACCGGCGATCCGCAGCAGACTCCGCGTTTCAAGCCGCTGAAATCCGGCAAGTGGCTCGCCAACCTGCCCGATCTGGCGCGCGACCGGTTGACGGCCGCCGGCGTCGCATCGATCAGCGGCGGAACCTGGTGCACCGCGTCCGACGCGTCACGGTTCTTTTCGTTCCGCCGCGATGGCGTCACCGGCCGGATGGTCGCCGCCATCTGGCGGACCCGCTGAAACGTCGGCGGCCGAGGCGTCGGCGAGCAGCCGGGCGCGCTTGCGGGCCGGCGTGCGCAGGATGTAGAGAACGATCCCCAGCGGCAGCGCACCGTACAGAAAAAACGTGAAGACCGCGCCGATGACCGTGCCGTTCGAGCTGGTCGCCTCGACCACCGTCATCATCACGACCACGTACATCCATGCAATCGCCACCAGATACATCTGAACATCCGTCCGAGCCGACTTCGAGTGGGTATTCTCATTGCTTGTCCGGTGTCATGCTGAGGTCAGCATGGCAGCGTACAAACCGAACCCAAACTGAACACGCGGTCTGCAGAATTGCGCGAAAGAGGAGACGAGTGAAAACCAAGCCTGATCCTGTGGCCAGCGCGCCGCTCCTGCCGGGTGCCGACGGCACCGTGGCCGCGTTCGGTGCCACTGTGGCCGAAACGCTGAAATCGATGTCCCATCTCAGTCTGCCGGTGCCGTCGATGGCCCAGTTGCAGACCGACTACATCCAGCAGGCCACCGCCCTGTGGAACCAGTCCTTGCAGCAGTTTCAGGCGTTTGCTGGCGCGGCGATCGACAAGACGTCGGCGCCCGCCGAGAAGCCCGTGCTGGGTGATCGGCGCTTTGCCGCGCCCGACTGGACGTCCAACCCCGCCAGTGCATTCACGGCGCAGTTCTATCTGCTGAACGCGCGTACGTTGATGAACATGGCCGACCAATTGCATGGTGATGAAAAAACCAAGCAACGCATCCGCTTTGCAGTGCAGCAGTGGGTCGACGCTGCATCGCCGAGCAACTACCTGGCGCTGAACCCCGAGGCGCAGCGCAAGGCGCTCGAAACCAAGGGCGAAAGCATCACGCAAGGCCTGCAACACCTGTGGCACGACATCCGGCAGGGCCATGTGTCGCAGACCGATGAAAGCCTGTTCGAGGTGGGCCGCAATGTGGCCACGTCCGAAGGTTCGGTGGTGTTCGAGAACGAGTTATTCCAGCTGCTCGAATACAAGCCGTTGACGGCCAAGGTTCATGAACGGCCGATGCTGTTCGTGCCGCCGTGCATCAACAAGTACTACATCCTCGATCTGCAACCCGACAACTCGCTGATCCGCTACACGGTGGAGCAAGGCCATCGCGTGTTTGTCATGAGTTGGCGCAACGCCGACGAGAGCATGGCGCAGTTCACCTGGGATCAGTACATCGAAGACGGCGTGATCCGTGCGATCGAACTGGCACGCGACATCAGTGGCGCCGATCAGGTCAACACGCTGGGCTTCTGCATCGGCGGCACGCTGCTGACCACGGCGCTTGCGGTTCTGGCCTCGCGCGGCGAGAAGCCGGCGTCCAGCATGACGCTGCTGACGACGCTGCTCGACTTCAGCAACACCGGCATCCTCGATCTTTTCATCGACGAACCGATGGTGCGCATGCGCGAGACCTCGATCGGGCTGGACAGTCCGAAGGGTGGCGGTCTGCTCAAAGGCCAGGAACTGGCATCGACCTTCAGCTTTCTGCGGCCGAACGATCTGGTCTGGAACTACGTGGTCGGCAATTACCTGAAGGGCGAAACGCCGCCCCCGTTCGACCTGCTGTACTGGAACAACGACAGCACCAACCTGCCCGGCCCGATGTACTGCTGGTATCTGCGCAACACCTACCTGGAAAACCGCCTGATGAAGCCGGGTGACCTCGTGGTGTGCGGCGAACCGCTCGATCTGTCGCTTCTGGACACGCCCGCCTACATCTATGCCTCGCGCGAGGACCACATCGTCCCGTGGGATGCAGCGTATCGCAGCACCCAGGTGCTGGCCGGCAACAAGCGGGGCAGCAAGAGCGGCAACCGCTTCGTGCTGGGGGCGTCCGGGCACATCGCCGGAGTCATCAATCCGCCCGCCAAGAAGAAGCGCTGCCACTGGGTCGGTGGCAGCACGGCGTTGCCGGCCAGCGGCGAGGCGTGGTTCGACAAGGCCCAGGAGCAGCCCGGAAGCTGGTGGACCGATTGGGCGCAGTGGCTCGCCGGTCACGCCGGTAGGCAGATCGCCTCGCCGAAGGCAGCGGGCAGCCGCCGGTATCCGGTGATCGAGCCTGCGCCCGGCAGATATGTCAAACAGAAAGCTTGACGTCGATCAACTGGACATCGGCCGTTCGCCCCTCGGTTCGCGTTACCGTTGAGGGTTTTCTCATTCAACTCGGGAGTTCATCATGAGCACAGACATCGTCATCGTTTCAGCCGCCCGCACCGGTGTGGGCAAGTTTGGTGGCAGCCTCGCCAAGGTGTCGGCCTCGGCGCTCGGTTCGGTCGTGATCGCCGAAGTGCTCAAGCGCGCCGGCCTGACCGGCGAGCACGTCAGCGAAGTCATCATGGGTCAGGTACTGCAAGCGGGCACCGGCCAGAACCCGGCGCGACAGGCCTCGATGGGCGCCGGTCTGCCGAACACGGTGCCGGCGATGACGATCAACAAGCTGTGCGGATCGGGCCTGAAGTCGGTGGCGCTGGCCGTGCAGGCAATTCGTGACAACGACGCCGAGATTGTCGTGGCAGGTGGCCAGGAGAACATGAGCGCCGCGCCACACGTGCTGCCGGGTTCACGCGACGGCGTGCGGATGGGCGACTGGAAGCTGCTCGACACCATGCTGTCGGACGGCCTGACCGACGCGTTCAACCTGTACCACATGGGCGTCACCGCCGAGAACATTGCAAAGAAGTTCGGCATCAGCCGGGAAGCCCAGGATGCCTTCGCGCTGGCGTCGCAGATGAAGGCCGCCGCGGCGCAGGAAGCGGGTCGCTTCAACGACGAGATCGTCAACGTCAGCATCCCGCAGCGCAAGGGCGATCCGGTGCTGTTCGGAACCGACGAATTCGTCAACCGCAAGTGTTCGGCTGATGGGCTGGCTGGATTGCGCGCCGCATTCGACAAGGCTGGCAGCGTGACCGCCGGCAATGCCTCGGGCATCAACGATGGCGCCGCCGCGGTGCTGGTGATGAGTGCCGCACGCGCCGCAGCACTCGGCCTGACGCCGATGGCACGCATCGCGAGTTACGCCAGTTCGGGGCTCGATCCTGCGATCATGGGCATGGGTCCGGTGTCTGCTTCGCAGCGTGCGCTGGCCCGCGCTGGCTGGAAGGCGGCTGACCTCGACCTGATGGAAGTCAACGAGGCTTTCGCGGCACAGGCGTGCGCGGTGAACCAGGAAATGGGCTGGGACACCAGCAAGATCAACGTCAATGGCGGCGCCATCGCGATCGGCCACCCGATCGGCGCGTCCGGCTGCCGTGTGCTGGTGACGCTGCTTCACGAAATGCAAAAGCGCAACGCCAAGAAGGGCTTGGCCAGCCTGTGCATCGGTGGCGGCATGGGGATTGCGCTGACGGTCGAGCGTTGAACAGCGCCAGGCGTCAGTGGCAACCCGGTTGACCTCGAAGCGAGGCGGGGTGACCCTTGACGCCTGAGCGTGCGTCGTATGAATCCAAAGGAGTGAGACAAATGAACAAGAAAATCGCCTACGTGACCGGCGGCATGGGTGGCATCGGAACCACCATGTGCCAGCGCCTTCATCGTGATGGTTTCACGGTGATCGCCGGTTGCGGTCCGAGCCGGGACTTCAAGAAATGGCTGGATGAGCAGAGCGCGCTGGGCTACACGTTCTACGCGTCGGTCGGCAACGTTGGCGACTGGGAGTCGACCGTCGCCGCGTTCCAGAAGGTCAAGGCCGAGCACGGCCCGATCGACGTGCTGGTCAACAACGCGGGCATCACCCGCGACGGCATGTTCCGCAAGATGAGCCGCGCCGATTGGGACGCGGTGATCGAGACCAACCTGACCAGCCTGTTCAACGTGACCAAGCAGGTCATTGAAGACATGCTCGAAAAAGGCTGGGGCCGCATCATCAACATCAGCTCGGTCAACGGCGAAAAGGGCCAGTTCGGCCAGACCAACTACTCGGCCGCCAAGGCCGGCATGCACGGCTTCACGATGGCGCTGGCGCAGGAAGTCGCCAACAAGGGCGTGACGGTCAACACCGTCAGCCCCGGCTACATCGCGACCGACATGGTCAAGTCGATCCGCCAGGACGTGCTCGACAAGATCATTGCCGGCATCCCGGTCAAGCGCCTGGGCACGCCGGACGACATCGCGTCGATGGTGTCGTGGGTCGCGTCCGATGAATCCGGTTTCGCCACCGGCGCTGATTTCTCAATCAATGGCGGGTTGCACATGGGGTGATTCCGGCTCGCCGCAGGGGGATCAGTCCTGCAGCAGATCCTTCGCGACGCCAGCCAGTGTGCTGGCGTCGCCGTTTTGGGGATCGAGCTTCAGTGCGTCGGGAAAACCGACGAAATTGCGCTGCATCGATTGCAGGTACACCGGGTCGTAGTGGGTGACCAGCAGGTCCCGGACCACGCTCTCGATGCGTCCCGAGCGGGCGGCCTCCTGCCAGCCGTTGATCACCTCGTGGCCCCGCAGCGCGCGCAGCGCATCGAGCCGCGTGCAAAACGTTGGCACGTCGTTGACGAAGAAGGCGTAGTCCTCCATCAGCAGAGTGACGCGAGCATCAATCGGCAGGTCGAGGTGCACGCAGGGGGACGCGCGCATGCACTCGATCAGGCGCTCGGGAACCCGCAGTTCGCCGACTTTGCGGCTTTCGCTTTCGACCCAGACCGGTCGCGCCGGATCGAAGTGGCGCATGGCATCCCACAGCCTCGAATCGAACCGCTTCTGCGTCGGCTGTGGGCTGCCGGGCACCAGACCGAGCACCGAGCCGCGGTGGTTGGCCAGCCCTTCGAGATCGAGCACCTGGGCACCTTGCGCCTGTAACTCGGCCAGCAGCCGGCTCTTGCCCGACCCGGTCTTTCCGCAAATCACTCGAAAGCGCAGCGTCAGCGGTTGTTCCTCGAGCGACTTCATCACCGCCCGGCGATAGGCCTGGTAGCCGCCTTCGAGCACTTGAACCCGAAAGCCGATCTGGCTCAGCACCAGTGCCAGCGACCCGCTGCGCTGCCCGCCGCGCCAGCAGTAGACCAGCGGCTGCCAGTCCCTGGGCTTGTCGAGGACGTGGCGCTCGATGTGCATCGCGATGTTGCGTGCGACCAGCGCCGCGCCGCGCTTGCGCGCGACGAACGGTGAGATCTGCTTGTACTCGGTGCCGACCAGTGCCCGTTCGGCGTCGTTGAGGCTCGGCCAGTTGACGGCGCCGGGAAGCCTGTCCAGCGCGAACTCACCCTCCGAGCGCGCATCGATGATCGCGTCGTAACCCTCCAGTCGCGCCAGACAGTCGTCGGCGGTGATCGGCGTCAGCGCCATCGTCTCAATCCTTCGAGCGGCCCGAACTGTGCCGGTCCGTTATGCCGCGATTGCATCGAGCAGCTCCGTTTCGATCTCGATCTGTGTTCGGTTGTGTCGCAATGCGGCGCCATCGATCAGGAAGGTGTCTTCGACGCGCTCGCCGAGGGTGGTGATCTTGGCCAGTTGCAGGTTGATCTGATGCCGGGCCAGCACGCGGGCAATCGCGTACAGCAGGCCCGAACGGTCGCTGGCCGACACGCCGAGCAACCAGTTCTGCGCGCGCTCATCGGGCCTCAGCGTGATCCGGGGTGTGACCGGGAACGACTTCACACGGCGCGACAGACGGCCACGGCTCGGCTCGGGCAAGGCCCCCTCGGAGGAGAGCGCCCGGCTGAGCTGGGTCTCGACCAGCAGGATCAGGTCGCGGTAATGGGACGCCGGTGCGCCGTCGCGTGACGCCTCGAGTTGCGGGTTGATCACCTGGAAGGTGTCCAGCGCGCAGCCGGCTTTGGTCGTGTGTACCTTGGCGTCGAGAATGTTGAAGTGCGCACCGTCAAAGTAGCCGCAGATGCGCGCGAACAGGTCGGCGCGGTCGCGGGCGTAGACCACGACCTGCAAGCCCTCGCCGATCGGCGACACACGGGCCTTCACCACCGGCGATGCAGCATCCAGGTGCGCATGCAGAGACCGAGCGTGCCAGGCGATCTCGCCGACATCGTGGCGGGCAAAGTAGCTGATCGCCAGCGTGTTCCACAACGGCACTTCGACGTCGGGCGGCTGAAGCGCGAGGTTGAGCATGTGCCGGGCTTCCTGTTTGCGGGCATCGATCTCGGCGTCGAGGTGCGGTTGCGCGCCACCCAGAGCGCGCAGCGACGCCCTGTACAGGTCTTCGAGCAGCTTGCCCTTCCAGGCGTTCCAGACCTTCGGACTGGTGCCGCGGATGTCGGCCACCGTCAGCAGGTACAAGGCAGTCAGGCGCCGTTCGGTGCCGACGAGGTGCACGAAGGCCTGGATCACCGTCGGATCGCTCAGGTCTTCTTTCTGGGCCACGCGAGACATCGTCAGATGTGACTTGACGAGAAACTCGATCAGCGCAGCGTCTTCGCGCTCGATGGCGTGATCGCGGCAGAACCGCCGTGCCTCGGCGGCGCCGAGCACCGAGTGGTCTCCGCCGCGCCCTTTCGCTACGTCATGGAAGATGGCAGCGATGAACAGCACCCAGGGCTTGTCCCATTGCAGCGCCAGCTGCGAACAGAACGGGTATTCATGCACATGCTCCGGGATGAAGAAGCGGCGCACATTGCGCAGCACCATCAGGATGTGCTGATCGACGGTGTAGACATGAAACAGGTCGTGCTGCATCTGACCGACGATGCGACGGAACACCCACAAATAGCGCCCGAGCACGCTGGTCTCGTTCATCAGCCGCATCGCATGGGTATGTCCGTGCGGCGCGCGCAGGATGCGCATGAAGGTCGCGCGATTGACCGGGTCGCGGCGAAACTCGGCATTCATCAGGTCGCGCGAGTTGTAAAGCGCGCGCAACGTGCGGGCCGACAGGCCGGTGATGCCTCGCGTCGTCTGGTAGGTCAGGAACGTTTCCAGGATGACCTCGGGATGCCGCTGGTAAAGGTCGTCGCTGACCACCTCGAGCATGCCGTTGCGCTCAAGGAAGTGTTCGTCGATCGGGCGCATCGGCGCATCCTGGGAGCCATTGATGCGATCCTCGATGTTCAACATCAGGATCTGGTTCAACTGCACCACCGCCTTGGCTGCCCAGTAGTAGCGGCGCATCAGCACCTCGGAGGCGCGCTGGCCGTGTGTCGCGTGGTAGCCGAAGCTCTCGGCCACGGCGTTTTGCAGGTCGAAGACCAGCCGGTCCTCGCGCCGGCCGGCCACCAGGTGCAGCTTCGCGCGGATCAGCTTCAGCAGCCCTTCGTTGCGTTGCAGTTGCTTCATCTCGAACGGCGTCGCCAGTCCGCTGGCTGCCAGTTCGGTCCAGGTGCGCCCGAGCCCGGCTGCGCGTGCGACCCAGATGATCAGTTGCAGGTCGCGCAGACCGCCTGGGCTTTCCTTGCAGTTCGGTTCCAGCGAGTACGGCGTGTCCTCGAACTTCTGGTGCCGCTGGCGCATCTCCAGGACCTTGGCGCGCAGGAATGCGCGGGGTTGCATGGCCTGCGAGTTGTTGCGGCGAAACACATTGAAGCCTCGGCGCGATCCGCAGACGAAGCGGGATTCGAGCAGCGCGGTGCGCACCGTGACGTCGCGCTCGGCCTCGGCCATGCACTCCTCGACGGTGCGCACGCTCGACCCGATTTCGAGGCCGATGTCCCAGCAGGCGGTGATGAACGATTCGACCGAGCGCTTCAATTCGGCTTGGGCGCCGGTGTTGGCGGTCAATCCCGAAGGCGCCAGCAACAGCACATCGACATCGGAGTGCGGGAACAACTCGCCTCGCCCGTAGCCGCCGACGGCCAGCAAGGCCGCATCGGTCGGCATGCCGCAACGCTCCCACAGGTCCATCACGGTGGCGTCGGCGTGGCGGGAGATCCCGCGGATCAATCGTGCTGCCGCCGGAGCCGTCGGGCGAGATGCCTCGAAATGGCGGATCAGCGCTTCCTTGCCCGCCTTGTAGCGCTGCCGCAGCTCGCCCAGCCGTTCAGCCGTCAGCGCGCCGTGCTCGTCCAGCTCGACGACAGACGAGGTCACAGGCGCTCAGGCCGTCACGGACTCGTTGACGAACTGCGGCGTTGCCGGGCTGCCGGCCGACAAGGTCAGCACCTCGTAGCCGGTCTCGGTGACAAGCACGGTGTGCTCCCACTGCGCCGACAGCGAGCGGTCCTTCGTGACGATGGTCCAGCCGTCGCCGGCCTCGCGGATCTCGCGGCGGCCGGCGTTGATCATCGGCTCGATCGTGAAGATCATCCCAGGCGTCAGCACTTCGAGCGTGCCTGGCTTGCCGTAATGCAGGACCTGCGGATCCTCGTGGAACTTGCGGCCGATGCCGTGGCCGCAGAACTCGCGCACCACCGAGAACCCGTTGTTTTCGGCGAATGTCTGGATCGCATTGCCGATGTCGCCGAGGCGCACGCCCGGTCGCACCTTCGCGATGCCGCGCCACATGGCGTCGTAGGTCATCTGGCACAGACGCTTGGCGGCGATCGAACCTTCACCGACGACGAACATCCGGCTGGTGTCGCCGTGCCAGCCTTCCTTGATGACGGTGATGTCGATGTTGACGATGTCGCCGCTCTTCAGCGGTTTGCTGTTCGGAATGCCATGGCAAACCTGGTGATTGATCGAGGTGCAAACCGATTTCGGGTAGGGCGCGTAACCCGGTGGCGCATAGTTGAGCGGAGCCGGAATGGCTTGCTGGACGTTCACCATGTAATCGTGAGCCAGCTTGTCGAGTGCTTCGGTGGTGATGCCTGGTTTCACGTGCGGTGTCAGCATGTCCAGCACTTCCGAGGCCAGCCGGCCGGCGATGCGCATGCCGTCGACGTCGGCGGCGTTCTTGATGGTGATCGTCATGCAAACGATTATCTCACCCGACCCGTAAAATCGAGGGTCTACCCGTGGTGGCCCCGGCCTTCGCCGGGCTATCTGCGTCGATTGTTAACGCCCTGTCTGTCACCCTCACACCCCGAGCGCCCCGCGTGATCACTTCGTCCAAGCACCTGCTCCATGTCGAAGGGGGCAGTGCGCTCCCGGCCTTTCGCGCCCAGGCGCTGCTGGCGAAACTGCAGCATGACGCCTCATGCGGCGGATCCCGCATCACTGCGGTCCACGCGCGGCATGTGCATTGGGTCTGGAGCGACGCGCCGCTCGATCCGGCGCAGCGCGACACCGTCGAAGGATTGCTGCGCTACGGCGACGCTTATCACGGTCCCGGCGACGGGGTCCTGATCGTCATCGCGCCGAGACTGGGAACGGTCTCGCCCTGGGCGTCCAAGGCGACCGACATCGCGCACAACTGCGGGCTGGACATCCGGCGCGTCGAGCGTGTCACCGAGTACCGCTTGACCCTGAAGACGGGCCTGCTGGGTGGAAGCAAACCGTTCTCCGCCGATGAATTGCAGGCTGCTGCCGCTCTGTTGCACGACCGCATGACCGAAAGCGTGCTGCTGCGCCGCGAGGACGCCGCACACCTGTTCGACGAGCGGCCGGCCGCTCCGATGGCCCATGTTGATGTGCTGGGTCAAGGCCGGGCGGCACTGGTCGCGGCCAACGTCGATTTCGGCCTCGCCTTGTCCGACGACGAGATCGACTACCTGGTCAGCGCGTTCACGGCCTTGCGCCGCAACCC
Source organism: Burkholderiaceae bacterium (assembly GCA_030654805.1). Classification (GTDB taxonomy): domain Bacteria; phylum Pseudomonadota; class Gammaproteobacteria; order Burkholderiales; family Burkholderiaceae_C; genus PBB1. The sequence continues at coordinate 16,773 of JAURWR010000017.1, forward strand.
GACCGACGTCGAACTGATGATGTTCGCGCAGGCCAACAGCGAGCACTGCCGTCACAAGATCTTCAACGCGAGCTTCACGATCGACGGTGCGGCACAGGAACGCTCGATGTTCCAGATGATCCGCAACACGCATCAGCTGGCGCCGCAGCACACCGTGATCGCCTACAGCGACAACTCGTCGGTGATGGAAGGCGGCGTCATCGAGCGCTGGCTGCCCGAGGGCTACACCAACGCGCCACGCTACGGCGCGCGCAATGAGCTGGCCCATGTGCTGATGAAGGTCGAGACGCACAACCACCCGACCGCGATCTCGCCGTTCCCCGGCGCGTCGACCGGTGCCGGCGGCGAAATCCGCGACGAGGGCGCGACCGGCCGCGGCTCGAAGCCGAAGGCGGGGCTGACCGGCTTCACCGTGTCGAACCTGAACCTGCCCGGCACCGACTGGCCGTGGGAGCGCTCGCCGTACGGCAAGCCGGAGCACATCGCCAGCCCGCTGCAGATCATGATCGAGGGGCCGCTCGGCGGTGCGGCGTTCAACAACGAGTTCGGCCGGCCGAACCTCGCGGGCTACTTCCGCGTGTATGAACAAACCGTTCCTTGCAGCCCGGGGGAGCAGACCGTCGGCACGCCGGGAAACACGCAGCGTCGGGGCTATCACAAGCCCATCATGATTGCCGGCGGGTTGGGCACGATCTCGGCGACGCAGACCGACAAGATCGCGTTCGCGGCCGGCACCTTGCTGATCCAGCTCGGCGGGCCCGGCATGCGCATCGGCATGGGCGGCAGCGCGGCCAGTTCGATGGCGGCCGGCGCCAACGCGGCGGCGCTCGATTTCGACTCGGTGCAGCGCGGCAACCCGGAGATTCAGCGGCGTGCGCAGGAGGTCATCAATCACTGCGCGGCTCTCGGTGAGGTGAACCCAATCCTCGCGATCCACGACGTCGGCGCGGGCGGCATTTCTAACGCCTTTCCCGAACTGGTCGATGGGGCAGGGCGCGGCGCTCGCTTCGACCTCAGCAAAGTGCCGCTGGAAGAAAGCGGCCTGTCTCCAAAGGAGATCTGGAGCAACGAAAGCCAGGAGCGCTATGTGCTCGCCGTGCAGCCCGACCTGCTGCCGATGTTCGACGCGATGTGCGTGCGCGAGCGCTGCCCGTACGCGGTGGTCGGCGTCGCGACCGAGGCGAAGCAGCTGGTGTTGGCCGATGCACCGGTGACATCGGACAGCGCGCCTGCATTGCTGGCCATCGACATGCCGATGGATGTGCTGCTCGGCAAGCCGCCGAAGATGCACCGTGACGTGAAGCGAGTGGTGCCGGGCCTTTCCGCGCTCGACCTTTCCGATGTGGATCTCGCGACAGTGGCCCTCGACGTGCTGCGTCACCCGACGGTCGCCAGCAAGCGCTTTCTGATCACGATCGGCGATCGCACCGTCGGTGGCCTGAGTCACCGCGACCCGATGGTCGGCCCCTGGCAGGTGCCGGTGGCCGATTGCGCGGTGACGCTGGCCGACTACCGCGGCTTCCGCGGCGAGGCGATGAGCGTCGGCGAGCGCACGCCGCTGGCGGTGATCGATGCGCCGGCTTCGGGCCGCATGGCCGTTGGCGAGGCGCTGACCAACCTGCTGGCTGCGCCGTTCGCGCTGGAGCGGGTCAAGCTCAGCTGCAACTGGATGGCCGCCTGCGGCGAGCCCGGCGAGGACGCCGCGCTGTACGACACCGTGCGCGCGGTCGGCATGGAGTTGTGCCCGGCGCTCGGCATCAGCGTGCCGGTCGGCAAGGACAGCCTGTCAATGCGCACGCGGTGGAGCGACAACGGCGAAGCGAAGCAGGTGACCGCGCCGGTCTCGCTGATCGTCTCGGCCTTCGTCACGCTCGACGACGTGCGTGGCACGCTGACGCCGCAATTGCAGCGAACAGCCTCCATCCCCAGCCCCTCCCCCAGCGGGGGCGGGGAGCGCTCAGCGCCTGACGGCGAGCCCGCCTTGCTGGACACCACGCTGATCCTGATCGACCTCGGCCAAGGCCGCAACCGAATGGCCGGCTCAATGCTGGCGCAGGTGCTGGGCCAGACCGGCAACGCCACCACCGATGGCGTGCCCGATCTCGACGACCCGGCGCAACTGAAGGCGCTGATTGCGGCGATCAACCAGTTGCGTCGAGAAGACCGCCTGCTGGCGTATCACGACCGCAGCGACGGCGGCCTGTGGTCCACGGTGTGCGAGATGGCGTTTGCCGGGCATCGGGGCGTCAGCCTGAACGTCGACATGCTGCTGGTCGAAGGCGACGGCATCAGCGACAGCCGCATGGACTGGGGCGACTCGAAGAACTGGGCCGGCCAGGTCGGCGCGCGGCGCCAGGAGCTGACGCTGAAGGCGCTGTTCAACGAGGAACTCGGCGTCGTCATCCAGGTGCCGACGGCGGTGCGCAACGAGGTGATGCAGGTGTTGCGCACGCACGGCCTGTCGAAACACAGCCACTTCATCGGCAAGCCGAACGATCGCGGGGTGGTCGAGGTCTGGCGCGACACCAAGATGGTGTTCGGCGCGCCGCTGCGTGACCTGCACCAGGTCTGGGACGAGGTGAGCTGGCGCATCGCAAAGTTGCGTGACCACCCCCTCTGCGCGGACGCCGAACACGAGGCCGCCGGCCGGGTCGATGACGCCGGTCTGCACGTCCACCTGAGCTTCGACCCCGCCGAGGACGTGGCTGCACCGTTCATTCACATCACGCGCCCGAAGCTCGCGATCCTGCGCGAGCAGGGCGTCAACAGCCAGGTCGAGATGAGCTATGCGCTGGCGCAGGCCGGCTTCGACACCTACGACGTGCACATGAGCGATCTGCAGGCCGGGCGGGCTCGGCTCGACCAGTTCATCGGCTTCGTTGCCTGCGGCGGATTCAGCTACGGCGACACGCTGGGCGCCGGCGAGGGCTGGGCGCGGTCGATCCTGTTCAACCCGAAGCTGGCCGAGCAGTTCGCTGCCTTCTTCAACCGCACCGACACCTTTGCGCTGGGCGTGTGCAACGGCTGCCAGATGATGGCCGCGCTGTCGCCGATCATTCCCGGCGCGCAGGCCTGGCCCCAATTCACCCGCAACAAGAGCGAGCAGTTCGAGGCGCGTCTGAGCCTGGTCGAGGTGCTGGAGAGCCCGTCGATCTTCTTCAACGGCATGGCCGGCAGCCGCTTGCCGGTCGCGGTGTCGCACGGTGAAGGTTGTGCGGACTTTTCGCAGCGTGGTGATCTGAGATCCGTTCATCGCGCGATGCGATTCGTCGATCACGTCGGCCGCGCCACCGAAGCCTATCCGTTCAACCCGAATGGCAGTCCCGATGGTCTGACGGCGGTCACGACGCCGGACGGTCGCTACACCGCACTGATGCCGCATGCCGAGCGGGTGTTCCGCAACGTGCAGATGAGCTGGTCGTCGGGTGCGGCGAGCGAGTTGAGTCCGTGGACGCGCATGTTCCGCAACGCACGCCGCTGGGTTGCCTGATACCGGTTCCCATCTCGGCAGATGAGATCATCGAAGTTGATGTCAGGAGACGCGATGCGCACTTTCGTTCAGATCCTCTGCGGGGCGCTTGCTCTTGTTTTCGCCGGATGTGCCCAGTTGCCGATGAGCGATCCGGTCAAGGTCAGCCTCGTTGGCATCGAACAGTTGCCGGGCCAGGGGCTGGAATTGCGCATGGCGGTGAAGCTGCGCGTCCAGAACCCGAACGAGGCAGCCGTCGACTACAACGGGGTGGCGCTCGATGTCGAGTTGCGGGGCCTCAGTTTCGCCAGCGGGGTGAGCGATATTCAGGGCACGATCCCACGCTATGGCGAGGCGGTGCTGGTCGTTCCCGTCTCCGTGTCTGCGATTTCGGTGCTGCGCCAGGCACTCAGTTTTGCCAACGGCGACCGCTCCAACGTCGGCTACGCCATCAGCGGCAAGATCGGCGGTTCGCTGCTGCGTGGCGAGCGATTCAAGTCCACCGGCCAAATCGACCTGCCCACGTCGTTGCTCGGCCCACCCGCGCGTTGAAGTTCTCGCGGCCGCCATCGCAGCAGGGTTGCCATGCCTGAATCCACTGCGATCGGTGCCGAGCGCTTCGACCGACTCGATGCGCTGCGTGGTGTCGCCATCGTCTGGATGGCGCTGTTTCATTTTTTCTTCGACCTGAATCACTTCGGATTCATCCACCAGGATTTCCACGGCGACCCGTTGTGGACCGCGCAGCGCACTGCGATCGTCAGCCTGTTCGTCTTCTGCGTCGGCCTGGGCCAGGCCGTGGCACGGGACCGCGAACGGGGTCGATCGCATTGGGGCGGACATTTCTGGCAGCGCTGGGCACAGATCACCACGTGCGCACTGCTGGTCAGCGCCGGCTCCTGGCTGATGTTTCCTCGCAGCTACATCAGCTTCGGCGTGCTGCACGGCATCGCAGTGATGTTGCTTCTGCTGAGGCTGACCGCGCCGGCCGGTCGCTGGTTGTGGCTGATCGGCCTTCTGGCGCTGCTGATGCCGATGTGGGTGCAGCATGAATCCTTCGACAGTCGCTGGATCAATTGGGTCGGTCTGGTCACGCACAAGCCGACCACCGAGGACTACGTGCCGCTGCTGCCGTGGCTGGGTGTCGCACTGTGGGGGCAGGCAGCAGGGCAGTGGGCTCTGCGCCATCGCCGACTGCTCTTGTCAGCACCACTTTCTCCTGCGCTGAGCCCGGTCGGACGGCCACTCGCCTCGCTGGGTCGCTGGAGTCTTGCCTTCTACATGCTGCACCAACCGGTGCTGATCGGTTTGGTGGCCGGAGCCGCCTGGCTGCTTCGCCCGGCCGGCTGAGCCGCCCGGGCCCGCTGGAGCCCAACCGCTACCATCGCCCCATGAGCAACAAGATCCTGTTCGGCTTTCATGCCGTCACCGTGAGGCTGAAGACCACGCCGAAATCCGTCATCGAGATCCACGTAGACACCGCGCGGCGCGACCAGCGCATGCGGCAGTTCATCGAGCGTGCCACTGCGGCGGGTTCGAAGCTGATCGACAGCGATGACGCCAGGCTTCAGAAGATGTGCGGCACGCATCGTCACCAGGGCTTGGTCGCGCGAGTCGAGCCCGTGGCGCTGAGTCGCTCGCTCGACGACACGCTCGACGAACTCGACGCCGCCTCCGGCAACCCGCTGCTGCTGGTGCTCGATGGCATCACCGATCCCCACAACCTCGGCGCCTGCCTGCGGGTGGCCGATGGTGCCGGTGCGCATGCGGTGATCGCGCCGAAGGACCACGCGGTCGGCATCAATGCGACGGTCTCGAAGGTCGCCAGCGGTGCGGCCGAGACGGTGCCGTACTTCATGGTGACCAACCTGGCGCGCACCCTCAACGAGTTGAAGGATCGCAACATCCGCGTCATCGGCACCTCGGACACCGCGACGCAATCGCTCTATGACGTCGACCTGAGTGGCCCGGTGGCCCTGGTGCTGGGCGCCGAGGGTACAGGCATGCGTCAGCTGACGACGAAGACCTGCGACGAATTGGTCAGCCTGCCCATGCTCGGCGCGGTGGAGAGCCTGAACGTCTCGGTCGCCAGCGGCGTGTGTCTATATGAAGCGCTGCGTCAGCGTCGTGCGAAGGAAGGTGCCTCGTCATGAATCGATCTGCCCTGATGCTGACCACCTTGATCGCAGTTTCCGCGCTGGCGGCCTGCACGCAGGAGAGCCAGAACCAGATCAAGCGCGGCATCCAGAACTGGACGGGAACCAATGGCGTGCTCGAGGTCTACGCGGGTGAGAAGGTGGTCAAGCGCTTCCTGAAGATCGACAAGCTGTCCACCGCCCTCGGCACCACCGACGACGTTGCTCGTTCATATCGCTACGGCTACGGGGTGCTCGACGAAAACAACAATGGCATTGCCGACGCGGATGAAAAGCGGGTTTACTTTGAAGTGGGTGACTTCAGTCACTACGTCTTCTTCGAGAATCCGCATTGAAACGTGCTAGGGCGTTTTGAGTCACGCCTGTGCCCAGAACACTGCGAACCAGCCCTTCGCATCGACCCAGCAGCGGGTGTGAGCGAACCCCGAGGCCCGCAACAGGTCTGTGAAGCCCTCGACGGAATACTTGTACGAGTTCTCGGTGTGCAGGCGCTCGCCGGCCTCGAAACGTCGCTCGCCTTCCGGCCAGCGAACGACCAGCGTACGGCGCGTTTCGAGGTGCATCTCGATGCGCGAGTCGGCTTGGTTGAAGAATGCGACGTGGCGCCAGTCGCGCAGATTGAAATCGCTGCCGATCAGCCGGTTCAGGTGACGCAGCAGGTTCAGGTTGAAGGCGGCGGTCACGCCCAGTGCGTCGTCGTAGGCCGGCTCCAGCAGTTCGATCGGCTTGACCAGGTCGACACCGACCAGCAGCCCGCCTGTGGCGGCTTGCCGCTGCACTACCGCCAGAAAGTCCCGTGCCGCCGCCGGCGTGAAGTTGCCGATGCTCGATCCCGGATAGAAGAAAACCGGCCGACCTTGCACCAGATCAGGCGGTAGCTGCAACTCGCTGGAAAAATCGAGGCCGACGCCTGCGACGTCGAGCATGGGGTGCTTGCGTTGCACGTCGGCGATCGCATCGTCCAGGAAGTCGACCGAGATGTCGACCGCCACGTAGCGCGACGGGCGCAGTGACGGAATCAGCCGCAGAGCCTTGGCGCAGTTTCCGGCGCCCAGGTCGATCAGCGTGTCGACCGCACCGATCGCCTGTGCCATCGTGCCGGCGTGCGCATCGAAGATCTCGGCTTCGGTTCGGGTGGGGTAGTACTCCGGTAGCTCGGTGATCGCCTCGAACAGGCGCGAGCCCAGGCGGTCATACAGAAACTTCGGTGAAGCGGCGGCGTGCGAGGCGATCAGACCGGCGATCAGGTCCCGGCGCAACTCGATCGGATTGTCGCGGTGGATCTGCACCAGGCGAGGTCGGGCATCCGGGCTGAGCAGCAGCCGTGGTGACGGATCGAAAGAGGGTGGGGGATTCACGGCGGGTCATCCATGCGACGCATTGGTCCCGATGCCAAGCAGGTCGTCGCATTGTGTTGTCTTCTGGCTTGCTGCGGGTGGAAGCCGCAGATAGGCCCCGGCAAGGTGCACAGACCGATACGCGCCGATAATTCGTGACGCTTTGCCTCCGGGTCCCATGCAGATCGGCCTGTCCATCAACGAATTCCTGTTTTGCGCGACCCTGGTGACCGGCCTGTGTCGCTGCGCTTGGCGTTGGAAGGTCCGTGCTATGCCCGAGCCGCCCAAGCGGCGGCCGTTGTGGGCCACTCTCGGCGCTGATCTGTTCGTCGTTGTGGCGTTGATCTTCACTTGCCGAGTCGCCGTCGCCGACTGGCCGCGCGTCCCATCGGGGTCGATGGAGCCCACGCTGCGCGTCGGTGACTACCTGCTGATCAATCACCTGGCCTACGGGCCGCGGCTGCCGTTCACCAATACCGCGATCGAGTTCGGCAGTCCGCAGCGTGGCGACGTCGTGGTTTTTCGCTATCCGCACGATGTTTCCCAGTTCTATGTCAAGCGACTGGTCGGCATGCCTGGAGACGTCGTGGTGTTCAATGACGGGACGGTGTCGATCAACGGTGAACCGCCGGATGCACAGGTGCTCGAAGACGGTGCGCTGGCAGCGCTTTCGATCCGGCGATCGGCTGAGGATCGTGGCCAGTGGATGGTTCGTGAATCGGCCGGCGCGCCGCCACGCGTGCTGAAGATCAATCCGTTCGTGCGCGGCCGTCTGCCCCTGAATCAGGAAGATCCCGGCATCTCCGAAAACTGCCGGAGTCCGCGCGGCGGTGAATGGCAGTGCACCGTGCCTGCGGAGCATTACCTGATGCTCGGCGACAACCGGGACGCATCGGCCGACTCGCGGGCCTGGGGATTCCTGTCGCACGACCAGGTCTACGGCAAGGCGGTGCGCGTGCTCTTCAACTTCGACGAACCCGAGCGGGCGTGGCTGCCGCTGTGACCCTGGAATCGCACACACCATGAGCGACACCCCCCATCCGGACGGTGACCTGAGCGGCAAGCACATCGTGCTCGGCCTGTCCGGCGGCATCGCCTGCTACAAGACCGCTGAGCTGGCGCGTGCGCTGGTGAAGGCTGGGGCGACGGTGCAGGTCGTGATGACCGAGGCGGCCGAGCAGTTCATCACTGCGGTGACGATGCAGGCCCTGTCGGGGCGTCCGGTGTTCACCAGCGCCTGGGACGACCGTGCCGTCGACGGCGCCGCGAACAACATGGCGCACATCAACCTGACCCGGCAGGCCGATGCGGTGCTGGTCGCGCCGGCCAGTGCCGATTTCATGGCGAAGCTGCTGCACGGTCGTGCCGATGATCTGCTGAGCCTGCTGTGCCTGGCGCGCCGGGTCGAATCGTGTCCTCTGCTGATCGCACCGGCGATGAACCGCGAGATGTGGGCGCATCCGGCGACGCAGCGCAACGTCGCACAGTTGCGCGCCGATGGAACGCACATCTTCGGCCCCGCCAGCGGCGAGCAGGCCTGTGGCGAAGTCGGCGACGGCCGCATGCTCGAACCCGAGGAGTTGATCGAGGAACTGATCGGCTTCTTCCGCCCGAAGCCGCTGGCCGGCAAGCGCGTGCTGGTCACCGCCGGGCCGACCTTCGAGCCGATCGATCCGGTGCGTGGCATCACCAACCTGTCCAGCGGAAAGATGGGTTTTGCGATTGCGCGCGCTGCGTCCGAAGCCGGCGCCGAGGTCACGCTGGTGGCCGGTCCGGTGCATCTCGCTACGCCGCGTGGCGTGCGCCGCATTGACGTGCGCACGGCCTTGCAGATGTTCGATGCGGTGGTTCCCGGGGCCGGTCATCACGATGTGTTCGTCGCCACTGCGGCCGTGGCCGACTGGCGGCCAGCGAGCCTGTCCGAGCAGAAGATCAAGAAGAACGGCAGCAAGATCGCGCCGATCTTCGAGCTGACCGAGAACCCAGACATTCTGGCCGCAGTCGCGAAACAGGCGCTTGTCGCGGGACGACCGTTCTGCGTCGGCTTCGCCGCCGAGAGCCACGACCTGCTGAAGCATTCGCGCGAGAAGCTCGAGCGCAAACAAGTGCCGCTGATCGTAGGCAACCTGGGCCCGGCCACCTTCGGCCGCGACGACAACGCGCTGGTGCTGGTCGACGCGCAAGGTCACCGCGAGTTGCCGCAGGCCGACAAGCTGACGCTGGCGCGCTGGTTGGTCGGCGACATCGCCATGCGGCTGGCCGACCGAGACAGTCCAACCCAAGAGAAAAAGCAATGACGACGATCGAAGTGAAGCTGCTCGATGCGCGCATGGCCGAGGCGCTGCCGGCGTATGCAACCCCGGGCAGCGCCGGACTCGACCTGCGTGCCTGCCTGGATGACCCGCTGCTGATCGAGCCGGGCCAGACGCGATTGATCCCGACCGGGCTGGCCATCCATATCGGCGATCCGGGACTGGCCGCAGTGATCCTGCCGCGATCGGGACTGGGTCACAAGCACGGCATCGTGCTGGGCAACCTCGTCGGCCTGATCGATTCGGACTACCAGGGTCCGCTGATGGTCAGCTGCTGGAACCGCGGTGCATCGAGCTACACCGTGCAGCCGATGGAGCGCATTGCGCAACTCGTCATCGTGCCGGTGGTCCAGGCGAGTTTCCGGCGCGTCGATGAATTCGGTGCGTCTGAGCGTGGTACCGGGGGGTTCGGGTCGACTGGCGCGAGCTGAGATCGCTCGGGGCGAGCGACGATGCCCTGGGTCCTGCGTCAGTGCAGGTTCGGGCTCGGCGGTACCGCGTTGAGCACGCTGAATGCGGGTTGTCCGACGCTGCCGGCCTCGACCTCGTCGGCGGTGGCTTCCCGCACCGCCTGCACTGTCAGATGCAGCCTCAGCGCCAGCCCGGCAAGCGGGTGGTTGCCATCGAGCACCACATGCGTGGGGTACACCTCGGTGACCGTGTAGACCACGTCTTCAGGCATGTCTGGCGTGACGGCGCCTTCGGGCATGCCCTCGATCTGCATGCCGATCTCGATGCCGTCGGGGAACACCGAACGCTCCTCGAAGAACACCAGATCGGCGATGTAGTCACCGAACGCGTGCTCGGGCTCGAGGTGCAGCGAGGCTTCGAAGCCGGTGGACTGATCAAGCAGCGACGCCTCGACCTGTTCCAGCAGGTCGACACCGCCGTAGAAGAATTCGACCGGTTGCGCGAGTTCGTCGATCAACTGGCCTTGGGCGTCTTCGAGTCGCCACGTGAGCGACACGACGCAAGGGGATTGGATTTGCATCCGGAAATGATCTCACAGGGCGGCTTCCGCACGACGTCGCCAACAGGCCAGGAAACGACCCGTGGACAATCCACTGAATGCAAATCGACATCCCCACACCACTGCTCGGCGGGCTGAGTCCGCAGGCGTTCATGCGCCGTCATTGGCAGAAGAAGCCGCTGTTGATTCGTCAGGCGCTTCCCGAAGGCGTTCCCGAACTCGATCGCGCCGCGCTGTTCGCGCTGGCCGCTACCGACGGCGTCGAATCGCGCCTGATCGAACGGCGCGGCGCGAACTGGAAGCTGCGCCACGGGCCGTTCACGCGACGCCAGTTGCCGCCACTGACGCGCCCCGACTGGACGCTGCTGGTCCAGGGCGTGGACCTGCACGCGCACGCAGCCCATCGGTTGATGTCGCGCTTCCGGTTCGCGTCCGACGTGCGCCTCGATGACGTGATGATTTCCTTTGCCACCGACGGAGGTGGTGTCGGACCGCATTTCGATTCATACGATGTCTTTCTGTTGCAGCTGGCCGGGCGGCGACGCTGGCGCGTGGGCCGCATGACGAACCCGGTGCTGCAGACGGACGTCCCGCTGAAGATCATCGAGAATTTCGAGTCCGAGCATGAGTGGACGCTCGAAGCCGGCGACATGCTGTATCTGCCGCCACGTTGGGCGCACGATGGTGTGGCGGAGGGCGACTGCCTGACGGCATCGATCGGCTTTCGTGCTCCCTCGCGAGAGGAGGTGGGGTCGGAAGTCCTGCAGCGCATGCTGGATGGTCTGGACGATCACGAAGAAGGGCAGCGTTACCGCGATCCTGCGCAGTCCGCCACCCAACATCCTGCTCGCATTCCAGCGCCGTTGGCGGACTTCGCGGCCGACGCGGTCCGGCGCATCGTTGACGATCCGCGTTCGCTGGACTGCGCGCTGGGCGAGTGGCTGAGCGAGCCGAAGCCGCAGACGTGGTTCGATCCGGTGGCAGCATTGCCCGCACGGTGCGCGGTGCTTCTCGATCGGCGCACGCGCATGCTTTATGACGAGCAGCACGTGTTCATCAACGGCGAATCCTTTGTCGCGTCAGGCCGTGATGCGAAGTTGATGCGTGTTCTGGCCGATGTCCGTGCGCTCGATGCCGCGTCGGTGGCCCGGCTCGGTGACGACGCCTGGGAGCTGTTGCAATCGTGGGCTTTCCAGGGTTGGCTGCGGGCGGCCGACGTCGACGATTGACGGGCCACGTCTGCTTCGGACAGACTCATCCCATGTTCGATGACAGGAACAGCGCACCATGAGCACGCCTGCAAGCCGGTTGATTCAGACCCGAACTGAGTTTCAGGATGCCTTGCGACAGGCCTTCTCCGATATCGCGGCGGCCGGACCACGCGAAATCTGGATGTGCGACGCGGATTTTGCGGACTGGCCGCTCAACGAACCCCAGGTCGTCGACAGTCTTGCGCGGTGGGCGATAGGGCATCGCTCATGCACCATCCTGGCGCTCGACTACGAAAGCATTCAGCGTCGCCACCCTCGATGGGTGCAGTGGCGTCGCGAACGCGCCCATGTGGTGCGGTGTCGAATCCCTGATGAAGCAGACAAGCTCAATCTGCCCTGTGTGCTGCTCGCCTCCGGCACCGTCTCGCTGCGCCTGATTGACCGCGCGCTGTACCGCGGCAGCGTGTCCACCGAAATTTCAGACGCAGTACGCGATCGCGACCGCCTTGACGCACTAATGCAACGCTCAGTCGACGCTTTTCCTGCGACCACGCTCGGTTTGTGATTCGTTTTGTGAACGAGTTGTCAGACGCGACATATACTTGCGGGCTGTAGCAAAAGGGTTTTTCCGGCCTTTCGCTCCTGAGTTTTGGGCCGATTGCATCAGCAGTGACCCTGGACCCCCTTCATTTATCGACCTTTTTTGATTGAGGATAAACATGAACAAGACGCTCGTGCTGGCTACTCTGGTTGCTGCTGTCGCTCTCGCCGCTTGCGGCAAGAAGGAAGAAATGGCATCTCCTGCCATGGAAGCAGCCTCTGCTGCCGCCGCCGCAGCCGCACCTGCCGTGGCTGCTGTTGAAGCCGCCGCCGCATCCGCAGTCGACACGGCCGCTTCCGCCGCTGCGGACGCCACGACGGGTGCTGCCAACAGCGTGGGCGCCGCAGCCGACGCTGCCAAGGATGCTGCTGGCGTTGCTGCGGATGCTGCCAAGGACGCGGCCAACAAGGCTGCCGATGCCGCCAAGGACGCGATGAAGAAGTAATCGGTTCACACCGATGTGAAAAAGCCGCCTTCGGGCGGCTTTTTTGTTTTTCTGGCAGGTCGGTTCTGTGGAGGAACCGCCTGCTCGCAGCCAGCCTTACTTCAAATCGTTGAACAGCAGGGCCGCAATGCGCGCGGGCGTGTCGCCCTTGTCAGTGCCCGCCTTCTCGGTCAGCACGCTGACCGTGCTGCGCTCACCCTCGCCCTTGACCTGCACGCGGTAGCGAGCAACCTTGTCGAGATCGGGCTTGTCCTTTCCGAAGCCCAAGAACTTCTTCAGGAAGCCGGGCTCTTCCTTGTTGGTGGCAACTGCTTCCGCATAGCGCACGTAATAGATCCCTTGCACGCGGTCCCGGTCTTCCACGGTGAAACCGGTTCGGTCCAGCGCGATGCCCACCCGTCGCCAGGCACGGTCGAATCCCTCGTCGACCTCGATCGTGGCGGTCTGCCCCGACACGACACGAGCCCGGGGCGCTTGCGGCGCACCCGTCGCCACCATGGCGTTCGCCTGCTCTTCCTTTGCGCCGAGTTTCAGCAGCAAGCGACGCAGCATCTCGGCCTCGAGCTCCGGATCGGCCGGTCGGGGCTGCCACACGGTGCTGTCTTTCTGCGGACCGGTGGCCACCTCGATCATGCCGCGGTGGCTGATGAAGATGTCGCTGCCGTTCGCCGATCGCTCGACACGGGTGCGGTACTTGTCGCGCTCCCCGGTGGAGTAGATCGAATCGAACACTTTCCCGATCGTGTTGCGGATGAAGTCCTGCGGCAACCTGGCGCGGTTCTCGTTCCACTCGGTTTCCATCACGCCGACATCCGCTTGATCGACAGTCAGGTTGAAACCGCGTTCCTTCCAGAAAGCCTGCAAGACAGGCCACAGTTGTTCAGCTGTCATCGACGTGACCAACCAGCGATCGCTTCCGTTGCGGTCGATTCGGAGGTTTTCACCACCTGCCGGAGCAACCGTTGGAACGACGGAGACGCTGGATGGCGCGGACTGATAGGCCGCCGCGCTGATGGCGCCTGAGTCGTCCTGCCTGTAACGGGATTCGCGCGAAAGCTGGGTCAGGTCGGGTGGTATTTCGAGGCCTGCTGTCGCAGTGGTGGCAGAAGTCTTGTAATCGACCTTGTCTCCGTGCATCAGACCATCCACGGTCGAACAACCGGCCAGGCCGATCACCAGTGCCGAGCAGGCCAGGCGCTGGGCATTTGAGCCCTGGCGGGCTTGTTGATTCGTCCGGGTACGTTTTGAAACTGTCACGTTGTTCATCTCCGTGGGGCTGGCGGCGGGGGGCATGCCGCGCAGCCCAGTGATCGCTGAAGGCGAGGGAAGGTCGGTGCCCGGGACGTTGCGTTGCTGATGGTGCATCGACCGTCCGTCAGATCAGGCCGGCATCGCGCAGGGCCGTTCCGACGGTGGTCTGGCCCGTTGCTGTCAATGGCATCAGCGGCAGACGCAGCGTGTTCTTGCAGCGGCCCAGTTGCGCCAGCGCCCACTTGGTCGGTGCCGGGCTGGGTTCGGCGAACAGGTGCTTGTGCAGCGGCAGCAGCCGCATGTGGATCTCGGTCGCTTCGCGCACCCGACCCTGCATCGCTGCGACGCACAACTCGTGCATCGCGCGCGGCGCGACGTTGGCGGTGACGCTGACGTTGCCGTGGCCGCCGAGCAGCATCAACGCGATGGCGGTCGGATCGTCACCCGAGTAGATCGAGAAGCCCGCTGGAGCATGCTTGATCAGCCACGCAGCGCGCTCGATGTTGCCGGTGGCTTCCTTGACTGCGACGATGCCGGGCAACTGCGCCAGGCGCAGCGTGGTCTCGGGCTGCATGTCTGCCACCGTGCGGCCCGGCACGTTGTAGAGCACCAGCGGCAGGTCGACCGCTTCGGCGATCGCCTTGAAGTGCTGGTAGATGCCTTCCTGCGACGGCTTGTTGTAGTACGGCACGACCGACAGCGAGCAATCTGCACCGACCTTCTTGGCGTAGCGAGTCAGCTCGATGGCTTCGCGCGTCGAGTTGCCGCCCGCGCCGGCCATCACCGGCACCCGCCCGCGCACGTGCTCGACTGCCACACGGATGATTTCGCAGTGTTCTTCCACCGAGACCGTGGGTGATTCACCGGTCGTGCCGACGACACCGATGCAATCGGTGCCTTCGGCGATGTGCCAGTCCATCAGGCTGCGCAGCGTGTCGTAATCGACGCTGCCGTCCTCGTGCATCGGCGTGATCAACGCGACGATGCTGCCAGTGATCGGTTTCATGGGAATTCCTTGATAGCCCTTGATTTTAGCGGGCGCGCCCGGTCCTCAGGCGCCATGCAGCGGATGACGTCGCAACCCGGTGTCACCGGCTCCCGGGCGGATGGCGACGATGCGCTGGATGTATCGATCGGGATCACTCGCAAAACCGTCCTCGTAAGCCACGACCCGCAGCCCGTGCGCTGCCGCCCACTGCAGCAGTTCGCCCGGGCGCAGCAGGAAGTCCGGATTGGAGGGTTTGCCGACGCGGGCGTTCCCTGCTGCGAAGGTTTCGTAGATCAGCACGCCCGACTCGGCGAGGCTGGCGGCCACCTGAGACAGCAGCGGTCGCCACAGGTAATTGGTGACGACCACGGCATCGAACCGCTCGCCCGGCAGCGGCCATGGGCCGGCTTCGATGTCGGCCACGCGGATGCGCGCGATGTCCTGCAAGTCCTTCAGCGCGGCCGCATCGCGGTCCACCGCCGTGACTGCGCAGCCGCGACCGTGGAACCAGCGCGTGTGGCGCCCGCTGCCGCAGGCGATGTCGAGCACCGTGCCCGGGGCCGGCACGAGATGCGACCAGCGTCGCACCCAGTCTGAAACGGCGAGGCTGCCGTGGGCGGTGGCCGTGCCGGGCGGGCGGGTCGATGGGTTGCTCATGCGGGGGAGGTGCGTGATGGGTGGGGTTCATGGGGGGCGTCGGAGCGGGTCCGATCGCCTGCGGCGCCACTGTAGTGGATGGGCCTTCGACATCGCCCGATCGACACCCCCCGCTCCCTACAATGCGCCGCCATGGTCACCCGCCCCCCCACACGTTCGACATCCGTCAGCACCCCGTCCACCGCAGCCAGCTACGGCGAATCCTCAATCCGCGTGCTCAAGGGGCTCGAACCCGTCAAGCAGCGACCGGGCATGTACACCCGCACTGACAGCCCGCTGCACATCGTGCAGGAGGTGATCGACAACGCGGCCGACGAGGCCTTGGCGGGCCATGGGAAACGCATCGATGTCACGCTGCACACCGACGGTTCGGTGAGCGTGCAGGACGACGGCCGGGGCATCCCGTTCGGCATGCACCCGGAGGAACTGCGCCCGGTCGTCGAGATCGTCTTCACGCAGCTGCATGCGGGCGGCAAGTTCGACAAGGGATCGGGCGGTGCCTACAGCTTCTCGGGCGGTCTGCACGGCGTCGGTGTCAGCGTCACGAACGCGCTGTCGAAGCGGCTGGAGGTCACCGTCTTTCGTGAAGGCCAGGTCGCGCAACTCGCCTTTGCCGGCGGCGACGTGTGCGAGCCGCTGACCCTGCGTAAGTCGGCGCTGTCGGCCTCGTCGGGCGATCGCAAGAGCGGCACCACCGTGCGCGCCTGGCCCGATGCGAAGTACTTCGAGAGTGTCGATCTGCCGAAGGCCGACCTGACGCACCTGCTGCGCAGCAAGGCGGTGCTGATGCCGGGTGCCAGCGTGTCGCTGACGATCGAGAAAACGGGCGAGGTGCTCACCTGGCTTTACCAGGGAGGCCTGCGCGACTACCTGATGCAGACGCTGACGGCCGATCCGCTGATCCCGCTGTTCGAGGGCGAGCACCACGCCGATGGCTCCGAGTCGGAGAACTTCGCGAAAGGCGAGGGCGCGACCTGGTGCGTCGCCTTCACCGAGGACGGTGCCCCGGTGCGCGAGAGCTATGTGAACCTGATCCCCACCGTCAACGGCGGCACGCACGAGTCGGGTCTGAAGGACGGTCTGTTCGGCGCGATCAAGAACTTCATCGACCTGCACAGCCTGCTGCCCAAGGGCGTCAAGCTGATGCCCGACGACGTGTTCTCGCGCGCCAGCTTCGTGCTGAGTGCCAAGGTGCTCGATCCACAGTTCCAGGGGCAGATCAAGGAACGTCTGAACAGCCGCGATGCGCTGCGGCTGGTGTCGAGTTGCGTCAAGCCGCCGCTCGAGCTGTGGCTGAACCAGCATGTCGAGTACGGGAAGAAGCTCGCCGAACTGGTGATCAAGCAGGCGCAGACGCGCCAGCGCGCGAGCCAGAAGGTCGAGAAGCGCAAGGGCTCGGGCGTGGCCGTGCTGCCCGGCAAGCTGACCGATTGCGAAAGCCGCGACCTGCTGCACAACGAGCTGTTCCTGGTCGAGGGCGACTCGGCCGGTGGCAGCGCGAAGATGGGCCGCAACAAGGAGACGCAGGCCATCCTGCCGCTGCGCGGGAAGGTGCTCAATTCGTGGGAAGTCGAGCGCGATCGCCTGTTCGCCAACAACGAGATCCACGATATCGCGGTGGCGATCGGCGTCGATCCGCACTCGGCCACCGACACGCCCGACCTGAGCGGCCTGCGCTACGGCAAGGTCTGCATCCTGAGCGACGCCGATGTCGACGGCTCGCACATCCAGGTGCTGCTGCTGACGCTGTTCTTTCGGCACTTCCCGAAACTGATCGAGACCGGCCACTTGTACATCGCCAAGCCGCCGCTGTTCCGCATCGACGCGCCGGCGCGCGGCAAGAAGCCGGCTGCGAAGATCTACGCGCTCGACGAAGGCGAACTGACCGCGACGCTCGACCGGCTGCGCAAGGAAGGCTGCCGCGAGACGGCGTGGAGCATCAGCCGCTTCAAGGGCCTGGGCGAGATGAACGCCGAGCAGCTGTGGGACACCACGCTCAACCCCGAGACTCGTCGGCTGTTGCCGATCGCCTTCGGTGAGCTGGGCTTCTCCGCCACCGTCGATTCACTGACCAAGCTGATGGGCAAGGGCGAAGCGCAGGCGCGGCGCGACCTGATGGAACTGCATGGTGATGAAGTCGATGTCGATGTTTGAGGACTGAGCCTTCATTCCCTTCAGTTGTCGTGTTGACGCGGGCTGAGATCGGGATGGGTCTGCGCGGCCTGCCGGAGCCACCGGGCCAGCCCCTCCGCGAATGTCCTCCGGCCGGCTGCCCCGGCCTCCCCCTTTATTTCGCTGCGGGACTGGCCCGGCGGCTCCGGTGGGCGGGGCGTTGGAGGCGTTCCAGGCAGGTGGGGGCAACAGGCCGCTTTGAGCCCATCGCGGTCGCACGCCGGCGGGTACGTGAAGCCCTTACTGAACGGAAAAGCGAGGCGAGAATCAAGCCGAGACCTGCCCGCGCGAGACTGCTGCTTTTCAAAGGTGCTCGTTGCCGACAACCGCTTCAACGCGGTTGGCTCGGGACGGGGAAGTCCCTTCCATTCGTCAGGCGTCACATTGGCGCTTTCTCCGGGCACACAAGGCAGCAAGGATCCCGGCAAGAGCGAGCGAAGCTGTGCTGGACTCAGGTACAGAGAACACTGCATACACGTCGTACCTCTGACCGAATAGCCCCAGCGGCCTATCGCTTATAGGGCCACCTCCGTAGGCCGATTCCCAGACCCTGTTCCGAGGTTTGCTTGCGATGTACACCGAGGTTGAGTTGCCAAAGAATAGTTGAGTCGGAACGTACACGTTGTAGCGGAAGACGGGGAACTCAATTGGCGGAGCGACAAAGTCACCCAAGGTGGTTACACCGGTTGAACTCAATGCTTCGACCAAGGCAAACGCAGCCTGCAGACCAAGTTCCTCATTTCCCAGAAACGTCGGTGGGATTGATGCGAATGTGATGTCGTAGGACTGCGTGGTGAAGCTCACGTTGTAGCTCGTGCCACCTACCATTAGCCCTGAAAATCCGACTGGATTCGTAGTTGTGCCGATGAGGATTGGGGCGGCGAGAGAGGACGCTGTAAGAGTCGCAGACGCAGTTGCAAAGACCATTGATCGCAGAACGCGCATGGGATTCTCCCCTTGGGTAAACGAATGCAAGACAGTAGCCTACGACCATCATGGCCTCGCGGCCATCCCGCATCCATGTGCTCCGCCATGGTCTTGAACCGCCCCGGGTTGTGAGGATGGCATCCGTGCAGATGTATCCTCAGACCCTTTACTCAAGAGGCTCCAAATGGCACTGGCAAAGAAGAAGCGTGTAGGCAAGAGAACCATTTCTGCCAAGCAAGTCAGAAAGACGGCAAGCGGCAGAAAGCGCCGCAAGTCCGACGGCACCCAGCCGCGGAAGGTGGTGTTCACAACTTCGACGCCAGCGGCGGCCTGACCACGCTGGCAAGCAAATCGCGCCAAGCCGCTTCGGCTTGGCGCGATTTGCGTTTTGCGGCGCGGATGCTGGGTCGCTTGTTGGAGGCGACGGGAAATCAAGGAGGAGGGCGGGCGCAGCCCGGCCGGGCGAGTGATCCCGGAGAATTTGGACTGAGCGTCGTCGGCGACGACAACACCGTGGCGTTGGCTTAGGAAGGCCTGCAACACCAGCTTGTAGTTTGCTCGCGCGCAAGCGGTCGACGCTGAACGTGAGGGGGCCCGACCCCTGAACCGCCGCTCAGGCGCGCCCCGTCGCCGCGACGAGCGGATCGCTCGTCTGGCCGTCGGCCAGCAGTCCCACCTGGACGTCGGTGAAACCGGCTCGCTCGAGATAGAGCTTCACCAGTGCCGCATGACCGCTGATGTCGAGCGCCCGCCAGACCTCCACGGCCTTCGTCGGAAAGCAGCGGTTCGAGAAGCTGACGATGAAGGGTGCGCCTGGGACGAGAACCCGGCGCACCTCGTTAAACACTTCTGCGGGTCGCTGCAGGTATTGCACGCCGGCGCAAGCCAGAGCGGCGTCGAACGATTGATCGTCGAGTGCGAGGACGGGGTTCTGGTTGAAATCCTGCACGAACCAGCGATCGAGCCGCGGATTGGCGCCGAGTTCTTCGGCGTTCATGCCGTGACCGACGACTTCGGCATAGGTGCCATCCTTGGGAAGGTGGCTCACCCAGCTGGACATCAGGTCGAGCACACGTCCGCCTTGGGGGACCCTTGATCGATAGAAACCGGTGAGCGCGGCAGCGGCGCGCTCGTCGATGTGCGTGACCAGTCGCGGCTGCATGTAGAACGCGAGATCGTCGCCGCTGTCCAGCTTGGCGAAGGCGCTTTTCGGCAGTTCCGGGAACGGCTCTTCGATCATTTATTCTCCTGCTGCCCGGCGAAGCAGTCCGTCCAGCGGGCCGCAGGGTTCGCGTTGTCGATCGCCTCTCGACAGGGCGACGATTTTGATTCTGACGCCAAGGCATTCGTCCGGACAACTTCCGGCCGGCCAGCGCGCTGGATTCGGGCTGCGACACTTTGTATTCCGAGAACTTCCGGCATGGGCAGAAGCTGGAAGGACTCACCCTATTGAATGCGTTCCGCTGACAGCGGTTCCCTGACTGCTCATGACATCCGACCTGTTCGACCTCCCTCCCGCCACCGACCCCACCGACGCTGTCACGCTCGCCCACTACGCAGAACGCGCCTACCTCGAGTACGCGCTCAGCGTCGTCAAGGGCCGGGCCTTGCCCGATGTGTGCGACGGGCAGAAGCCGGTGCAGCGCCGCATCCTGTATGCGATGGACCGCATGGGGCTCAGCTTCACGACCGCCGGTGGCCCGCGGCCGGTCAAGAGCGCCCGCGTCGTCGGCGACGTGCTGGGCCGTTTCCATCCGCACGGCGACACCGCAGCCTACGACGCGATGGTGCGCATGGCGCAGGATTTCTCGCAGCGCTATCCACTGGTCGACGGGCAGGGAAATTTCGGCTCGCGCGACGGCGACGGCGCGGCGGCGATGCGCTACACCGAGGCCCGTCTGGCGCCGATCTCGCGGCTGCTGCTCGACGAGATCGACGAGGGCACGGTCGACTTCATTCCCAACTACGACGGCTCGACGCAGGAGCCGCGGCAGTTGCCGAGCCGCCTGCCGTTCGTGCTGCTGAACGGCGCCAGTGGCATCGCGGTCGGCCTGGCCACCGAGATCCCGAGCCACAACCTGCGCGAGGTCGCGTTGGCGGCGATCGCGCTGATCAAGAACGATCGGATCGACGACGATGAACTCGCCGCGTTGATCCCCGGCCCCGACTACCCGGGCGGCGGCCAGATCATCAGCAGCGCCGATGACATCCGAGCAGCCTATGCCACCGGCCGCGGCAGCCTGAAGGTGCGCGCGCGCTGGAAGATCGAGGACCTGGCGCGCGGTCAGTGGCAACTGGTCGTGACCGAACTGCCGCCGGGCGCCAGCTCGCAGCGCGTGCTCGAAGAGATCGAAGAGCTGACCAACCCGAAGGTCAAGGCCGGCAAGAAGGCGTTGAGCGCCGACCAGTTGCAGTTGAAGGCGTCGTTGCTCGGCGTGCTCGACGCGGTGCGCGACGAGTCGAGCAAGGACGCGCCGGTGCGCCTGGTGTTCGAGCCCAAGACCAGCCGCATCGAGCAGGGCGATCTGATCACCCAGCTGCTGGCGCACACCAGCCTGGAAAGCTCGGCGCCGATCAACCTGACGATGGTCGGCGCCGACGGTCGACCGACGCAGAAGACGCTGCGCCAGATCCTCGCCGAATGGGTCACTTTCCGCTTGCAGACGGTGCAGCGTCGCTCGCAGCATCGGCTCGACAAGGTGCTCGATCGCATCCATGTGCTCGAAGGCCGGCAGCTGGTGCTGCTGAACATCGACGAGGTGATCCGCATCATCCGCAACGCCGACGAGCCGAAGCTGGCGCTGATCGAGCACTTCAAGCTCAGCGAACGGCAGGCCGACGACATTCTCGAAATCCGGCTGCGTCAGCTCGCGCGGCTCGAAGCGATCAAGATCGAGCAGGAGCTGAAAGAGCTGCGCGTCGAGCAGGGCAAGCTCGAAGACATCCTCGGCAACCCGGGCACGCTGAAGCGCACGGTGATCAAGGAGATCGAGGCCGATGTGAAGCAGTTCGGCTCGGTCGAGAAGGACCCGCGCCGCACGCTGATCCAGGCCGAGAAGAAGGCGGTCGTCGAGATCGAGGTGATCGACGAGCCGGTGACCGTGGTGGTCAGTGCGAAGGGCTGGGTGCGGGCGTTGAAGGGGCACGAGGTTGATCCCGCCAGCCTGCAGTTCAAGGCGGGCGATGCCTTGCTGGCAACGTTCACTTGCCGCAGTGTCGACCCGTTGCTGATCTTCGGCAGCGCAGCCAACGGCAGCGGCCGGGTCTACTCGACGCTGGTCAGCCTGCTGCCGGGAGGGCGTGGTGACGGCCAACCGATCACCACCCTGATCGAGCTCGAGGCCGGTACGCAGCCGGCGCACTACTTCGCCGGTCATGCGGCGCAGACGCTGTTGTTGGCCGGCAGTGCGGGCTACGGGCTGCTGGCGCGCGTCGGCGATCTGATCGCCCGCCAGCGCAGCGGCAAGGCCTTCCTCACGCTGGAGTCGGGCGAACAGCTGCTGCCGCCGGCCCTGGCTTCGGCGGGCATGCTGGGGGATCAGGTTGGCTGCCTGTCGGCACTCGGCCGCCTGCTGGTGTTTCCGCTCGCGGAACTGAAGCTGCAGCCGAACGGTGGCCGTGGACTGACGCTGATGGACCTGGAGTCGAAGGACACGCTGGCCAGCGTCGCCGTCTTCTCGCACGCGCTGCGCATTGAAGGCACCGGGCGCGGTGGCAAGGCACGCGACGAAGTGCTCAAGGGCGCATCGCTGGCACCGTATCTGGGCAAACGGGCACGCAAGGGGAAATCGCAGGATGCGATTCCCAAGGCGCAGCGGTTGTTGCCGGTCTGAGGTATCAGGTCGGAGGCCCATTCGCATTCTCCTGGCGCATGTGAGTGGACCCAACCGTTGCTTGAAGCGGGCTCGGGTGCGGCGCTCAATTCAAGGCAGGGAGGCGCGACGGATGGGGCTGCAATTCGGCCTCGCGTGTCTCCCGCAACCCGAACGCCAGGAGTCGCGATGCACCCATCGATCGTTCAACGTGCTGATCCCAACAACGCCTTCGCGCGTGTGCCGCCAGAGCCGCGCTTCGTGGTCTCGCAACTCAGCTACCTTCGGCCGATGTCAGAGCGTCCGGTCAGTTATGCCTTCGAGCCGCCACCCGGCACGCCTTGGGAGAGCGGCGAGTACGAGCAGCAGACGGTGCGGATCACCGACGCACGCAGTGCGCCGCAAGCGCCTTGCATCGATCGCGAGGGGTACGTGCTGAGGGATGCACCCACGGCGGTGACGAACTTCCTCGACGAGGACGCGATCCGAACCATCTACTACCGCGAAGCCGCCGAATTGGCGATGGCGGTCACCGGAGCGCGGCAGGCGCATGTCTTCGATCACCTGGTTCGACGCCGGGAGGCCGGGCGTGTCGCGTTGAGCTTCGGTCGGCGCGACGCGGGCGGTCGCGCTGCGGCGAACGGCCGGGTGCACAACGACTACTCCGAAGCGTCGGGCCTCAGGCGCCTGACGATGGTGCTGCCGGAAGGCGAGGCTGCGCGAGTCAGGCGTTACGGCATCGTCAACGTGTGGCGCTCGATCAACGGCCCGGTGCGGGACACGCCGCTCGCGGTGTGCGATGCGCGCACGCTGTCGGCCTTCGATCTGGTCCCCGGCGAGGTGCGCTATCCACGGCGCTCCGGCGAGATCTACCTCGCTCGGTGCTCGCCTCAACACCGGTGGTCGTATTTCTCGGAGATGGATCGCCACGAGGCGCTGGTGTTCAAGCAGTACGACTCGCAACTCGGTGGCGTCGCCCGATTCACGCCGCATGCGGCCTTCGATCTGCCTGACGCGCCGCCCGGCACGCCGCTGCGCGAGAGCATCGAGCTGCGCTGCCTGGTCGTCTACGAGCAAGAGGATGGACAACCATGAACGACGTCAAGGCAGCGATGACTCCGGTCGACATCGAGTTCTGGTTCGAGTTCGGCAGCAACTACAGCTACCTGAGCGTGATGCGCATCGAGGCGGCCGCAGAGCGGCTGCAGGTGCCCATCTGCTGGAAGCCGTTCCTGCTCGGACCCATCTTCCGCACCTTCGGGTGGGACACCTCGCCGTTCGTGCTCCAGAAGGCCAAGGGCGAGTACGTCTGGAAGGACATGGAGCGCGCATGCCGCGAACTCGGTCTCCCTTGGAAAAGGCCGACCACGTTCCCGCGCACGGCGCTGTTGCCGATGCGCGTTGCGCTGGTCGGCGCCGGACAGCCGTGGATGGGCGCTTACTGCCGTCGCATGATGTCGCTCAACTTCGCCGAGGACAGCGACATCGATGCACCGGACGTGGTGGCCGACGTGCTGGAGCAACTGGGACTGCCGGCCCATCAGATCATCGATGAAGCTCGATCCGAGCCCAACAAGCTGAAGCTTCGGCAGCAGACCGAGGCTGCGCGTGCCCGGGGCATCTTCGGCGCGCCGACGTTCTTCGTCGGCGACGAGATGTACTGGGGCAATGACCGTCTGGATGACGCCCTGGCGTGTGCCAGCCGGCTGCTCACGCCGAAGTGACGGCTCGGGACGAGGCGGCCTCCGCTTCGATCCACGCAGCCACCTGGCGAACCGCGGCTCGCGGCTCCTGCTCGGCGCGGATAAGCCAGTAGGCGTGGGTCGTCTCGGGCTGCTTCTCGCGTGGCGCGAGCGGCACCAGCCGGTGCTCGTCGAGCAGTGGCTGGATCAGCGAGAGCCGCCCGAGAGCCACGCCCTGGCCGGCCAGGGCGGCCTGGATCACCTGGTCGTACTGGTTGAAGTGCAGCACACCGCGCGGCCGGGCATCGGCCCATCCCTTCGCAGCGAGCCAGTCGCCCCATTGCAGCCAGGGGTGCCTCGGGTCATCGAACTCCAGCAGGGACACCTTGGACAGCACCTTGGCCGAGCTCAGCGACTTCAAGCCCAGGCCGGGATGCGCAACCGGCATCAGCGATTCGCCGAACAACAAGGTGGCGCTTTCGGGCGCGGATGCGGGCGTGGTGTAGCGGATCGCCAGATCGATGCCGTCGTGACGCAGATCCGCCACCTGGTTGTTGGCCGAGACCCGCAGGTCGACGCCGGGGTGCAATGCCTGGAAACGGCTGAGGCGCGGAAGCAGCCACAGGCCGGTGACGCCGATGCTGGCGCTCAACATCACCGGTCGCGCAGCCCCTTTCGTGCGGATATCGCCCAGCACATCCTGCAGTTGCTGGACGGCGCCATCGGCGCTCCGGAACAGGCGCTCGCCCTCGGCCGTGAACGCAATCGAGCGGTGCCCGCGCACCAGCAGCTTGATGCCGAGTTGGCTTTCCAGCGCATGGATCTGGCGGCTCACGGCCGACTGCGTGAGGCACAGATCCTGCGCCGCCAGGGTGATGCTCATGCGACGGCCCACCGCGACGTAGCCTCGGATCAGGTCCAGCGATGACAAGCGAACGAGTGGGAGTGACATTCGCGTGGTGCATGCGGAAGCGTCGAGAAATCGATTGAAGCACAAGCGGCTTGATCGTGTAATAGGGCCCATGCCCGGTGCCGTCGTGCTCAACCGGGGGCCGGTTGCCCGTGAGGCAACGCATCACGGGAGCGTTCATGGATTACGTGCTGATCACCCATGCGGTCAAGGACTACGAAGCCTGGAAGAAGGTCTTCGACGATGCGGCCCCGATGCGAAAGAATGCCGGCGAGCAGAGATATTTCGTCTTGCGCCACGAGGTCGATGCGAACCGGATCGTTCACTTCTCGCAATGGGCGTCGATTGCCCGGGCCCGGGCGTTCTTCGAGTCGCCGGAACTGGTCGAGATTCGTCGGCTGGCCGGTGTCGAATCTCCCGAGTTCAACTACTTGCGCAGCCTCGAGGAGGGGGTGCTGTGACCGCGCGGCGCCACCCCGTCTCCGCGCGCGCCGATCAGGTGCCCACGCGCCTCAAGGCGTCCAGCTACCCCGAACCGTTTGCCTCACGGATGCAGGGACGCATGAAGCGGCCGCTGGGCGATCTGTTCGGGTTGAAGAACTTCGGCGTCAACCTGACCACGCTGCTCCCGGGTGCGGTATCTGCGCTGCGGCACCAGCACCTGCGCCAGGACGAATTTGTCTACATCCTGGAGGGCGAACCGACCCTGGTCACCAACGAGGGTGAAATGCTGCTGGGGCCTGGAATGTGCGCAGGTTTTGCGGCCGGCAACGGTGATGCACACATGCTGATCAACCGCAGCGATCTATCGTGTATGTACCTGGAAATCGGAGACCGGACGCCCGGTGACCTCGCCACCTATCCGGACGACGATCTTGTGGCACGTGCGACGGAACATGGCGCGTGGCAATTCACGCACAAGGACGGCACGCCCTACTGACTCAGGTCCGGCCGGGTCGAGCAAGTCTGGCGGCGGGCGGTGAATCAATACCGTCGGCGCGGCTTGCTCACCACCACCCAAATCGACGCCGCCGCCAGCATGACGAACAAGGCCAGGCTCCAGTACGCGTACTGGATGCCGAGCAACTTCACGGCAGCGTCGGAGCAGTTGGCGGTGACCTGAAGCAGCGGCGGGAACGCGCCGTCGAGACCCAGGGCGCTGATCACCTTGTCGGCGAAGGTCAGGTTGCACGACGTGGACTTCGATGCCACCAGGTCCTGGTAGAGCGCCGACGCCGCGCCGCTGAGCGCCAGCAGCAGCGTCAGCACGCCGATGCCCCGGCGCGCGACGGCGGAGGACCACGCTGCGCCGATCAGGCACAGCAAGGCGATCGCGAGGTAGATGACACGCTGCAGGATGCACCAGGGGCAGGGCTGCATGTCGAACACATGCTGCGACACCAGCGCGCCTGCCACCGCGCCGACGCACGCCACCGCCATCGCCAGCAGCAGCCGGGTCGTGCCTGAAGTCGATGAAGACGAGGTCACCATCAAGCTACCTGCACGATCAACTCGATCTCGACACAGGCTCCGAGCGGAATCTGGGCGACCCCGAATGCGCTGCGCGCATGCTGACCCTTCGTACCAAACACCTCGCCGAGCAACTCCGAGCACCCGTTGGTCACCAGGTGCTGTTCGGTGTACGAACCCGTGCTGTTGACAAGGCTCATCAGCTTGACGATGCGTTCGACCTGGTTCAGGTCGCCGATGGCCGCATTCAGCGTGCCGAGCAGGTCGATCGCGACGGCGCGCGCTGCCGACTTGCCGGTGGCCGTATCCATGTTCAGACCCAGCTGGCCGACCCACGGCTTGCCATCGCGCTTGGCGATGTGCCCGGAGAGGAACACCAGGTTGCCGGTACGCACGAAAGGCAGATAGGCGGCGGCCGGGATGGCCACCGGAGGCAGTTCGATGCCCAGCTCCTTCAGGCGGTCGTACACAGAGGAGGATGCAGTCATTGGGGGGTGTTCCGACAGCGTTAGATGGAGCTTGAAATCCTACACTGCGGCGGATGTCTTCACCCCGTGTTTCCGTCGCCGTGAACACCGGCTGGCGACTGGCGATGCTGGGTGCGGCCTGGCCCGTGGGTGCGGCGCTTCAGTTGCGCGAAGTGGCGTTGCGCGAGCTGTCGGTGCATGTCGCCTGCATGGCTCTCGGGTTGTTGCTTGTTGCGGTTGCGACGCTCGCCGGCCGGCGCAGCATGGTCGCCGCGCTCGGCCTGCTGATCCTGGCGTTCGGGGTCACAGGAGGGCGCGCCTCCATTCGACTGGCCGAGAAGTTGCCCATCGCGATCGAGGGCCATGACCTGCAGGTCACGGGCGTGGTCGCCAGCCTGCCGCAGCGCTCGTCGAATGGGCTCCGGTTTCGATTCGAGGTCGATGAAGCGACACAGGACGGGCAGCTTCTTGTCGTACCAGCGGTCGTGTCCCTGGGCTGGTATGCAGGTTTCCAGGACGAGGCCCCGCTGACCGCCGCGCAAGGCGAGCTGCGTGCCGGGCAGCGCTGGCGCTTCACGGTGCGGCTGCGCCGACCGCACGGCCTGTCGAATCCGCAGGGCTTCGATCAGGAACTGAGGTGGTTCGAAGAAGGTGTGCGTGCGACTGGTTCGGTGCGCGAGACGCCTGTGCCCCGGTTGCTCGACCTTGCGGTTGCGCATCCGATCGAGCGTTTGCGACAGCACGTACGCGATGCCATCGATGCCACCGTGGCCGATCGCCGCGCGGCCGGTGTGTTGTCGGCACTTGCGGTCGGCGACCAGTCGTCGATCGAGCGTGACGACTGGGACCTGTTTCGGCGCGCTGGCATTGCTCATCTCGTATCGATCAGCGGTCTTCACATCACGATGTTCGCGTGGCTGGCCGGTGTGGTCATCGGCGCGATGTGGCGCCGCAATCAGCGCGCGATGCTGTGGGTCGCCGCACCGGCTGCCGCGCTGTGGGGCGGATTCGCTGTGGCCTTTGTTTACGCGGTGTTTTCCGGCTGGGGCGTGCCGTCGCAGCGCACGGTGTGGATGCTCGGCACGGTGTGCCTGCTGCGCGGCGCCGGACTGCGCTGGCCGTGGCCGCTGGTGCTGCTGGCGGCGGCCACCGTGGTGACGGTGATCGATCCGTGGGCTCTCCTGCAACCTGGCTTCTGGTTGTCCTTTGCTGCCGTGGGCTTGCTGTTGCTGTCCGGAAGCGCAAAGGTCGAGTCACTGGCGCGAGACTCCGGTGACTCCGACGCTGCGTCAGCGACGGTGACCGGTCGTTTGCGGGCGCTCGTTCCGAAGCTGCGGGGCTGGGTGTCCGGAGGCATCCGCACGCAGTGGATCGCCACCCTCGGCCTGACGCCGCTGACGCTGGTGTGCTTCCAGCAGCTGTCGCTGATCGGGTTCGTGGCGAACCTGATCGCGATACCGCTGATCACGCTGGTGATCACGCCGCTGGCGCTGCTGGGCAGCATCGCGGCCCCGCTGTGGAAGGCGGGCGCATGGGCCGTGTCGCTGCTCTGCGCATCACTCGGCTGGCTGGCGCAGGCGCCTGCCGCAGTGTGGTCGGTCGGAGTCGCTCCCTGGTGGGCGCAGGTTGCAGGGTTGCTGGCAGCCGCCTGGCTGGTGATGCCGCTGCCGTGGCGGGTGCGCGCGCTGGCCGTGCCGCTGGTGCTGCCGATGCTGTTGCCAGTGCGTCAACTGCCGACTTCCGGTGAGTTCGAACTGGTCGCTGCCGACGTGGGGCAGGGCACCGCCGTGATCGTGCGCACGCGCCACCACGTGCTGGTCTACGACGCCGGTCCACAGTATTCGCCCGACTTCGATGCCGGCCAGCGCGTGCTGCTTCCACTGCTGCGATCACGGGGCGATCACCACATCGACACGCTGGTGCTGAGCCACCGCGACACCGATCACGTTGGAGGCGCCGCGACGCTGCTGCAAGGCATGCCCATCGGCGAATTGACCAGCTCGATCGAAGACCTGCATCCATTGCGGATCGATGCGCAGGGCCGGGGAGTGAACCAGCATCGTTGCGCTGCCGGTCAGCACTGGGAGTGGGACGGTGTTCGCTTCGAAATGCTGCACCCCGGAACCGATGTCGACACCCCTGCATCGCGTCCCAACACGCTGTCGTGCGTGCTGCGGGTGCAGGGGGCCGGCGCGAGCGCGCTGCTGACCGGCGACATCGAGCGCGACCAGGAGATCCGGCTGCTGCGCGAACACCGTGATGCGCTGTCCAGCGACGTGCTGCTGGTTCCGCATCACGGCAGCAAAACCTCGTCGTCGGCCGCCTTCCTGGATGCCGTGAGTCCTCGGGTGGCAGTGTTTCAGGCGGGACATCTCAACCGTTACGGCCACCCGGCAGCCGATGTGCTGGCGCGCTACCGCCAGCGCGGCATCGCGATCGCCGACAGCCCGAACTGCGGCGCGTGGACGTGGCACAGCGCGTCGCGCGATGTCCGGCCGAGCGGCGGATGCGAACGAGCAGACGCCCGTCGCTACTGGCATTGGCAGGCTGAAGACCCGCACTGACACGAAGATGCGCGCATGATCGAGATGGACCGCTTGGCGCTCAAACGGTCCGGGCGGAGGGGCGATCCCCTTGTCATGGCACCCCTCTCCGCTGTTCCAGAGCCGCCTTCAGGGCTCAGTGGCCTGGAATTTGCTTCTCTGTGAATCAGGAGTGATGCCTATGAGATCGAGCTTTGACGAGATGCAAATCTCCAGCACGCAGGTGCGGGAGCATTACCGTGGCTACCAGCAGTGGCTGGCGCAGCAACCCGGCGACGTGATGAAGTCGCGCCGCGAAGAAGCGGAGATGATCTTCCGTCGCGTCGGTATCACCTTCGCTGTTTACGGAGCGAAAGACGAGGATGGTTCGGGCACCGAGCGGTTGATTCCGTTCGACCTGATCCCCCGGGTGATCCCGGCGCACGAATGGGTCGACATGGAAAAAGGCCTGCGCCAGCGCGTGGTGGCCTTGAACCGCTTCATCCATGACGTCTATCACGGTCAGGACATCATCCGCGCCGGCATCGTCCCCGGCGAGCAGATCTTCAAGAACGCGCAGTTCCGGCCCGAGATGATGGGCGTCGACGTGCCGTTCGGCGTCTATTCGCACATCTCCGGCATCGACATCGTTCGCGCCGGCAACGCCGATGGCAGCGGCAGCTACTACGTCCTGGAGGACAACCTGCGGGTGCCGAGCGGCGTCAGCTACATGCTCGAGAACCGCAAGATGATGATGCGGTTGTTCCCGGAGTTGTTCAGCCAGCACCGTGTCGAGCCGGTCGCTCACTACCCCGACATGCTGCTGGAAACACTGCGTGCGGTCGCACCGCCGTCGGTCAACGAGCCGACCGTCGTCGTGCTCACGCCGGGCATGTACAACAGTGCGTACTTCGAGCACGCCTTCCTCGCGCAGCAGATGGGCATCGAACTGGTCGAGGGCCAGGACCTGTTCGTCAAGGACAACTTCGTCTACATGCGAACGACGCAGGGCCCGAAGCGGGTCGACGTGATCTATCGCCGGGTCGATGACGACTTCCTTGACCCCACTGCGTTCCGCCCGGATTCGACGCTCGGCTGTGCGGGCCTGTTGGGCGCCTACCGGGCTGGCAACGTGGCGCTGTCGAACGCGATCGGCACCGGCGTCGCCGACGACAAGTCGATCTATCCGTACGTGCCGAAGATGATCGAGTTCTACCTGGGCGAGAAGCCGATCCTCAACAACGTGCCCACCTACCTTTGCCGCGAGGCCGACGATCTGAAGTACGTGCTCGATCACCTCGCCGAACTGGTGGTGAAGGAGGTGCATGGCGCGGGTGGCTACGGCATGCTGGTCGGCCCCGCGTCGACGAAGGCCGAGATCGCCGAGTTCCGCGCGGTGCTCGAAGCCAACCCATCCGGCTACATCGCGCAGCCGACCCTCGCGCTGTCGACCTGTCCGACCTTCGTCGAGTCCGGGATCGCACCGCGACACATCGATTTGCGGCCTTTCGTGCTCAGCGGCAAGACGGTGCAGATGGTGCCCGGCGGCCTCACCCGCGTCGCGCTGAAGGAGGGTTCTCTCGTCGTCAACTCGTCCCAAGGTGGTGGCACCAAGGACACCTGGGTTTTGGAACAATGAGGCCCCCCAGTCGCTTCGCTCCTGCCCCCAAGGGGCGCCACCCTGCGGCCCGGCAAAGCCGGTTCCGCGGGCGTTGCTTGATTGTGGGCGTCGCTGCGCTTGCCCGTTTGGAGAGTTCAGATGCTGTCTAGGACTGCTGATCACCTTTTCTGGATGGCACGCTACATGGAGCGCGCCGAAAACACAGCGAGGATGTTGGATGTCAACTACCAGACGTCGCTGCTGCCGCAATCCGCCGACGCGGCCGAGCAGGGCTGGAAGGGCCTGCTCAGCATTTCCGAACTGACCGGCGACTTCGCCTCGCGCTACGGCAAGGTCACCGCCCGCAGCGTGATGGAGTACATGGTCAGCGACCCGGAGAACGGATCGAGCATCCGCAACTGCCTGATGGCCGCGCGCGAAAACGCGCGTGCCGTGCGCGGCACGCTGACCACCGAGGTCTGGGAAACGCAGAACCAGACTTGGCTCGAATTCCAGCGCATGGTGACCAGCGGGGCCTTCCTGAAAGACCCGGGAACCGCGTTCGAATGGGTGAAGTTCCGCTCGCACCTGTCGCGTGGCGTGACCGTCGGAACGATGCTGCAGGACGATGCGTTCCACTTCCTGCGCATCGGCAGCTTTCTCGAACGAGCCGACAACACGGCGCGTCTGCTCGACGTCAAGTTCCACGCCGTCGAAAGCGAGTTCTTTGGCGGGCCGAACGGCATGGGAGCAATGCCCCCGCTGTCAGACAACGAAGCGGCAGCCAGCGGTATGAGTCAATCACAGAGCCAGTCGCAAGGCCCATCTCGAAACACCGAACCGCGCAGCGGCCGCGACGTCGAATACGACTTCTATCACTGGTCCGCGATCCTGCGATCGGTGTCGGGATTCGAGGTCTACCGCAAGGTCTACCGCAACGTGATCCGGCCCGAGAAAGTCGCCGAGTTGCTGATCCTTCGCCCCGACATGCCGCGTTCGCTGGCGGCCTGCACGCAGGAGGTGTTGTCCAACCTGACGATGATCGCCAACGAGCAATCGAGCGAAACACTGCGCCGTGCGGGTCGGTTGCGTGCCGACCTGCAGTACGGTCGCATCGACGAAATCCTGGCGACCGGTTTGCACGCTTACCTCACGCAGTTTCTCGAACGTGTGGGCACGCTCGGTGTGGGCATCAGCCGCGACTTCCTGGTGCCGGTCAAGTCTTGAGTCTTCGAGGCTGACGCAGGCTGCGTCGGCCTCTGTCGTTGTTCGTTGCGCGTTTTTTCGGCACGCCCGCTGGTGCCATCCCTGGAGCCCTGAATGTCCATCCATGTCGCGCTGAACCACGTGACCCATTACCGGTACGACCGGCCCATCAACCTGGGTCCGCAGATCGTCCGCCTGCGTCCGGCGCCGCATTCGCGCACCCGCATCCTGAGCTATTCGATGCGCGTGGAGCCCGCCGCGCACTTCATCAACTGGCAGCAGGACCCGCAGTCGAATTACCTCGCGCGGCTGGTGTTCCCGGACAAGACCACCTCGTTCCGCATCGAGGTCGATCTGGTTGCCGAGATGTCGGTGCTCAACCCGTTCGATTTCTTCCTCGAACCGTCGGCCGAGAACTTCCCGTTCGAGTACGAGCCCGAACTGGCGGCCGAGCTGGCCCCGTACATGGCCCAGGGCGAGCTGACGCCGCTGTTCAAGAAGTACGTCGACAGCGTGCCGCGCACGAAGAAGCACACCAACGACTTCCTGGTCGAGCTGAACCAGAAGCTGCAGAAGGACATCAGCTACCTGATCCGCATGGAGCCCGGCGTGCAGACGCCGGAAGTCACGCTGACCAACGGCTCCGGTTCGTGCCGCGACACCGGCTGGCTGCTGGTGCAGGTGCTGCGACATCTCGGTCTGGCCGCGCGCTTCGTCTCGGGTTATCTGATCCAGTTGAAGAGCGACGTGAAGTCGCTCGACGGACCGAGCGGCACCGAGGTCGACTTCACCGACCTGCACGCCTGGTGCGAGGTGTTTCTGCCGGGTGCCGGCTGGATCGGGCTCGACCCGACGTCTGGTCTGCTGGCCGGAGAAGGTCACATTCCGCTGGCCTGCTCGCCCGATCCGTCGTCGGCGGCGCCGGTCAGTGGCGCCATCGATGAATGCGAGACCGAGTTCGAGCACAAGATGAGTGTCACGCGCGTGTGGGAAGCCCCGCGCGTCACCCTGCCGTACACCGACGCGCAATGGGAAAGCATCGAGGCGCTGGGCCATCGCGTCGACGAAGACCTGCGCAAAAACGACGTTCGGTTGACTCAAGGCGGCGAGCCCACCTTCGTGTCGGTCGATGACCGCGACGGCGCCGAGTGGAACACCGAGGCGATGGGCCCGACCAAGCGGCTGTTGAGCGCCGATCTGATGGACAAGCTGCGCCTCAAGTACGGCGCTGGCGGTCTGCTGCACTACGGTCAAGGCAAGTGGTACCCGGGCGAGCAGTTACCGCGCTGGTCGCTGAACCTGTACTGGCGCAAGGACCGCGAGCCGGTGTGGACGCATCCCGAGCTGTTCGCCAACGAGCACAAGGACTACCAGGTCACCGACGTGCACGCGCAGAAGTTCATGAGCGGCGTCGCGCGGCGGCTGGCGCTCGATCCGAAGTACGTGTTTCCGGCGTACGAAGACACCTGGTACTACCTCTGGCGCGAGCGCAAGCTGCCGACCAATGTCGATCCGTTCGACGCCCGCCTGTCTGATCCGCTGGAGCGTGAACGCCTGCGCAAGGTGTTCAGCCAGGGCCTCGACAAGGTCGTCGGCCATGTGCTGCCAGTAGCCCGTGGCACCAACGGCCACCCGCGCTGGAACACCGGTCCGTGGTTCCTGCGGTCGGAGCGTTGCTATCTGGTGCCCGGAGACTCGCCGCTCGGCTTCCGACTGCCGCTCGACTCGCAGCCGTGGGCCGCTGAAGGCGACCTGCCGTGGGTGTATCCGCCCGATCAGACGCAGCAGTTCGTTCCGCTGCCGCCGTACCGCCGGCTTCGTTATGCCACCGGATCGAACGAAGGAACCTCTGGTTTGAGCGGCGCCGGTGGTCACCCGGTCACGGGCGCGAGTGCAGGCTTTGCCGAACGCTCGCGCGCTGCGCAGGGACCCGACAAGGCCGTCGCCAGCGCACCCGCCCCGAGCCTGCGCGCACCGTCAAGCTTCGAGTCTGCGGCCTGGATCAGCCGCACGGCCATCTGTGCCGAGCCTCGCGAGGGTCGCCTGTACATCTTCATGCCGCCGATGACAGCGCTCGAGGATTACCTCGAACTGGTCTCCGCGATCGAGGACACGGCTGTCGAACTGAAGGTGCCGGTCATTCTCGAAGGCTACGAGCCGCCGAAGGACCCCCGTCTGTCGACGCTGCGCGTCACGCCCGACCCGGGCGTCATCGAGGTCAACATCCACCCGGCGCACTGCTGGGAGGAACTGGTCGAGCAGACGACGCACCTGTACCAGAGCGCACACGAAACCCGGCTGTCGACCGAGAAGTTCATGCTCGACGGACGCCACACCGGCACCGGAGGCGGCAACCACTTCGTTCTCGGTGGAGCCACGGTGGCGGACTCCCCGTTCCTGCGCCGACCGGACCTGCTCGCCAGCATGGTCGGCTACTGGCACAACCATCCAGCGCTGAGCTACCTGTTCTCGGGCCTGTTTGTTGGTCCGACCAGCCAGGCTCCTCGCGTCGACGAGGCTCGCAACGATTCGGTCTACGAACTCGAGATCGCGTTCGCCGAATTGCAGCGCGTCACCCGCGAGAACGGCGACTACTGTCCGCCGTGGCTGATCGACCGACTGCTGCGCAACTTGCTGATCGATGTGACCGGCAACACGCACCGTGCCGAGTTCTGCATCGACAAGCTGTATTCGCCGGACGGCCCGACGGGACGGCTGGGCCTGCTGGAAATGCGCGCCTTCGAGATGCCGCCGCACGCGCGGATGAGCCTGACGCAGCAGTTGCTGATGCGCGCGCTGGTGTCGCGCTTCTGGAAGGAACCGTACCGCCCCGCACGCCTGAAGCGCTGGAGCACCGAACTGCACGATCGCTTCATGTTGCCGCACTTCATCTGGCAGGACCTGTGCGACGTGGTCGAGGAACTGAACACCTTCGGCTACGCGCTGAAGCCCGAGTGGTTCGCGCCGCACCTCAATTTCAGGTTCCCGCGCCTCGGAGATTTCACCGCGATGGGTACCGAGGTCGAGGTGCGCATGGCGCTCGAACCCTGGCATGTCATGGGGGAAGAAGGTGCGACCGGCGGCACGGCACGCTATGTCGACTCGTCGGTCGAGCGGGTTCAGCTCAAGGCAACCGGCCTGATCGGCGATCGCCATGTGCTGACCTGCAACGGCCGGGTCGTGCCGATGCAGCCCACCGGCCAGGTCGGTGAGTTCGTCGGCGCGGTGCGCTACCGCGCCTGGAATCCACCCTCCGCGCTGCATCCGACCATCGACGTGCATGCGCCACTGACCTTCGATTTGGTCGACACCTGGATGAGCCGTTCGATGGGCGGGTGCCAATATCACGTGGCGCATCCGGGCGGGCGCAACTACGACACCTTCCCGGTCAATGCCTACGAAGCCGAGGCACGGCGACTGAACCGGTTCTTCCGCACGGGTCACACACCGGGCACGATGAACGTGCCGAAAGACGAACGCAACCCGAACTTCCCATTCACGCTTGACTTGCGTCGCGCTGCTGCACCGACCTGAGCCGATCGCCCCGAGGTCACGCGTGAACGCGCGCCTCGGGGTTTTCACCTCGGCGTTGCAACCTGTCGTCGACCGAAGCTGCGGTGCCCGCGTATGACAATGGGCTCAATGAAGTTGGTTGTCTGACATGTTGAGTCGTTTGCTTTCAGGTTATGTCTCGGTCGAGGGTCGCTACGACGAGTTGCTGTCGGCTCCGGGGTCCCCCCGGCCGCACTGGGACGCGTTCCTGCGCGCGCTGGCGGCACGCCAGGGCCTGGAGGTCAGCGAGACGCTGGCCTTGATGGAAAGCGAGATCCGCGAGAACGGGATCACCTACAACGTCTACGCCGACCCGAAAGGCGCCGACCGCCCCTGGGAAGTCGATCCGCTGCCGCTGCTGCTGTCGGCCACCGAGTGGGATGAGATCGCCGCCGGCATCGCGCAGCGCGCCGACCTGCTGAACCGCGTCCTGGGCGACATCTACGGACCTCAGGAACTGCTGAGCTCGGGCGCGATCCCGCCGTCGATCATCTTCGGTCACAGTGGCTACCTGCATCAGGTGCAGGGCATCCGCCCGCCCGGTGGCGTGCACCTGTTCAACTACGCGGCCGACCTGGCGCGCTCGCCCGACGGCCACTGGTGGGTGGTCAACGACCGCACGCAGGCGCCTTCGGGTGCCGGCTACGCGTTGGAGAACCGGCTGGTGGTCTCGCGCGTGTTTCCGCAGATGTTCCGCGAACTGCATGTGCAGCACCTGGCCTCGTTCTTCGATGCGTTGCGCGAATCGCTGCTGCGCTGGGCACCGAAGGACGTGGTCAACCGCAGTGGTGAGCGAACCAGCGAGCGCACCAGTCCGCTGGTCGTTCTGCTGACGCCGGGGCCGTACAACGAGACGTATTTCGAGCATGCGCTGCTGGCGCGCTACCTGGGTTTCCCGCTCGTCGAGGGCAGCGATCTGACCGTGCGCGATGGCTGTGTGTGGATGAAGACCGTCGAAGGCTTGAAGCGGGTCCATGCGATCCTGCGGCGCCAGGACGACGACTACTGCGATCCGCTGGAACTGCGCTCCGATTCGGCGCTCGGTGTCCCCGGGCTCACCGACTGCGCTCGGCGCGGTACGGTGCTGTTGGCCAATGCGCTGGGCTCGGGCGTGCTGGAGTCCGGCGCGCTGCTGGGCTACCTGCCCAAGCTCAGTGAGCAGCTGCTCGGCGAGCCGCTGCGCCTGCCCTCGGTGGCCACCTGGTGGCTGGGAGAACCCGCCGCGCTCGACGACGCATGGCGCCGCCTCGACAAGCTCATCATCAAACCGCTCGAACGTTCAAACCGCGAACCGGCGCTGTTCGGCGCCGACCTGTCGACGAAAGAGCGCGCCGCCTTGCGAGAGCGCGTCGCCGCACGACCGCAGCGCTACGTCGCGCAGGAGTGGGTGCATGTGTCGCAGGCGCCCGTGCTCGAGCAGGGCACCGCCCCCGATCGTTCGGAGCAGCTCAGTTCCCGGACCGTCGGCCTGCGCGTTTTCGCGGTGGCGACGCCGAACGGTTACCACGTGATGCCGGGCGGACTGACGCGCGTGGCAGGCGACGACCGGTCTCGTGTCATCGCGATGCAGCGGGGTGGCCGCTCGAAGGACACCTGGGTGCTTTCCGACGCCCCGGTCAACGCATCGTTTTCGTTGCTGAGCCGCACCGTCAAGCCGCAGGATCTGGTGGCCACGCGGGCCAACGTGCCGTCGAGGGCTGCCGAGAACCTGTTCTGGTTCGGCCGCTACGGCGAGCGATGCGAGTCCGCCGCCCGATTGCTGCGCGTGGCGATCGGCGATGTCCTGGACGATTCGCGCGAGCAGACGGACGGCGTGCCGCCGAGCCTGATCCTGGCCCAGCGCTTCGGACTGATCGACAACACCGATCACCCGAGCACCGACCTGCTGCGTGCCGCCACCCATCCGGAGGAGGGCTTGAGCGAGCGTCTGCGGCAGCTGTCGCGCGTGGCCTTCAACCTGCGGGACCGCATGTCGGCCGACCACTGGCGATCGCTCAATCAGCTGATCGCCGATCCGGTGTTCCAGCGTGGGTTGTCGTCGACCAGCCTGGGCTTGCCGCTCGCCATGGGCTGGCTGGACCGCGCGGTGACGTCGATGATGACGCTGTCGGGCTTTGTCCTCGATGGCATGACGCGCGGCGTGGGCTGGCGCTTCCTGTCGATCGGTCGGCGCATCGAGCGCCTGTCCACGCAGTGCAATGTGCTGCAGGTCGCCATCAACGAAGGCCACACCCACGGGCTCGACTGGCTGCTCGAATACGCGGATTCGACCGTCACTTACCGCTCGCGTTACCTGGTCGCTCCCGAGTGGCTGCCCGTGCTCGACCTGCTGCTGCGCGATGAGGTCAACCCGCGCTCGGTCGCGTTCCAGCTGAAGGGCCTGGCCGAGTACGTGGCCAAGCTCGAATTGAGCCACGGGCGCTTTGCCAGCGACGTGTTGGCCCCGGCGCACAGCGCGTTGCGTCACCTGGAGGCCCTCGACCTGCACCCTGAAAGCGAGGCGCTGGCCGACGTGCTGGCGCAGTTGCAGCGCGCCGCGCATGCGGTGTCCGACGAGTTGACGCTCAAGTTCTTCTCGCACGCCGCGTCGCGCAGCGTGCTGTCGCTGGTGGCCTGAGCGCCGTTCTGGATTGGGCCCGATGACGCAGCAGCAAACGCAATTCCAGCAATCGACGCCGCCGGCGGCGTTCGACCGCTACACCGTCGAGCACGAGACGCACTACTCCTACACCGCGCCGGTTTCGCAGTCGTGGCAACTCGGACGACTGACACCGCGAGCGCTGCCGTGGCAGCGTCTGGTGTCGCACAGCCTGCAGATCGATCCGCCGCCTGATGAGCGTCACGAATCCACCGACAGCTTCGGCAATTCGATCTCGCATTTCGGGCTGCACGGAGCGCATCGCCAGTTGCGGGTGCGCATGCAGTGCCAGGTCGAGGTCGGCGACCGCCCACCTTTCGATTCCCGCGATCCGATGACTGTCGATGAGGCGCGTGAATCCGTGCGAAAGCGGCAGAACGAGTCTGAAGATCTGAACGCAGCGCGCATGGCCGAGCCGACGCAACTCGTGCCGCTGTCCGAAGCGGCGCGGTTGTATGCCGAGCAGTCACTGCATCCCGCACGGCCGTGGGTCGAGGCGTTGATCGATCTGACCCATCGCATCCACGACGATTTCGAATTCGATGCCGGCGCGACGACGGTCAGCACCTCGGTCGACGAGGTGCTGCAGCATCGTCGCGGTGTCTGTCAGGACTTCGCGCACCTGATGCTGGCCTGCCTGCGTGGCCACGGTTTGTCGGCACGCTATGTGTCCGGCTACCTGCTGACCGACCCGCCGCCCGGCATGCCTCGGTTGATGGGCGTTGACGCGTCACATGCCTGGGTGGCTGCCTACCTGCCGGGTCACGGCTGGATCGAATTCGATCCCACCAACGACCAGCTCGCCGACCGCCGCTACATCACGCTCGCCTGGGGCGCCGATTTCGCCGACGTGGTGCCGCTGCGTGGCGTGATTCTGGGCGGCGGCCTGATGCAAGGCATGGACGTCTCGGTCAGCGTGATCCCTCAGTCCTGAAAAGGTGGGATCAACCGGTGCCCCCTTCCTGGGTGGTGCTTCAAGGGGTGCACTTTCACCCCGCCATCGACCCCTCGGCGGGATGGCCGGCGCCTTCATGTCCCGGAAAACTGACGTCATCGATCGAACCGGTCGACACCCGTTCAGGAGCCCGCCATGTTCAGTCTCGATTCAACCCAGCGATCGCCCGACCGCATCGCACGGGCACTCGTTTTCCTGTCCCTGTGCCCTGCGTTTCCACTGCCTGCGCAGTCCATCGAGATGTTGGCCGATGCCGGAGAACGCTCCGTCTGCGGACCGGGTTGGTACGACTCGAGCTGGGAGCTGAGCTGCGGGCTCGACATCGCCGAGGTGCCGAGCCTGGACGACTGGATCGGTGACTGAGCCGGTCCGTAAGGGCCATGTCCCTCGCCGCGATGCACATCGCGTGGTCACGGTCTTGTCGCATTCTCGGTTGAGCATTCTGTTGTCGGACTGGACCGGGGCCATCCCCGCCACGTGCTCCCGCAGGGGGCGGGGTGTCTTGGCCTCACGCCGGCAATTGCAGGGCTCCCTGACTCGGTGTGCTGGCCGTCGGGTTGACCCATTCGACGGAGACGGCGACCTTGAACTTCAAGCATTTTCATTTGCAACCGTTGTGGGTCCGGGTGCTGGTGCTGTGCACCTTGCTGCTGGCCACGCTGGCTGCGTCGGCCCAAGGCTTCAATACTGCATTGCCGATGGCGACGGCGCGTAATCAGCACACCGCCACACTGCTGCCGAACGGCAAGGTGCTGGTGACCGGGGGCTTCAGCGGTGGCAGCGTTATAAACAGCGTCGAGCTGTATGACCCGGCAAGCAACAGCTGGTCTGCGGCGGGCGCCATGGCGACTGCGCGCTATCGACACACCGCCACACTGCTGCCGAGCGGCAAGGTACTGGTGACCGGTGGGGACAGCTTGTCAGGCCGTCTAGGCAGCGCAGAGCTGTACGACCCGGCCAGCAACAGTTGGTCTGCGGCAGGAGCCCTTGGAATTGCGCGCCGCCTTCACACGGCGACACTGCTGCCGAGCGGCAAGGTGCTGGTGACCGGTGGAGACAACGGAAACTATCTGAACAGCGCGGAGCTGTACGACCCGGTCAGCAACAGTTGGTCTGCGGCGGGTGCCATGGCGATTGCGCGCGAGGTACACACCGCCACACTGCTGCCGAGCGGCAAGGTACTGGTGACCGGGGGCGTCAACGGCGGTAGTTTGAACAGCGCAGAGCTGTACGACCCGGTCAGCAACAGTTGGTCTGCGGCAGGAGCCCTTGGAATTGCGCGCTACCTTCACACGGCGACGCTGCTGCCGAGCGGCAAGTTGCTAGTGACCGGGGGGTACGGCATCTCAGGCTCACTTAACAGCGTAGAGCTGTACGACCCGGCTAGCAACAGCTGGTCTGCGGCTGGAACCATGGCAACAGCGCGGCAAAGTCACACCGCGACTCTGCTGCCGAGCAATAAGGTGCTGGTTACGGGCGGAGCCAACTCTCTCGTGGGCTACCCAAGCAGCGCAGAGCTGTACGACCCGGCCAGCAACAGCTGGTCCGCAGCAGGCTCCATGGCAACTGGCCGCGACGCTAATACTGCAACGCTCCTGCCGATAGGAAAAGTGCTGGTGACTGGCGGCTACAGCGGAAACAACTATCTAAGCAGCGCCGAACTGTATGACCCGGCCATCAACACCTGGGCGACGTCGGGCACGCTGGTGGCTGGTCGCAACTGGCACAGCGCGACGCAACTTCCCAGCGGCAAGGTGCTGGTCGCAGGTGGCCTGAATGGCGTCAGCCTCAGCAGCGCCGAGCGATACGACCCATCCACCAACAGCTGGTCTGCCGCTGCCGCCATGGCAGCGCCGCGCCATGTGCACACGGCGACGCTGCTGCCCAGTGGCAAGGTGCTGGTCGCCGGCGGATTCAACTCTGTCAACGGGACCTATCTCCCCGGTGTCGAGCAGTACGACCCGGCTGGCAACAGCTGGTCTGCAGCGGGCAACCTGACGGCGGGGCGCGCGTACCACACGGCCACGCTGCTGGCCAACGGCAAGGTGCTGGTGACAGGCGGCTACAACGGCAGCATCGTCGTCAACAGCCCCGAGATCTACGATCCCGGCACCAACACCTGGACGGCTGCCGGTCCGATGTTGCAGGCTCGTTACCTGCACACCGCCACGCTGCTGGCGAACGGCAAGGTGCTGGTGGCTGGCGGCTACAAGAACCTGCTGAATGATGGCCAGACCAACACGGCCGAGCTGTATGACCCCGGCACCAACACCTGGTCACCGGCCGGTGTGCTGGCGGACGTGCGTTCCTTGCACACCGCCACCTTGCTGCCCGATGGTCGCGTGCTGGTCACAGGTGGCAACAACGGTGGCCCGATCGGCACCAGCGAGACATACAACCCCAGCACCAACACGTGGGCGGCCACCGGCAGCCTGTCGACCTTGAGGTATTACCACTCGGCCATCTTGCTGCCCGGCGGCAAGGTGCTGGTCTCCGGGGGCCAAAACTCGACCGGCGTCATCGGCAGCGCCGAGCTGTACGACCCGGCCACCGCGTCATGGTCCTCCGCAGGGTCGCTGACAACCGTGCGAAACCACCATACCGCCACGCTGCTGCCAAGCGCCAAGGTGCTGGTTGCTGGCGGGTTCAATGGCACCGCGAGCCTCAACACGGCCGAGCTGTACACCCGAGACCTGGGCTACGCGGACACCTGGCGGCCCGTGGTCACCGCACCGGCTGCGATGTTGCCCGGCACCTCGCTGGCGCTGACGGGCACCTTGTTCACCGGCTTGTCCGAGGCTTCGGGCGGCAACGGCGGCCAGAACTCAGCGACAAACTACCCAGTCGCGATGCTGCAGTCGCAGGACAGCGGCCAGCAGCGCTTTTTGGGCAGCAGTGCCACGGCCAACTGGTCGAGCACGCAGCTGACCACCGCCGCGCTCAGCAACTTCCCGCTCGGGCCGGCGTGGGTGACGGTGTTCGTCAACGGCATTCCGAGCGTGGCGAAGTCGGTGGCTGTGACCAACCAGGCAACCAGCAGCGTTGTGGTGACTTCTTCAGCGCCTTCGGCCGCCCTCGGCCAATCGGTCGCCTTGATGGTGACCATCACCGGGAATTCGCCAACCGGCACGGTGCGGTTCATGGATGGTTCGACCAATCTGGGTGCCCCGGTCACGCTGGTGAACGGACATGCGCAGTACAACACCAGTGCGCTCACCGCAGGCAGCCACAACATCACTGCTGTCTATTCGGGTGACACGAACAATGCGCCCAGCACTTCGGTCGTGGTTGCGCATGTGGTTTCAACGCAGGCCAACGTGGTGAGCGTCGGGTCGACCCATACGCTTCAGGCACGAGCAGGACGGCTTTACTCGTGGGGCGACAACACCTATGGCCAATTGGGCGACGGGACGACCACCAGCCACCTGACGCCGAGGTTGGTCAACCTGCCTGCCGGCGTGACGCCCGTGTCAGCCTCCGCAGGTTGGGACGATCACAGCCTGGCAATCGGATCGGACGGGAAGCTCTATGCCTGGGGCGATAACACCTATGGCGGGCTGGGCGATGGCAGCACAGTCCAGCGCAATTCGCCGGCGGTGGCCACGCTCGCCACCGGCGTATCACCCGCAGTGGTTTCGGCCGGGTCCGGACACAGCCTGGCTTTGGGTTCAAACGGGATTGTCTATGCCTGGGGTCGCAACTGGTTTGGGCAGCTAGGAGATGGCACCACCAACGATCACAGCGCGCCCGCGACCGTTTTGCTGCCAGGAGCCGTGTCTGCAAGTTGGGTGGTTACTGCCGTGGAAAGCAGTTTTTCCCTCGGCACAAATGGCAATCTGTACGCCTGGGGTGACAACACATGGGGACAGTTGGGAGACGGTACCCAAGTTCCACGATTTGCACCGGTTTTGGTCCACATGCCGGCGGGCGTTTCCGTCACGACCATGGCTGGTGGTCGCTATCACTGCCTGGGCATCGGAACCGACGGCAAGTTGTACGTTTGGGGCACCGTTTAT
This sequence comes from Burkholderiaceae bacterium, assembly GCA_030654805.1. Classification (GTDB taxonomy): domain Bacteria; phylum Pseudomonadota; class Gammaproteobacteria; order Burkholderiales; family Burkholderiaceae_C; genus PBB1. The sequence goes on from JAURWR010000017.1 coordinate 60,099, forward strand.
GGTGCCAGTGGAACGACGGCAATCTACACGCCGTTGACAGTGAGTCTGCCCGCGGGCGTTGCGCCCGTGGCCGTGGCCGTTGGCTCAGGCAACAGCTTGGCCATCGGGTCCGACGGCAAGCTCTACGCTTGGGGCTACAACGATTTTGGTCAGGTCGGCGATGGCACCACAATCAACCGTGCGACGCCAGTGGAGGTGACGCTGGCGGCCGGTGTGATACCTGTCGCGATTGCTGCTGGCAACACCTCAAGCTTCGCGCTGGGATCGGATGGCGTGCTCTACGGATGGGGCTTCAACTCTTCGGGGGAGCTGGGCGACGGCTCCACGGTGCAGCGGCTGTCGCCGACACCAATCAGTCCGTCCAGCTATGTCGCGCCATCACAGACCCAGGTCATCAGCACGCCCAACCCAAGCGCAGCCAGTCAGTCAGTTACCTTGACCGCAAACGTCACAGGCAGTTCACCCACGGGCACGGTGCAGTTCAAGGAAGGCAGCGTGAACCTGGGCGCGGCGGTCACCCTGGTCGCTGGGCAGGCCGCGTACACGACCAATGGTCTGAGCGCTGGAACGCACTCCATCACGGCCGTGTATTCCGGCGACACTAGCAACGCCAGCAGCGTGTCGAGCGCGCTGACTCAGGTCGTGAGTCAGGCCGGCAGCAGCGTAAGCCTGTCGGTCAGTCCGGAAAGCGGAATTACCGCAGGCCAGAACGTGACTTTCACGGCCACGGTCTCCGGCTTCTCGCCCTCCGGCACGGTTCAGTTCAATGATGGTGTCACGGTCCTGGGCAGCGCTGCGCTGAGCGGTGGCGAGGCGGTGTTAAGCACCAATAGACTGAGTGTGACCACGCACAGCATCACGGCGGTCTACCTGGGCGATGCGAACAACGCAGCCAGCGCGTCGGGCACAGTCAGTGTGACGGTGTCACCAGGGCAGGTGGGCGGTGGCGATGCCGACGTGCCAACGCTGCCGGAATGGGGCTTGATTCTTCTTGCGGCGGTGTTGCTGTCGGTGGCCCATCGGCAATCGGCTTCGCGCAAGGCTTTGCGCTTGCGGTAAGGCATGCGCAGGCGGGCGATCACCCCGGCGGTCGCGCACGCCTGACCGCCCGGCCCAGCTCGATCACTGCCATCGCGTAGTAGCTCGACCAGTTGTAGCGTGTGATCGCGTAGAAGTTGGCCGTGCCGGCGACGTGGCTCGGGGCATCGTCACCGTTCTGAAGCTCGACCAGCGCGAGCAGGCCGACATCGGTCGGGGCGTTTTCACCGTCGTGTCCGGTGCCTGCGCCCGAGGCCGCCCCAGTCGGCGCGATTGCGCCGAACACCGCACCATGGCCGATGAATTGCTCCGGCGTGAAGGTCGGCACGATGTCGGGACCGAGCAGCAGCGCGCGCGCGCCCGGATCACTGGGCGCAGTCACCTCGAAATGCGTGGGCAGATCGTGCTGCCAGCTGAACTCGGCCAGGTAACGCGCGACACTGCCAATCACGTCGGCAGCGTTGCCGTGCAGGTCGATGTGGCCATCACCATCGAAATCGATCGCGTACTTGTTGACGCTGCTCGGCATGAACTGCGGCATGCCGAGAGCCCCGGCGTAGCTGCCCTTGACCGTCAGCGGGTCGCGGCCTTCGCGCTGGCTCATCACGAGCAGTTGTTCCAGCTCGTCGCGAAAGAACGCGCTGCGATCCTTGCGCTCGGTCGGGAAGTCGAACGAAAGAGTCGCCAGCGCATCGATGACGCGGAATCCACCCATGTGCCGGCCGTACAGCGTCTCCACACCGACGATGCCGACGACGATCTCCGGCGGCACCCCGTAGCGCTGCTCGGCGAGCATCAACCAGGACTCGTTGGCCCGCCAGAACGCCACGCCCGCGCTGATGCGTCGGGGCTCGATGAAGCGCGCGCGGTACGCCGCCCAGTTCTTGGCGGTGCCGGTCGGTGGCGGCATGATGAACTTGACGACGTCGGGCACGAACCGCGACTGCGCCAGGGCCGCCTGCACTGCTTCGACATCGAGGCCCTGCCGCGCCGCCACGTCGGCAGCGAACTGCATCACGTCGGCACGGCGACCGTAGGTCACGAGGTCAGGATCGGCATCGGAGCGAACCGCATGCCGGACACGCATCGGCGGGGCCTTCTTCGCTGCACTTGGCTTGGCAGCGCGAGTGAGCTTGCCGTCCGCAGCGTGGCTGGCTGTCGGCGCCGACACCACCAGGGCAAGACTGATTGCCTGGGCCCATACGATCATCGACAGACTCGGGTTTCGCAGTGGCGTGCAGCCGCTCGAAGGAAGGGCATCGACGGGCAGAAATTTCATCGATCGATTATCGAGGGCCGGTCGCTGGCGAGCGGTTTCAGACGCCTTGCGCGGGACAGGAACTCGCGCGTCAGCCGGTGTTCTGGGTGCGCGGGACCGCGACGGGCATAGCGTTGCACATCGATCCGATCGAGCAGTGCGGCGAGAGGCTCACCGGCTTCGCCGAGCTGCCCGCGAACGCGCTGAGCCAGGGTGCGTGGCGCTTCGTGATCGGCCGCGCTGACGCCCAGTCTCCGCAGCGCAGCGCGCAGGCGATGGAGTTGCCGCACCCACGGGTCGGTGTGATGGCGATCCCACCAGGCCCATGCGGCGCCGGCCAGCGCCAGCGTGCTGAGGGCGCCGATCAACAGCAACGCCAGGTCCTCCCAGCTCGGCGAGCTGAAGCCCAGGCGCCGCAGAAGATCGAGCTGCGACCCGCGCGAATAGCTCAGCACCCACTGATTCCAGCGGTTGTTCAGCGCCTCCCAGCCGTCGCGCAGACCTGCCAGCAACTGCGGGTTGACGCCGTTCAATGCGCCTGCCATCAGACCCGGTGGGGCAATCAGTGGTCGGCTGCGCAGTACCCGATCGGGCGCCACTGCCGAGGTCGGGTCGGCGCGCACCCAACCTCTACCCGCCTGCCAGTACTCGGTCCAGGCGTGCGCATAGCTCTGACGCACGATGCGGTAGCCGTCGACCGGCGTCGGGTCGAGTCCCTGGTAGCCGGTGACCACGCGTGCCGGCACATCGAGTGCGCGCATCAGCACGACGAACGCAGCGGCATAGTGTTCGCAGAAGCCGAGCTTGCGATCGAGCCAGAACTCGTCGATGGCGCTGCGTGGGTCCTCCTCGCCGTACAGGCCCGGTGTCAGCGTGTAGCCGTAGCCGCCGGTGCGGATGTGCGACATCAACAGCTGCGCCAGCGTGGTCGCGTCGGCCTCCGCGTAGCGCGGGTCTCGGCGCAGTGCGGCAGCCCAGGCCAGCGTGCGCGGGTTGTGGCCGGGCGGCAGGTCGATGTAGTCCTGCAGGCCGATCATCGGTTGCTGCGGGCCATGCCTGAAACGAGGGTAGGCGACGCCGTCGAATCGGATGCGTTCGTACAGCGGACGTTCCGCCACCCATTGAAGATCGTCGCGCTGAGCAACCCGCACACCGTCGATCGCCGGCGCCGACGGGCTGGCTTCGAGCATCGGAATCACGGCCAGTCGCAGCGGTTCGAGCGTCATTTCGTAGCGGATGGGCTCCCCTTCGACGTGCAGATCGGCGCGAGGCGTCATCGGGGCAGGGAAGCTCGGCTGCAGGGGCGTCCAGTCGCGACCGTCGAAATGCCCCAGGACCGGGCCGCGGAAGTACACGTCCTGGGGCGCCGGGGACGGGCCTTCGAAGCGGATGCGCAGCGCGACGCTGTCGTCCTGCGCCAACGCGGCCACGCTGCCCATGCTCATCACGTTCGACAGCCCGGTGCTGGACAGGCCGTCCTGCGGCACGCCCCAGAGCGGCCCGATGCGCGGGAACAGCACGAACAGCAGCGCCATCACCGGTGCACCCAGCAGCGCGGTCTTGCCAGCCAGTCCGGCGGCCTGGCGAAGGCTGGGCGCGCCGGCCGGCATGTGGGCCAGCACGAGTGCTGTCAGCAGGCCCCAGATCGACACCAGCATCGCAGCGGCGATTGCCAGGCTTTGCGAGTAAAGGAACTGCGTCAGGATCAGGAAGAAGCCGAGGAAGAACACCACGAACGCGTCACGTCGCGCGCGCAGTTCGAGCGTCTTCAGGGCCATCAACGCGACTGCCATCGTCACGCCGGGCTCCTTGCCGAGCATCGAGCGGTAGGACCAGAAAGTCAGACCGGCTGCCGTCACCAGCACGCCCAGAAGCACCCAGCGCCCCGGCAGCGCCGCGCCGATCAGCGCGAGCCGCGCCCGCCACAGCAGCACGCTGCCCGTGAGCGCTGCGCACCACAGCGGCAGGTGCCCCAGGTGCGGCAGCACCGTCCAGCCGATGACGACCAGCAGGAACAGCGTGTCGCGCGTCTCGCGCGGCAGGCAGGCCCAGCCGGGCCAGGCGAACAGGCGCGTGTTCACGGAGTCCACAGTGCCAGGGTTTCGAGGCCATGGCGGCGGTGCGCGTCGCCTTGGCCGATCGGAATCTCGCGGCCCGGCAGGCTCAGGCCCCAGGCCGCGTCGCGTCGATCGGCCTCGATGACCCACGCGGTCAGGCGGGACAGACGTCCCTCGGTTCCGCCGATGCCGCAGCTTTGCCAGTCGAGCCACAACTGCTGCTGGCTCGGGGTGCTGCTGTCGCGGCTGACCAGTTCGCCGCCGCTGGCCATCGCCTTGGCGGCCTGTTTCCAGGCCACGCTTTTCAGCGGGTCGCCGCGCCGGTAGCTGCGGATGCCTTCGAACTCGCCACTGCTGCTGGTGCGCGAGCGCACCGGGCCGCCGGGCACGGCTCGGGCGGGTGGCAACATGCTCACCGGACGCTCGGGTTGCGGATACACCAGCAGCCTCGCGGCGGGACGCCACACCGCCCAGGCGCGGAACAGGCCGAGCGGGAAGCGTGTCTCGGCGTTCAGGGTGGGCAGCGGATGCTGTCCGCGCGCCGCCGGGATGAAGCTCAGGTGCAGCATGGCCTGACCACCGGCGGGAACGTCGGTGTGCCCCAGCGTGGTCGCGCCGGCATCCTGCAGGCGCAAGCCCACGCCGTAGCGCGCGTCGCCCGGGCTCGACAGCACCGCTTCGAGTCGCGCCGTGTCGCCGGCGAACACCGGGCTCACCGGTCGCAGGTGCAGCGTCAGGCCACGCAGCGTGTTGTGCGTCATGTGCATCGACACCACGCCGCTGCCCGCGAGCAGGAACGTCAGCAGGTAGCCGAGGTTCAGCTGGTAGTTGATCGACGCGATCAGCAGCACCCCCAGCGTGAAGCAGAACATCAGCCCGGCGCGCGTCGGCAGGATGTAGACGTTGCGCTGCGTCAGCAGCAGACTGTCGGCGCGCGGCGAGCGGGCCTGCCACCAGGCATCGACGCGACGGCGCAGGCGCCCCCGGGTGCGGGCCGGTGCAGTCACGGCAGCGGCGTGGCCTCGATCATCGCGCGCACCTGCTCGGCACGGCCTCGGCCGGCGCCCGGAACCGGGATCAATCGGTGCGCCGTGGTCTGAACGAGGATCGCCTGGATGTCGTCGGGCGCCACGTGCTCGCGCCGGTCGAGCAGCGCATGGGCCTTGGCCGCGCGCAGCACCGCGATGCCGGCGCGCGGGCTCAGCCCGTCGACGAACCAGGTGCCCGAGCGGGTGGCGGCGATCAGCGCCTGCAGGTAGTCGAGCAGCGCGTTGGATGCGTGCACGGCCAGAACCGCCTGCTGGGCTTGCAGCAGGCGCTCGGGGCTCATCACCGGACGCAGCTTGTGCACAGCGTCGCGCCGGTCCTGGCCCGCCAGCAACTCGCGTTCGCTGACGCGATCGGGGTAGCCGAGCGTGATGCACATCAGGAAGCGATCGAGCTGCGACTCGGGCAGCGGGTACGTGCCGAGCTGGTCGCTCGGGTTCTGCGTGGCAATCACGAAGAAGGGACGGGGCAGCGGGCGCGTCTCGCCTTCCACGGTGACCTGCTGCTCCTCCATCGCCTCGAGCAGCGCGCTCTGCGTGCGCGGCCCGGCACGGTTGATCTCGTCGGCCAGCAACACCTGCGCAAAAACCGGCCCGGGGTGGAAGACGAAAGTCTCTGTCGAGCGCTCGTAGACACTGACGCCGATCAGGTCGGTGGGCATCAGGTCGGCGGTGAACTGCATGCGCGAGAACCGCAGCCCCAGCGACACTGACAACGCATGGGCCAGAGTCGTCTTGCCGACCCCCGGCACGTCTTCGATCAGCAGGTGCCCCCCCGCCAGAATGCAGGCCACGCAGTCGCGTATCTGCGGGCGTTTTCCGACGATGATCGTGCTAATCTGATCGATCAGCCGTGTGAGTTCGTCGGTCAGGCGTTGGGTCGGTTCGGCGCTCATCGCGACAACGTTAACCGATGCAAGCGCGGTTTCATTTCTCGAAAAAGCATGCCCACCGCCTTCTACAGCCATCCGGATTGCCGCGCTCACGACATGGGACGCGGCCACCCTGAATCCCCGCAGCGCCTGGACGCGATCGACGACCACCTGCGCGCGGTCGGGCTCGACATCGCCCTGGAGGCGCGTGACGCACCGTTCGTCGACCTCAGCGATGTTGCGCTGGCGCATGACAGCGGCTACGTGACCGAGATCCAGCACGTGCTCCAGCAGGTGATGGCGGAGGGCGAGCCGCGCTCGCTCGACCCCGACACGATCGCCAGTCCGGGCACCTGGAACGCGGTCCGCCGGGCCGCTGGCGCCGCCGTGGCGGCGACCGATTCGGTCATCGACGGCACCGCGCGCAATGCGTTCTGCGCAGTACGTCCGCCAGGGCACCACGCGACCCGTCATGCTGCGATGGGCTTCTGCTTCTTCAACAACGTGTGCATCGCGGCGCGCCACGCGCTCGACGTGCGCGGCCTGGAGCGCGTGGCGATCGTCGACTTCGACGTGCACCACGGCAACGGCACCGAGGACATCATCGCTGGCGACGAGCGGGTGCTGATGGTGAGCTTCTTCCAGCATCCGCTGTATCCACACAGCGGCGGTGTCCCCCTCGGGACCAACATGATCAATGTGCCGATCCCCGCCTACACGCGCGGCCCGGAGATCCGGTCGCTGATCGAGGCCAACTGGATGCCGCGCCTGGAGGCGTTCCGGCCGCAGATGCTGTTCATCTCGGCAGGGTTCGATGCACACCGCGAGGACGATCTCGGCCAGCTCGGCCTCGTCGAGGCCGACTACGCCTGGATGACGCGGCGTCTGATGGCGGTGGCCGAGCGCCATTCGAAGGGGCGCATCGTGTCGTGTCTAGAGGGGGGCTACAACCTCAGCGCGCTGGGCCGCAGCGTCGCAGCGCACCTGCGCGTGCTGGCCGGTGTCGACGGCGTGGAATCGTCGGAGCCACACGCTTGACCCGCTCACTCGACGCCGCCGAACTGCAAGACCTCGTTGCCGCACTGTTTCAGCCGAGCGCGCTGAGAGAGCTCGGCGTGCTGGCGCTGTGCCTGGCGCTGGCCTGGCTGCTGGTTCGTCTGGTGCGAGGAACGCCCCCGATCGACGCTCCGATCTGGTTCGGGCGCCGCATCATCGACGGGGTGCTGTTCCCGCTGCTGGCGCTGGCGCTGGCCTTCAGTGCCAAGCTGCTGCTGGCCGGCATCCTGAAGGCGGCGGTCTTCAAGCTGGCCATTCCGATCCTGATGTCGCTGGTGGTGATCCGGCTGACGGTGCGGGTGTTGAGCGTCACGTACCCCGAATCCCGTCCGATGCGCATCATCGAGCGCAGCATTTCGTGGATCGCCTGGCTGGCCGTCGTGCTGTGGGTCACCGGGGTGCTGCCGTTGCTGCTCGACGCGATGGACGAGGTGCGCTGGAAGGCCGGGGGCACCGAACTGTCGTTGCGCAATGTGGTCGAAGGCGCGCTGACGGTCGGGCTGGTGATGGTGCTGGCGTTGTGGGCCGCGGCAGCCATCGAGAAGCAGCTGCTCAGGGGCACCGGCAACGATCTGTCGATCCGCAAGATGGTGGCGAGCATCGTGCAGGCGCTGCTGCTGACGATCGGCCTGCTGTTCGCGTTGAGCGTGGTCGGCATCGACCTGACGGCCCTGAGCGTGCTCGGCGGTGCGATCGGTGTCGGTCTCGGCTTCGGCCTGCAGAAGATCGCCGCCAATTACATCAGCGGGTTCGTGATCCTGGCCGAGCGTTCGCTGCGCATCGGCGACATGGTCAAGGTCGATAACTTCGACGGGCGCATCACCGACATCCGGACCCGCTACACCGTGATCCGGGCGCTCAACGGCCGGGAAGCCATCGTGCCGAACGAGATGCTGATCACCCAGCGCGTCGAGAACTCGTCGCTGGCCGATCCGAGGGTGCTGGTGACGACCACCGTGCAGGTGGCCTACGGCACCGACGTGCGCGCACTGCAGCCGCTGATCGCGCAGGCCGTCGCCGGGGTCGCGCGCGTGCTGCCCGACCCGACGCCGACGGTGCACCTGGTCGAGTTTGCCGCTGACGGCATGAACATCCTGGTCAGCTTCTGGATCCTGGATCCGGAGAACGGGCAGGGCAATGTGCGCTCGGAGGTGAATCTGGCGCTGTTGGCGGTGCTCGACGAGCAAGGCATCGAGATTCCGTATCCGCAGCGGGTTCTGCGGCGGTATCACGCACCGGCCTGATTCGAGTGGTTGCCTGACCAGTCGGTGACCGCGTCGGTGCCGTGGCGTCAGCCGAGCAGTGCGACCTCTTCATCGGTGAAGCCTGCCGCACGGCGGGCCGCGTGATTGAACGGCGGACGCAGGCGCGGAGCCTCATAACGCTCGGCCAACATGCCGTAGTGGGTCACCGGATCGAGGCCCCGCTGCGCGCACAGCCAGCGATACCAGCGGTTGCCGGTGGCCACGTGTCCGATCTCGTCGCGCAGGATGATGTCGAGGATTTCGACCGTGCGAGCATCCCCGGCCCGTTCGAACTTGGCTCGCAGCGGCGGCGTGGCATCGAGCCCGCGCGCCTCCAGCGTGCGCGGCACCAGCGCCATGCGAGCCATCACATCGTCGGCCGTGCGTTGGGTCATCAGCCACAGGCCATCGTGCGCATCGAAGTCCCCGTAGTCGAACCCGAGGCCCAGCAGGTGTTCGCGCAGCAGGCTGAAGTGGACAGCTTCCTCGCCGGCCACCTGCAGCCAATCGACGTAGAACTGCTCGGGCATCGCATCGAAGCGCCAGACGGCGTCGAGCGCGAGGTTGATCGCGTTGAACTCGATGTGCGCGATCGAGTGCAGCAACGCCGCGCGTCCTGCGAGCGTGAACGGCGTCCGCGACGGCACGCTTCGTGGGGGCACGAGACCCGGCCGCACCGGACGGCCGGGGGCTTGCAGCGCTTGCGGTGCTCTTGATCCACCGGGGACCAGGGGCCCAGTATCGAGCGGGTGTCGATCACGCTCGACCCACAGCGTTCGTGTCTGCGCGGCCTTGGTCGCCGGGTCGGCTTCCAGCCACAGCGCCAGGGCGCGGCATCGCAGGGACACTGCTGCGGCGGGCTCGGGGTTCGCGAGGGTCATCTCTAGAATTATCGACTTCACCTCGGGAGTGTTTCAGTGGCTGTTTATCGTCTGGGGGATGCCGTGCCCTCGATCGCGCCCAGTGCCTGGGTGGCCGACAGCGCGCAGGTCATCGGCGACGTGGTGCTGGCCGAGAGCGCCAGCGTGTGGTTCGGCGCGGTGCTGCGGGCCGACAACACGTGCTTGCAGATCGGTGCGCGCAGCAACGTGCAGGACGGCGCCGTCATCCATTCGGACCGGGGCTGGCCGACGACGCTGGGCAGCGATGTCACGGTGGGTCACCAGGCGATGCTGCACGGCTGCACGATCGGCGACGGATCGCTGGTCGGCATCCAGGCGGTCGTGCTCAACGGCGCGCGCATCGGCAAGTCGTGCCTCGTCGCGGCCGGTGCGGTGGTCACCGAAGGCAAGGAGTTCGAGGACGGCTGGCTGATCATGGGCGCTCCGGCCAAGGCCGTGCGTCCGCTCACCCCCGAGCAGATCGCCGGGCTGGCGCGCAGTGCGGCGGGTTACGTCGCCAATGCGCAGCGTTTCCGCACCCAGCTCGCCCGGATCGACACCCTGGCACCGCATGAGTGAGCTGCACAAGTTCATCGTCGAAGGCATGCCGGTGCGCGGCATGCTGGTGCGGCTGACCGGCGACTGGCGGGAGGTGTTGCAGCGCCGCATCGCGTCCAACGATGCGTTTCCCGAGCCGGTGCGCGTGCTGATGGGCGAGATGGCTGCGGCCGGTGCGCTGATGCAGGCCGGCATCAAGTTCGACGGTGCGCTGGTGCTGCAGGTGTTCGGCGACGGGCCGGTCAAGCTGGCCGTCGTCGAGGTGCAGAACGATCTTGCCTTCCGTGTCACAGCGAAGGTGGTGGGCGAGGTGCCTGCCGATGCCCAGGTGGAGGCGATGCTCAACGTGCACGGCAAGGGCCGTTGTTCCATCACGCTGGATCCAAGGACCAGGTTCCCCGGCCAGCAGCCCTACCAGGGTGTGGTCTCGCTGCACGGCGATCAGCGGGAGCCGCTGCAGAAGATCAGCGAGGTGCTCGAGCACTACATGCTGCAATCCGAGCAGCTCGACACCCGACTGATCCTGGCGGCCAACGACGAGGTGGCGGCCGGACTGTTGATCCAGCGTCTGCCGGTCGAGGGGACCGGCAACCTGGGCCGTCGCAACGAGGACGAGATCGGCCTCAACGAGGACTACAACCGCCTGTCGATGCTGGCCGCGACCCTGACGCGTGACGAACTGCTGACGCTCGACGCCGACACCGTGCTGCGCCGCCTGTTCTGGGAAGAGCCGCTGAAGCGGTTCCCGCCGCAAGCGGGTGAGGACGGGCCCCGGTTCGCCTGCAGCTGCTCGCGTGAGCGTGTCGGGCGGATGCTGATCGGCCTGGGTCGGTCCGAAGTGGACGACATCGTGATCGAGCAGGGCCGGGCGGAGGTCGGCTGCGATTTCTGCGGCATCAAGTACCACTTCGATGCGGTCGATGTCGGAGAGCTGTTCACGCCGACGCCGCAGCAGGCGCCGGGGTCGATGACGATCAATTGACTTTGCTGCGCATCGAAAGCTCGACTTGTGATTGATCGTTGTTCTGGATCGATCCATCGCCAAGACAGTGCATTCGGCGCCCCCGGACACCGGGCTCCGGGCACTTGTGACCGGATCCATCGAGTCAAGCGGCAATTGACAGCGTCTCGCGCGAGGTCGTTGAGTCTGCTCAACCCGTACGGCAGAGAGGTGCACAAGATCACGGGATCCTCACGTTCTGGAGAACACCATGGTCCGAACCGCAAGACACACCTCGTCCGAGTCCGAGGCAAACACGGTGGAGAACACCAGTTTCCTGTCCGGCTTCCATTCGCCTGACGGTGGGATCGGGGCCGCTCGCGGCTGGATGAACGGATCGCTGTCTGCCGCCCAGCATCTTGCTGCATGGCTCGAACAGTCGCAGAAATTGAACGCGGAGGCGGTCCACACCTGGCATGCGAACCTCGATGAAGCGCTGCGCGAGGCCGAGCAGGCCGAGGACCTGCAAAAGCTGATCTCTGTCGCGACCCATCTGCTCAACCGCCAGATGAGCACGGCCATGCAGCAATTCGGGTCAGGCGTGCGGCAGGCGATGGAAACCGAAGCCGAGTGGATGGAGCGCTTGCGCAAGAGCACGCTCAGCGCGTCGCAGCAGATGCTGCAGACCGGCATGCCGGTTCCGTCAGGCGAGGGCGGCAACGGATCGCCGTTGCTGCACCTGGGCCAGGCGCAGGCGGAATGGCTGGCGATGACTCAGAGGTGGATCGATTCGGTCAAGGCTGCGCAGGTGCCTCTTCCCTGAGCGATTCAGCTGCGCTGCAGCGCAGCACCGCCGCGCCGACCACACGCCCCGCGCGCAGATCGTCGAGCGCCTGATTGGCGTCGATCAATGGGTAGCTGCGGGTCTGCAGCCGCAGCGGGTGGGTCGCCGCCCAGTCCATGAAGTCCCGTGCATCGCGCCGGGTCAGGTTGGCCACCGACCGCACGCTGCGCTCCATCCACAGCTGGCTGTAGGGAAACGACGGGATGTCGCTCATGTGGATGCCTGCGCACACGACGGTGCCACCGGGTTGCAGGTGGCGCAGCGCCGTCGTCACCAGCGAGCCGACCGGGGCAAACAGGATCGCTCCGTCCATCGGCTGCGGGGGGGCGTCGTCCGAACTGCCGGCCCACTGCACGCCGAGTGAGCGCGCCAGCGCCTGCGCTGCATCGTCGCCGGGTCGCGTGAACGCGCAGACAAATCGCCCCGCGGCCAGCGCCACCTGCGCGATCAGGTGGGCTGCGGCGCCGAAACCGTACAGACCAATGACGGCTGCATCGTCGGGCAGCATGCGCCAGGAGCGAAAGCCGATCAGCCCGGCGCACAGGAGCGGCGCTGCCTCCTCGTCGCTGTACTGGTGCGGGATCGCGACACAGGATTCGGCCGGGGCGACGGCGTATTCGGCGTATCCACCGTCGACGCTCCAGCCCGTGAAGGTGGCGCCTGCGCACAGGTTCTCTCGACCGGCGACGCAGAACCGACAGTGGTGGCAATGGTCGCTCAGCCACGGCACGCCGACGCGGTCGCCCGGCTTGAACGTCGCGTCGCGCCCCTCGGCGACCTCGACCACCGTGCCGACGATCTCGTGGCCGGGGATCCGTGGCCGGTCGGGCGTGTCGAGGTCGCCGTCGACCAGGTGCAGGTCGGTGCGGCAGACGCCGCAGACATGCACCCGCAGACGCAGCTGGCCTGAGCGCAATGCCGGCATCGGACAGGCGATCGGTTCGAGCCGGCCCCCGCCACCGGTGACGAGCGCCATCGCAAGTGGCGCGGGCCGGGGTGTCTGTGTCATGTGATTTCTTCGGTCAGGGTGCGCGGGGACGCACCTTGGCTGCATCGGTCACGGCCGACGAGGGATAGATGATCACGGTGTCGCCCGCCTCCAGCCCGCCGCGCACCCAGGCGTCGCCGCCGTTGCGGGCACCGATCTCGATCGGCCTCAGCCGGGCCCGGCCACCGTCGACGACGAACACGGCGAACTGCGGCTTGCCATGGCCGTTGCCATTGACCGCGCCATCGCGCGAGTCGCCCGGCAGCGGAAACACCGCACTGACCGGCACCATCAGCGCCTGATCCATCGCCAGCGTGACGATGTGCACCTCGACGCGGAAGGCATCGCCCAGCGCCTGCCACTGCGACGGCGGGCTGGTGATGTCGACCAGCACGCGCACCCGCTGCTCCTCGACGCCGAGCGCCGACACCTTGGTGAAAGCCGCCGGCTCGACGAGGCGAACGCGGCCTTCGAGCGGCACCGGGCCGCCCCAGCGCTCGATGCGCACCCGGCTGCCCGGCGGCGCATTCAGCGCGTCGGTGGTCAGCAGTTCGACCACGATCTCCAGCCGGCCGAGATCGCCCAGCTCGATCAGCGGCGTACCGATCGCGACGGTCGCCTCGCTGGTCTGCACCACGCGCAGCACCTGTCCGGCGATCGGCGAACGCAGCGCGAAGGCCCCCGCCGTGCCGGGCGCCGCGCGTGAGGCCTGCAGCGCGGCGCGCGACTGCTCCAGCTCGTGCTGCGCGACGTGGTGTTCCTGCACCGCGGTGTCCACCTCGCGCTGCGCGGCCTGCACCGCGAGGCGATCGGTGTCGAGGCGGATCGGCGCGACGAAACCCTGTCGCGCCAGCTGTTCGGTGCGTTGCAGGTCGTTGCGCGCCTGCTCGAGTGCCACCCGGGTGCGTGCGATGCGCGCCGAGGTGCGCTGCACATTCGCCTCGCTGGCCTCCATGTGCGAGGTTTGCTCGCGGCGGCTGCGCTCGTCGAGCATCGGCGGCAGCACCGGCGTCAGCGTCGCGACCACCGCGTCCGCCTCGACCCGGTCGCCTTCGGTGAGCGTGATGCGCGACAGTCGGCCGGCCAGCGGCGCCGACACCACATAACGATCGTGCAACCGGGTCTTGCCGTCTTCGGTGATCGTCTGCTCGAACGCGCCGACGCGGGCCTGCGCCACCTCCACGTCGACCGGGCGCGGCGCAAAGGCCCACACCAACAGCGCCGCGAGCGCCAGAGCGCCCACGCCGAGTGAAATCTTCGTGCCTGTCTTCATCGTCATTCGCGTGTCTTCAGAGCCGCCACCATGTCGAGCCGGTCGATGCGCCGGCGCACCACCAGGGCACTGCCGAGCGCCGCACCGACCACGCACAGCGCCGCCCAGGCGTAGGTGCGCGGCAGGATCACCACCGGGAAGTAGAACTGATCGTTCTTCAGCGCGATCGTCAGCACGTGCACCAGCGCCCAGCCGAGCAGCATGCCCAGCGGCAGCGCCAGCGCGACCACGATGACCATCTCGCCGAGCAGCAGGCCGGACACCTCGGCGCGGGTGAAGCCGAGCACGCGCAGGCTGGCCAGTTCCCAGGTGCGCTCGGCCAGCGCGATGCGTGCGTTGTTGTAGACGACCCCGACCGCGATGATGCTCGCGAACACCGTCAGCACCGTGCTCATGATGCGCACGTTGCGCGCGCTGAGTTCCTGCATGTTGCGCAGCATGGTCGCTTTGCTGAAGGCGCCGGCCACCCGGGGCAGTTGGCGCGTGGCCTCCAGCACCTCGGCCTCGCGGCCCCGCTCGACCGCCATCATGAAGCCGGTGGACAGATCGCCGTCGCCGAGCGCCCGGTTCAGCGCCGGCCGGTTCATGTAGGCGTTCAGCCCCATCATCTCGCGAACCGTCGCATCGACCACCAGATCGAGCGTGCGGGCACGGCCCTCGAGCACCTCGACCTGCACCCGGTCTCCGGGCCGCACGCCGAGCTTGTCGGCCAGGCGGTCAGTGAGCACCAGTCCGTCACCGAGCGGCTGCTGCTGCCGGCGATCGACGTCGACGATGCGGTACAGCTCCGGTTGCGCCGCATAGCCGCGCAGCTGGCTGCGCTCGCGACGGTGACCATGCACCAGCGTGACCGGCACGTAGCGGTTCGATTCGACCTCGGTGACACCGGGCAGCCGGGCCAGTTCACGGCCCGACGCATCGATCACCGGGTCCAGCGTCCACACTGCCACGTCGTTGCGCATCGCGAGCGTGAACTGCGTGTCGACGATGGCTTCGATCGCGTCGCGCAGGAAATTGCCCATCACGACGATCGCCACCGACACCGCGACCCCGCCGACCGCCAGCGCGGTGCGCCCGGGCCGTCGCTCCATCTGACGCAGGATCATCCGCAGGCCGGTGGGAATGCGCGTCCATCCCAGCCGCTCGACGAGCGTGCGGCGGTAGCGGCCCGGTGCCTGCGGACGCATCGCCTCGGCCGGCGCCAGGCGCACCGTGGCCGCGATCGCGTTCAGCGTGCCGAGCACCGCGGTACCCACCGTCAGTGCGCCACTGACGACCAGCAGCCAGGGCGCCACCCGGTGCTCGAAGCTCGGGAAGCGGAAGAAGTCGGCATACAGCCGCGTCAATGCGGCACCGAGCTGGTCACCTATCACCAGACCCAGCAGCCAGCCGATGCTGACGATGGCCAGCACCATCTTCAGGTAGTGCGTGGCGATGGTCACGTTCGGGTAGCCCAGGGCCTTCAGCGCGGCGATCTGTTCACGCTGCGTGGAAACGAGCCGTGTGATCACCACGTTGAGCAGGAAGGCCGCCACGCCCAGGAAGATCGACGGCAGCATCGTGCCCAGCACGCGCTGTTCCTTGATCTCGTTGTTCAGCATCGAGTGCGAGGTCTGGTCCGTGCGGCCATTCGCCTGACGGCCTCCGTACGCATCGAGCACCTCGGTCAACCCGTCGATCACCGCGCGCTCGTTGCCGTGCGGTGCCAGCTTCACCGCCAGCCGGTTGAACGCGCCCGCCATGTCGTAGGCCGCGGCCAGCGCCTCGTGATCGACCCAGAAGACGCCGAAGCCGCGCTGGTCGGGCATGCCCCAGAGCCCCGCGAAAACGTACTCCGGCGACAGCGCGACGCCGGTCATCAGCAGCGTGCGCCGCTTGCCGTTGATCAGTGCCGAAAGGCGCGAGCCGGGTGCCAGACCGTTGGCCGAGGCGAACGCTTCCGAGACCCAGGCCGGGATCGCACCGTCGGGAAGCGGTCGGCCGGGAGAGGCCGGAGCGGCCGCGTTGCGCAGGATGACGAGGTTCATGCGCGCCGGCCGACGCGGGTCGACGCCGATCAGCTGGCCGACGATCGGTTCGCTGCGCCCTTCGATCTCGACGCGCACCGCCATCTCGACGCTGGTCTGCACGTCGGCCACGCCGGGCAGCGAACGCAACGTCTCGGCCACGGCCAGCGGAGCCCGCTTCAGGCCGCCGAACACGTCGGCAAAGCGTGCTTCCGCGTAGAAGTTGTCACGTGCGAGGGCCAGTGAATCGACCGCCGACAGTGTGGTGACGAAGCCGGCGACGCCGCTGGCGACCACCAGCGCGATGGTGAGCACCTGGCTCCACATCGCACGCAGATCACGGAACAGCTTGCGGTCCAGGGCCTTCATCTCACCAGCTCAGCTGTGAAGGCGACAGCTTGTGTGCGTTGGTCTCGACGCGTTGGATGCGGCCGTCGCCCAGATGAATCACCCGGTCGGCCATGCCGGCGATGGCCGCGTTGTGCGTGATGACCACCGCGGTGGTGCCGGTCTCGCGGTTGATGCGCTCGATGACCTCGAGCACCAGCTTGCCGGTGGCGTAGTCGAGCGCGCCGGTCGGCTCATCGCACAGCAGCACCTCCGGGCGCTTGACGATGGCGCGGGCGATCGCCACCCGCTGCTGCTCGCCGCCCGACAACTGCGACGGGAAGTGGTCGCGCCGTGGCGTCAGGTCGACCAGTGCGATCGCCTCGTCGACCGGCATCGGATCCACCGCGATGTCGGTGACCAGTGCGATGTTCTCGCGCACCGTCAGACTCGGGATCAAGTTGTAGAACTGGAACACGAAGCCGACGTGCTCGCGGCGGTAGGCGGTCAACTCGGCTTCGCTGGCGCCATCGAGGCGCTGGTCGCCGAAGCGCACCTCGCCGGTGGTCGGCACGTCGAGACCCCCGAGGATGTTCAGCAGCGTGCTCTTGCCACTGCCCGATGCGCCGAGCAGCACGACGAACTCGCCGCGGCCGATGTCCAGGTCGACATCGCGCAGCGCATGCACCTCGACCTCGCCGCTGCGATAGACCTTGCTCAGTCCGCGTGCGTGAAACATCGGGACGACTTCATGGGAGGGGGTTGGCGGCAAAGCTCAAGTCACCATTGGACAGCATCGCCGACCGAAAGCCGCCCCCCGCGCCGTCGCCGGCGCCTGCCGCTCAGCGCCGCGAGATCAGCATGCCGATCAGCGCACCGACCGCCGCAGCCACGCCCATCGACGCGTACGGATGATCGTGAACCGCGTTGTCGGCGGTGCGCGCCGCCCGTCGCGCCTTGCGCAGGGCGTTGTCCTGCAGCGTTTCGAGCTCGTCCCTGGCGCCTTTCAGGGTGGCCTCGAAGCGGTCGCGAACCGCATCGACCTGCTGGTTCCCGCTGCGCTGAACCGCCTTCATCAGGTGTTCCGATTCACGGACCAGATCGTGAAGATGGCTGGCGAGGCGCTCGCGGGCGTCATCGGCCAGGTTGGAAGCGGTCGTGGTATCCATCCGGGACTCCTTGGGTTTGAAACATGCGGAAATTCAAGTCAGTGGGTCACGGCCGCCGCGGCACCGGCCCGGTGAGACGACCGCCTCGGGGCGGTCTCGGAACCGTCGCGGCGCGGCGTCTCGTCGACCAGACCGCGGGTGTTGCGGGTGCGTGCCTTCAAGCCGCCGAAGTCGACGATCTCGATTTCCCGGTTGTCGACGCGCAGCAGGCCGTTCTCGACAAAATTGCTGAACGACCGGCTGACCGTCTCATGGGCCACGCCCAGCAGGCTCGCGATGTCACGCCGGCTCATTCGCAGCAGGAAGCGGCGCGGCGACTGACCGCGTTCGGCCATGCGGTTGGACCACCAGACCAGGAAGCGCGCCAGCCGAACATCGGACGAGACCGCCGCCATCATTTCCGTGATCTGACCGGCACGGGTCAGCTGGCGGCTGAGCGCGACCTGCAGCACGTGATCGAACCTCAGCGACAACCTGCGCCAGCCGTTGATCTCACGAATCGGCAGCGCGTACACGCTCGAGTCCTCGAGGGACACGGCACCCATGCGCTGCGCGTCGCCGCACATCGCCTCGAACGCCAGCACCTCGCCCTGGCCCGCGAAGGCCAGCACCTGCTCGTAGCCGTCCTCGGCCGTCCTGATGCACTTGAACGTGCCCGTCCGAACCACGTAGACATGACTGGAGCAGGCCCCCTCGAGCAGCAATGCGGCGCCGGCTCGAACTTGCCAGATGGGCACGCTGAAGTCCGGCTCGTGAGGCACGCCATCCCGCGTGCAGCCCATCAGTGTCAACAGATCGGACAGGGGGCTGGCCGTGGTCATCGGCATCAGGGCGCAACGGCTGTTCGACCAGATGTCGGCATGGACGATGCAATCTGCGGGCAGGCTCTTCGCTGGGGTCATGGTCATCTCCGATGGTGTGAGCGCGCTCGGCTCTGGTGTGGACATAGCTTCTCCTGTGCGGTTCTCCACGACAATCGGCCTCGGCTGTGATTTGTGATCGGAATAGCGAGCGCCAGCACGTGATTACTCCGACTCGGGCATCGGACTATTCCTAATCGGCAACCGGCCGAACCACCGATTGAGACGGGACAAGCCGCGCCCGAAGACATCGATCACACTGGGGTGCATGGGCGACAGGCGGCCGTTCGTTTCAGCCTGCAAGGGCATTCACGGGTCGATCGATGTCGGGCGGCGGCTGAGCCTCGGGTGGCTTTCACTGACCGCAGCGGGGCTGGCGGCTCCGGCCGCCAGCGCGCAGCCTGCGCCTGAGCCGATTCCGACCCTCGACGAGGCCGCCGCGCGCTACGCACGGGAGGTCGACCACCGACTCGTCGTTCCCGAAGCCGAGCAGGACTTCTATGCCGGTGCGCTGATGCAGTCCCTGACCGATGGCGGCGTGCGCGTGGATCGGATGCAGTGGGTCGTCGTAGTCGATCGCAGCGCCTGGGCGCAGGCGGTGATGCTGTGGGCGGTGGCTCCAGGCACCGCGCCGCGCCTGGTCGGCGCGTCGCAGGCGTCGACCGGGCGACCTTCGGGATTTGAGCACTTCGAGACGCCGACCGGCGTCTTCGAGCACCGCATCGACCCGCTGGACTTTCGCGCCGAAGGCACGCTCAACGAATTCGGCATCCGCGGCTACGGCGATCGGGGCATGCGCGTCTACGACTTCGGCTGGGTGACGGCGCGGCGCGGCTGGGCGCCCGGTGAGCAGCCGATGCGGCTGCAGATGCACGCGACCGACCGGGACAAGCTGGAGCCCCGGCTGGGTCGACGCGAATCCAAGGGCTGCATCCGCATCCCGGCCACCCTCAACACGTGGATCGACCGCTACGGCGTGCTCGATGGGGCCTACGAAGAGGCGATCGCCGGCGGCAGGCGTTTCTGGGTGCTGCGCCGGGACCGGCAGCCGACGCCGTGGTCGGGTCGCTACCTGGTGGTCGTCGATTCCCGGCGCGACGCCCGGCCCGACTGGAATCCGCTGCCGGGTGCCGCCGTGCGTTCAAAGCCGCCGGCATTGAGTCAGCGCAACTCGATGACGGCAGCGCCCCCATAGCTTCGACGCTCGGATGCAGTCCCGGAGTGGCCGGTGCCCTGCAGGCAGTTCGTGTTCAGATCCTGGAGCACACGATGACGGCACTCTCTGCGTTGATCTCCACGCGTCTGACGCACCTGCCGCGCAGGTTGGCGCTCGAGTGGCCGGGAGGGCAGGCCGGCCCCGATCCGGCCGAGGTACGCATCCGCCTACCTGATCGGAAATCGCTGAACTGGCTGGCGCGCGGACGGGTCGGCACCATCGCCGACGCCTATGTTCGCGGTGAAGTTCAGATCGACGGGTCCCTGTCCGACGTGATGATGCTGGCCGGTGCGCTGGCCGGCAATCCGGTGCAGTCGGGTGCCAGTGAAACCTGGCCGCGCTGGTTCGGCGCGTGGCGTTCGCTGTGGCGTCACGACCGACGCAGGGACGCCGAGCAGGTGCAGTTCCACTACGACGTCTGCGACGACTTCTTTGCGCTGTGGCTGGACCCCGCGCGGGTCTATTCGTGCGCCTATTTCCGCGATCAGTCCATGACGCTGGCCGAGGCACAGCAGGCCAAGCTGGAGCACGTGTGCCGCAAGCTCCGGCTCGAACCCGGTCAGCGATTCCTGGACATCGGTGCCGGTTGGGGCGGCCTGCTGCTGTGGGCGGCGGAGCACCACGGTGTCGAAGCCACCGGCATCACGCTGTCGAGGAACCAGCACCTTCACGTGAACCGGTTGATCGACGAACGCGGCCTGCGCGGTCGCGTGGAGATGCGGTTGCTCGACTACCGCGATCTGCCCGACGACGAGCCGTTCGATCGAATCGCCTCGATCGGCATGTTCGAGCATGTCGGCCGGGCGCAGCTGGGCGCGTACTTCGCGAAGCTGGCGCGCCTGCTGCAGCCGGGTGGCTTGGTCATGAATCACGGCATCACCTCCGGCGGGCTGCGCAACGACCAGCTTGGGGGCGGTATCGGCGATTTCGTCGATCGTCACATCTTCCCGGGCGGTGAGCTGGTGCACGTCTCCGAAGCGGCGAGCAGTCTCGCGCAAGGCGGGCTCGAACTGCTCGATGCCGAAAATCTGCGCCCGCACTACGCACGCACGCTGTGGGCGTGGTCGGAGGCGCTGGAGCGCGAGCATCAGCGGGCGCGCGAGCTGGTCGGCGAAGCTGCGCTACGCGCCTACCGGCTGTACCTGGCCGGCTCGGCAATGGGTTTCGAGCGGGGGTGGTTGTCCCTGTACCAGATGCTGGCGACCCGGCCCGACGGTGACATCGAGCACGGTTCCATGCGCGGCGCGCAAAGCGCGTATCCGTTCAACCGCGACTACATGGCTGGCTGAATTGACGGGGACTCGCCGCGATCGAACGCTGGTTGAGATTGCTCAACGACGTTGCACCGCGAGGTCCTAGATTCATTTGTCAGGGCGTCGCGATCGATGCGTTGCGTCTCCTGCCCACCACTGTTCAACCGATGGAGATCCTCATGAATGCACTGACCCCCTTTGAAAGACTGGACGACATGTTCCCCGAGATGTTCCGTCGCTTCATGCGACCGGTGAAGGGCAGCAGCCTGAGCACCGAAGCGCTGGGCGAAATCCGGGTCGACCTCAGCGAGACCGACAAGTCCTACGAAGTCAGCGCCGAGTTGCCGGGTGCGAAGAAGGAGGACATCCGCGTCACGATCGACGGCAACTACGTGTCGATCAGCGCCGAGGTCAAGCGCGAGTCCGAAGAGGAAAAGAAGAAGAAGGGCGAGCGCACGGTCGTCAAGGAGCTGTTCTACGGCAGCGCGTCGCGGGGCTTCTCGCTGCCGCATGAGGTCGACGAAAAAGCCTCGGTGGCCAAGTTCGAGAACGGCATCCTGAAGCTGTCGCTGCCCAAGAAGCAGGAAGCGAGCAGCCGCACGCTGAACATCCAGTGAGATCGAGGGGCAGCGTGAGGCTGCCCCTCGGTCAGATGCCGTCGCCGCGCGAGGGCGGTGGTGGGGCTGCGGTGCCCGGCATGGGATCGAGATCGGCAGCACGGCCGAAGTTCGAGTCGGGGGTGCCGATCTGGTGTTCCAGGCCATAGCGAATCAGTGCGGCCATCGACGGCAGTTGCAGCTTCTCCTGGATGCGGGTCTTGTGCGTGCTGACGGTCTTGACCGACAGGTGGAGTTCGTCCGCGATGTCCGTCAGACGCTGGCCGGCGACGATTCTCTGAAGCACTTCGAGCTCCCGGTTCGACAGCTCGGCGTGGCGCGGCGCGCCCACCGCACCATTGAGCTGTTGCACCACGCGCTCGGCCAGGCTGGCTGACACGTAGGCGCCCCCGCTGGCGGCCTTGCGCACCGCAGCCACCAGTTCCGTCGCCGCGCTGTCCTTGGTGACATAGCCGCAGGCGCCGGCCTTGAATGCTCGAATCGCATACTGCTCTTCAGCATGCATGCTGAGCACCAGAACGGCCACCGAGGGGTGCTCGGCCTTGATGCGCTTGATCAGCTCCAGCCCGGTCATTCCGGGCATCGACAGATCGACGATGGCCAGGCTGAAGTCCTGGTGACGCATGATTTCGAGTGCCTGGAATCCGGAGCCAACCTCGGTGACTTCCCAGTCGCCGGCAATCGGCTCAAGCACGCGCTTCAATCCTTCGCGAACGATCGTGTGGTCGTCGACCAGCAACATCTTGGCTGCGTTGGGATTCTTCCGGGCGTTCATGAGGATTCCTGATTCGTGAGCGTCGGGCTCACGCGGGTGACAGATGGAAGGTGACCTTGCGGCAGATCCCCGGCACGGCATCGATGGTCAATTCGCCGCCCAGCAGGTGAGCCTGGTCCCTCAGCGCATCGGACGCATCGGGCCTGGCGTGCAGGGGCACGATGGGCCAGCCGGAGCCGTTCGCCTGCACGACCAGCACGACATCGCCATCCTGGTGCTTCAGCTCGATGTGCGCGCCTTGCCCCGGCGCATGGTTCAACACATCGGCCAGCGCCGCCTGTGCCAAGCGAAACAACCCGACCGCCCGCACTTCGGCCAGCGGCGGATCGGTGTCTCCGACGCTGATCGTCACCGGCACGCCGCTGAGCCTGGTCGATTCACGGGCCAGCCAGTCAAGGGCCGCGTTCAGTCCGAGATCGTCAAGCATCAGCGGGCGCAACTCGGTGGCAATGCGCCGCACGGTCGCCAGCGAGGTGTCGATCAGCTCCATCATCTCGGTGACGTGGCCGTCGGGACGACGCCGGTCGTCCGGCTGTTGCAGGGCGGACAGGTTCATCTTCAGCGAGCTGAGTCGCTGGCCCAGTTCCTCGTGCAACTCGCGGGCCACCCGGCGCCGTTCGGCCTCACTGGAATCGACCACGTTGACGGCCACGCGGCGATCCATTTCCGCCAGCCGACGTTGGCTGATGTCGGTCAGGGTGATGCGCAAGCTTGGATCGCTGCCCGGCCGCCTCAGACACAGGCAGTCGATCTGGCCGTCGAAGACGCCGCCTCCCCCGGAGCGGAGCTTCAGTTCGATGCGGTGGGCGCCGTCGTTCTGAAGTGCGTGGGTCAGGTGCCGCTGCCAGCGATCGCTGTCGATCGCGGCGACGCAACGGGCAAGGCTGCGCCCCATCAATGCGGCGCGGTTCCTGCCGAGCAGCGTCGCGCCGGTCAGGTTCGCTTCGGTGACCTGACCCAGCGCATCCAGCGTGAAGTAGCCGACCGGGGCAAAGTCGTACAGATCGACGTACCGGTCGCGGGCTGCAACCAGTTCGACCTGGGTGCGTCGCAGTTCCTCGTTCTGCATCTCGAGTTCGACCTGGTGTACCCGAAGCTCGTGGGTCAGCTCGTCGAGCGATGGCTTCTGGATCGCGGGCCTGCGGGGGCGCAGCACCGCAGCCCCCAGTGACGGTATTGCATCGGTCGTCGGGACGGACCGCGGCTGGTGCCCCCGCGCCGCATCGGGATCGGCGGTCGGTGGCTCCATGGGCATCGTCACGATGATGCGTCCGCCGCCCGATGCCGCGTTGCCGATCTCCAGATCGCCACCGAGGAGGCCGACCCGTTCGCGTATGCCGATCAGCCCGAGCGAGCCCTTCTTGCCGCGGGACCGATCCGAGAACCCGATCCCGTTGTCCTCGATCGTCAACGCCAGGCCGTCGCCGTGGCGCTTCACTTCGATCAGCACGTGACTGGCATGCGCATGGCGGGCCACATTGGTCAGCGCCTCCTGCACGATCCGAAAGATGGTGATCGATCCCGGCTCGCTGGTCGGCAAGGCCTGCTCGTCGAGCTTCAGCTCGATCCGGATGCCCATGCGCCGTTCCGACTCGTGCGTGAGCCATTCCAGCGCTGCGCTCAACCCGAGGTCGTCGAGCATCATCGGGCGCAGGTCGGTCGCGATGCGGCGCACCGCCGCGACGGTGTCGTCGACCATCTCCAGCATCTCCGAGATGCGATCTTCCTTCGCGCGCTGCTGCGCCTTGGTGAGGCTCGTCAGCTCCATCTTGATCAAGCTCAGGCGCTGACCCAGTTCGTCGTGCAGCTCGCGTGCGATGTGGCGCCGCTCGGCCTCGCGCAGATCCACCAGTTTGGCCGACAGGTTCCGCAATTCCTGGCGGGACCGCTCCAGCAGCAGTCGCTCCTGTGTGCGCTGCGAGATGTCCGTGATGACCATCTGCAGCACGGTCCGTTCGTGGCACGGCAGCGCTGCCATGGCAATGTCGACGTCGCAATGGCTGCCGTCGAGCCGCGCGAGCCGCTCGTGGACCAGTGAAACCGGCGCATTGTTTTCCCAGACCTCGGACATATGCTGCCTCACCCGACTGTGCGAATGGGGGTGCAGCATGGCGTAGATCGACTTGCCGATCAGCGCATGGCGATCCGGGCAGGCGAGCAGTTCGGCGCAGACCGGGTTCGCGTACACGATGGAGTCGCCATCGGTGACCCAGATCGCGGTCGGCGCCAGATCGAAGACCGCATGCATGCGCCCGGTCAGCGTGTCGATCTCGGCTTGCAGGAGGTGCTCGCGGCTCAGGTCGTGCACCAGCGCCGTGAAATACCGACGCGGTCCCGCATCGCCCGGAACCTCGGCGCGGGTGATCGTCACCTGGGCCGGGAATTCCTCGCCGTTCGCCCTGAGACCGCGGACCGTGGTGCGGCCCAGCATGGATCGCTCGGCCGGGCAGGGTCCGTCGAAACTTCGCACATGCGCCAGGTGTGCCTGGCGGTAGCGTTCGGGTATGAAACGGGACAGCTCGCTGCCGATGGCACTGGCCTCGTCGCACTCGAAGGTGCGCTGGGCGGCCGGATTGAACAGCACGATGCGCTGCTGTTCATCGATGATCACGATGGCTTCGCGCGCCGCATGGATGGCGCTACCGAAGCTCAGCTCGAGCGAAGGCGTTGTCGGGTTCGAGTAATTCATGCACTGGGCTCGCGGAATCTCGCGACGTCGAGGTAACTTCTCTGTACGACTTGTCGCATCACATGAAGCATTCGACTCACTGACCATCTTGAACATACAGCCGACTTGGGCGAAGTCAATCCCGAGTTGACATTTCTGTGCACCGAGCGATTCGTGGCCCTGGATCGAGCGGATTCGGAAACTTCCTGGCCTTGATTAGGAAAACACTGACAAGTGCTGGAAGGCGCCGACACGAAGTCAGCCGCGCAACTGATAGCCATTGCGCATCACTTCCCGCAGGCTTGCGCATGCAGGCCGTCTGCATGAAGTGGGATTCAAGGAGGCCCTGAGGCCATGTCGATGCCATGCGTGAAACAGGCCTTTGCCGGTCGCCTGGTGATGGTGGGTTGCGGCTCGGTGGGGCAGGGTGTGCTGCCGCTGCTGCTGGGGCATCTGGAGATGCGACACGAGCAGATGCTGGTCATCGCAACGACTCACGCCCACACCGGCGTGGCGCGCGACCACGGTGTTCCCTGTCTGCTGGCCCGCCTGGTGCCAGAGAACTTCCGGGCCGTGCTCGAGCCCCGACTGGAGCCCGGGGACTTCCTGCTGAACCTGAGCGTGGACGTGAGCAGCGTGGAGCTGATCAAGCTGTGCCAGGAACGCGGCGCGTTGTACCTGGATACCTGCATCGAGACCTGGGCTGGAGAGCACGTCGATCCGGCATCACCGATCGCTCGGCGCACCAATTACGCATTGCGCGAATCCGCTCTGGCACTGCGCAAGCGCGGCCATGCATCGCCCACTGCGGTGCTCACGCACGGCGCGAATCCGGGTCTGGCTTCGCATTGGGTCAAGCAAGCCCTGCTGGACGTGGCGTATGCGACCGAACGGGTGACGGCTCAACCACGCACCCGTGATCAGTGGGCGGCTCTGTCGGCCCGGCTCGGTGTGCGTGCGATCCACATCGCCGAGCGTGACTCGCAGACCGGGTTGCGTCGCAAGCGCCCTGGAGAGTTCGTCAACACGTGGTCGGTGCGGGCATTTGCCGACGAGGCCATGCAACCGGCCGAGCTGGGCTGGGGCAGCCATGAAAGGTATTTCCCGGCCGATGGGCATCGGCATGACCGCGGAAGCCGCGCGGCGATCTACCTCGACAGGCCCGGTTCGGGCACGCGCGTGCGCACCTGGACGCCGCGGGCGGGTTCGTTCCACGGTTTCCTGATCACGCATGCCGAGTCGATCTCGATCGCGGACTACCTGACGGTGGGAGGGGGCGATCACCCGACCTACCGACCGACGGTCCATTACGCCTACCAGCCGTGCGACGACGCGGTCCTGTCGTTGCTCGAAATGTCGGGCAACAACGGTCGCTTGCAGGCGGTGCAGCAGGTCCTGCGTGACGAGATCGACAGCGGCGTCGACGAACTCGGGGTGCTGCTGATGGGACACGCTCGAGGCGCCTACTGGCACGGATCCCGGCTGTCGATCGAGCAGGCCCGAGCGCTCTGCCCCTACAACAACGCGACGACCCTGCAGGTCGCTGCGGCGGTGATGGCTGGCGTGATCTGGGCCATCCGCAATCCGACTCGTGGTGTGGTCGAGCCCGACGATCTGCCGTTCGACGAGGTGCTGTCTCTGTGCCGACCGTACCTGGGCGAGGTGGTCGGCGCGTTCAGCGACTGGACGCCGCTTCAGGGCCGAGGCAGCCTGTTCGCCGAAGACATCGACTCCAGCGACCCATGGCAGTTCAGGAACTTTCGCGTGACGTGAGCCGCCGGGCTCATTTCCGCCCGGGCGGTCCAGGCCACCGGAGCGCAAAGCAGGCATGCCGGCGACGCTGCCCGCACAACCGACCGATCGGGTGAATCTTCATGGATGCTTCCGCCCCTCCAAGCCACGATTTGCCGCAGGGCGTGATCGCCCTGGTTCCGATGCGCAACGTCGTGCTGTTTCCGCATGTCGTGATGCCCGTCACCGTCGGGCGACTCAAGTCGATCGCCGCAGTCCAGCATGCCTTGCAGGCGGGTTCGATGGTGGGCGTCGTGCTGCAGAAGGATCCGGCGATCGACGATCCAGGACGCAGCGCACTGAGCGATGTCGGCACCTGCGCGAAGATCGTCCAGCATGTCGAGGCCAAGGAGGACGTGCATCACGCGGTGTGCCAGGGCATGCAGCGCTTTCGCCTGGACGAGCTGGTCGAGGGCTATCCCTTCCTGGCGGCCCGTGTGACGATGATCGACGAGCCGCCCGAGGTGTCCACCGAGGCCGAGGCGCTGGGCCTGCAGTTGCGCCAGCGCGCAGTCGAGGTCCTCTCGTTGCTGCCGGGTGTGCCGGCCGAGTTGGCCCATGCGCTGCAGGCCACCCGCGCGCCGTCGCACCTGGCCGACATCGTGGCCAGCCTGCTCGACGCCGGCATGGCCGAGAAGCAGATGCTGCTGGAGACCACGAACACCGAGGCTCGCATCGACAAGGTGCTGCAGTTGCTGACCCGGCGCATCGAAGTTCTGCGCCTGTCGCAGGAGATCGGCGAGCGCACCAAGGAGCAGCTCGACGACCGGCAGCGCAAGTTCCTGCTGCGGGAACAGCTCAAGACGATCCAGAAGGAGCTCGGCGAAGAAGGCGACAACGACGAGGAGATCGCCCACCTCGGCGAGCTGATCGACAAGGCCGGCATGCCGGCCGACGTCGAGGCGCAGGCCCGCAAGGAACTCGGCCGCCTTCAGCGCATGTCCGACGCGTCAGCCGAATTCTCGATGCTGCGCACCTACCTCGAATGGATGACAGAGCTGCCCTGGGCCGCGCCGCCCGACAGCACGATCGACCTCGATGCCGCGCGGCAGATTCTGGACACCGATCACCACGGCCTCGCACGGATCAAGCAGCGCATCGTCGAGTACCTGGCGGTTCAGAAGCTCAACCCGAGCGGCAGGGCGCCGATCCTGTGTTTCGTCGGACCGCCCGGCGTCGGCAAGACCTCGCTGGGCCAGAGCATCGCCCGGGCGCTGGGTCGGCCCTTCGTGAGGGTGTCGCTGGGCGGCGTGCATGACGAGGCCGAGATCCGGGGCCATCGCCGCACCTATGTCGGTGCGATGCCGGGGCACATCGTGCAGGGGCTGCGCAAGGCGGGTGCCCGGCACTGCGTGATGATGCTCGACGAGGTCGACAAGCTGACGGCCAGCGCGCACGGGGACCCGTCCGCCGCGTTGCTAGAGGTTCTCGATCCGGAACAGAACTCGACCTTCCGTGACAACTACCTCGGCGTACCGTTCGACCTGAGCCGGGTCGTTTTCATCGCCACCGCCAACGTGATCGACAACGTGCCCGGACCGGTGCGTGACCGCATGGAGGTGATCGAGCTGCCTGGATACACGCAGGAGGAGAAGCAGCAGATCGCGCAGCGCTATCTGCTGCGCCGCCAGCGTGAGGTCAACGGCCTGCGCGAGGATCAGTGCGAAATCACCACTGCGGCGTTGACGAAGATCATCGCCGAACACACCCGAGAGGCCGGCGTGCGCCAGCTCGAGCGCGAGATCGGGCGCGTGATGCGGCACGCGGCGATGAAAGTCGCCGAAGGATCAAGCACCCAGGTGCGTGTCGATGCGTCCGACCTGGACGCGGTCCTCGGGCCGCCGACGGTCGAGCACGAGATCGCACTGCGCAGCAGCCTGCCTGGCGTGGCCACGGGACTGGCGTGGACACCGGTCGGCGGCGACATCCTTTTCATCGAGGCAACGCGCGTGATCGGCAGCGGCCGCCTGATCCTGACCGGACAGCTCGGGGACGTGATGAAGGAGAGCGCGCAGGCTGCCCTGACGCTGGTGAAGTCGCATGCCAATGCGCTGCGCATTCCGGCGGCCAGTTTCGACGGCGTCGACATCCACGTGCATGTGCCGGCCGGTGCGATCCCGAAGGACGGGCCGAGCGCCGGCGTCGCGATGTTCATGGCGCTGACCTCGCTGTTCACCAATCGCGCGGTGCGCTTCGACGTTGCGATGACTGGCGAGATCAGCCTGCGCGGCCTCGTGCTGCCGGTCGGGGGCATCAAGGAGAAGGTGCTGGCAGCGCAGCGTGCGGGCGTGCACACCGTGATGCTGCCAGCCCGCAACGAGAAGGACCTGCGTGACATTCCGGAGTCGACACGGGCAGCGCTTCGCTTCGTCTGGCTGCACACCGTCGACGATGCGGTGGGTGCATCGCTCGACACGCCAGGCAACCACCTGCGGGGCGACGGCTTCGAACTGGTTTGAACCCGGGTGCATGAAGCGTGGGTGCGTTGAGGCTGATCAATCGACGGCGGTCGGGGGTGGCTATCTTGGAGGTGCGGTTGAAGTGGAGGGCGCAAGCACGAAGCAGAGACCGCGGTGAGTCCTCCTTCGCTGGGGGAGTTCATGGTGTTCCCACACCATGGCGGTCGGAGACCTCCTCACACTGGTTCGGCATTCAACACGCCGAGCCAGGGGTCTTCACCAGGCCCGCCTGTTCGCAAGGATCGGCGGGCCTTCTTGTCGATGGCGTGGCAATGAGGGGTGAACATGCGTCGGACGATGAACGGGCGGCATCTGCGCAGGGCCATCTCTGTGGCGATGATCGTGGTCGGCGGCGCGCTGATGCTGCTGTCGCCGTCGGTGCGCGCGGGTCTGCTCGCGTTCGGTCTCGGCGTCTGCCTGGAGTTGCTCGGGCATGTTCTGGACCGACGTGATTCACGCTGAACCCGCACACGCGAATGCCTGGCCACCGGGAGCCGGATGCTGCTCCTGACCCCTCCTCAACACCCATCACACGGAGAACTCGATGCGCATCCTCGTGGTCTTTTATTCACACAGCGGGCGCACCCGTCAGGTGGCCGCCGAGATTGCGCGGCGCTGTGGCGCCGACATGGAAGAAGTCCTTGATGCGCGTCCGTCTGCCGGGGCCTGCGCCGCGCTGCGGTCGATCTGGGATTCGCTGACCGGTGCTGTCCCGCCGATCGAAACGCCGTCGAGGGATCCGGCCGACTATGACCTGGTGATCCTCGGCACGCCGGCGTGGGCTTGGCGTGTTGCCTCGCCGATGCGCTCGTACGTGATGGGAAACGTCCTCCGCTTCAGGCGGGTGGCCTTCTTCTGCACGCAGGCAGGTAGCGGCAAGGGTCCCGTGTTCTCCGAGTTGCGGCGCCTGTGCCATCAGACGCCGGTGTCCACCCTGTTCGTGACAGAGACGAGCCTGGCCGAGCCGACCCAACAGGAGCCTTTTCAGAATTTCACGAAGCGGTTGATGTCGGCCTGAAGTCCGTGGGCCTCCGGGCCGCCCGTCAGGTGCGGCTCGACACTTGCGACGGACCTGCCGCGAGAGCGCCATGCCGATATCGATCCAGAACGCAGAGGTTGCCGGGGTCTTCACCGAGATCGCGGATCTGCTCGAGATCGAGGGCGCGAATCCATTCAGGATTCGCGCCTACCGCAACGCGGCGCGCACGATCGGCACACTGAGCCGCAGCGTGCACAGCATGGTCGCGCATGGAGAGGACCTTGACGCGCTGCCCGGCATCGGGATCGATCTGGCGGCCAAGATGACCGAGATCGTGTCGACCGGCCGCTGTGCGCTGCTCGACCGGCTGCGCACCGAACTGCCAAGCGGCATCAGCGAACTGCTGGAGGTGCCGGGGCTCGGGCCGAAGCGCGTGCGCGCCCTGCATCACGAACTGGGCGTGCAATCGGTCGAGCAGCTGCACTGCGCTGCCAGGGATGGGCGCATCCAGCAGATCGCGGGATTCGGCGCCCGACTGCAGCAGGCGATCCTGGATGCCACCGCCGCGCACGCGCCGTCCGCTTCGCGTACGCGCATCGACGTCGCCGAACCGGTGGCCGAGGCGCTGATGGCCACGCTTGTGGGAGTGCCCGGGGTCGAGCGTGTCGTCGTGGCGGGCAGCCTGCGGCGGCGGCGGGAAACGATCGGCGACCTCGATCTGCTGGTCAGCCTGAACGGCGATGCGCCGGTGATCGATCGCTTCGTGCATGGCGAGGACGTGCGCCAGATCCTGTCCCACGGAAGCACCCGGGCGAGCGTGGTTCTGCGCAACGGTCTTCAGGTCGACCTGCGCGCCGTGGAGCGCGCCAGCTTCGGAGCGGCCTGGCTGTACTTCACCGGGTCGAAGGCGCACAACATCGCGCTGCGGCGCCTGGCTCAGCGGCAGGGACTGAAGATCAACGAATACGGCGTCTTCAGGGGAGGCGAGCGCGTCGCCGGGGACTCGGAGGAGTCGGTCTATCGGGCCGTCGGTTTGCGATTCATCGAACCCGAGTTGCGTGAGAACCAGGGCGAGATCGAGGCGTCACGCCAGGGTCGGTTGCCGGTGCCGTTGCAGCTTGCCGACCTGCGCGGCGACCTGCATGTTCATACCCGCGAGAGCGACGGCCACGACGCTCTGGAGGCCATGGTCAAGGCGGCGCGCGAGCACGGCCTGGACTATCTGGCGGTCACCGAGCATTCGCGCAGGCTGGCGGTCGGGCGGGGACTCGATCCCGCAAGGCTGGCCCGGCAGATCGACCGCATCGACCGCTTCAACGAGACCTCGACCGGCTTCACCGTGCTCAAGGGCATCGAGGTCGACATCCTCGAGGACGGCACGCTTGATCTCCCGGATTCGATCCTGAAGCGCCTCGATCTGGTGGTCGGTGCGATCCACCACCGGCTGGACCTGCCGCGAGACCGCCAGACCGAGCGGGTGCTGCGTGCCATGGACCAGCGGTGCTTCACGCTGCTCGCGCATCCGGTGGGACGCCTGTTCGGGGAGCGCGAAGCCTGCGATATCGATCTGCTGCGCGTCTTGCGCAAGGCGAAACAGCGCGGCTGCTTCGTCGAGCTGAATTCCCATCCGAGCCGGCTCGACCTGGACGACACCGCGTGCCGGATGGCACGCGACGAGGGTGTGCTGGTATCCATCAATTCGGATGCGCACAGCACACTCGACTTCGCTCACCTGCGGCTGGGCATCGGTCAGGCGCGCCGTGGCTGGCTGGAAAAATCGGATGTGCTGAACACCCGCAGCCTGCAGGACCTGCGACCCCTGCTGGCACGGACGATGACCTGAAAGCGGGACAGTCGCGCTACTTCGGACGGTGAGGCACCAGCAGAACCGGCACGGTGCTCGAACGCGTCACCGATTCGGCATCGCTGCCAAGCACCATGCGACTGATGCCGCGCCGGCCGTGGGTTCCCATCACGATCAGGTCGCAGGAGGCCTTGCGGGCCTCGTCGAGGATCACGTCGGACACGCGTCCGGTGACAATCTCCTTCAGCCGGGTCTCGACCTGGATGCCTTGATCGGCCGCCTGGCGGCGGGCCTTTTCAAGCAGCCCCTCGCCGTACTTCAGCAGGTCGCGACGCATCTGCTCGACGTTCTGAACCGATGACACCTCGACCATCAACGGATAGGCGTCGATGGCGTGCAGGATGTGCAGGGTCGCCTTGTGGTCGCGTGCCAGGCCGATGGCATGCACCAGGCCGTAATCGGACGGCTCACTGCCGTCAATGGGTACCAGGATCGATTTGTACATGCCAGTCTCCAGTGGTCGTGGGGCACTGATGCTGCGTCAGCGCTGGCCGATGACATTGAGTCAAAGCAATGCGGATGCATTTGGCGGCGTGCGCGGGTTTCACTTCAGGAACACATAGGTTCCCGGTGCCGGGCCCAGCGAAGGCCGTTGGGCGGGAGGCGCAACCGGACCGGAAGAGTGACGTTTCAACCACTCGGCCCACGGCGTCCACCAGGACCCCTGGACGGATTCGGTGACCTCCAGCCACTCGTCGGGCGTCAGCAGCCGGTCGACGTGCTTCCAGTGGCGCAGCCGGTAGCTCGACTTGGCTTGCCCTGGCGGGTTGACGATGCCGACGTTGTGGCCGCCGGCGGTCAGCACGAAGGTCTGGTCGGCGGCGGTGAACTGGTGCAGCTTGAACACCGAACGCCAGGGCGCGACGTGGTCCTGCACCGCGCCGACGGAGAAGATCGGCGTGCGGATGTCGCTGAGGCTGATCGGCACGCCGCCCAGTCGGTATTCGCCATGGGCCAGCGCGTTGTCGAGGTACAGCGCATGCAGGTATTCGCTGTGCATGCGGTACGGCAGGTGGGTGCCATCGGCATTCCAGGCCATCAGCGCATTGACCGGTGTCCGCTCTCCCATCAGGTAGGTGGACAGCCGGTACGACCACACCAGATCGCGCGAACGCAGCATCTGGAAGGTGGCCCGCATCTGGGCCTTGGTCAGCACGCCCTGACGGGCCATCTGGCTTTCGAACCAGGCCACCTGACTCTCGTCGATGAACAGCGACAGTTCACCCGGGTCGGTGAAATCCACCTGCGCGGCCAGCAGCGTCATGGTCTTCAGCGCAGGTGACTTCTCACGTCCGAGCAGCGCCGCCACCATCGCCAGCAGCGTGCCCCCCAGGCAGTAGCCCACCGCATGCACGCCCTGCGACGGGGCAACCTCGTCGATCGCATCGAGCGCGGCACGAACGCCCAGCCGGTGGTAGTCATCGAGACCCAGGTCGCGGTCTTCCGGCTGCGGGTTCTTCCACGAGATGGCATACACCGTGAAACCCGCATCGACCAGGAACTTCACCATGGAGTTGTGCGGCTCCAGATCCAGCACGTAGTACTTCATGATCCACGCCGGCACGATCAGCACCGGCTCGGCCTGTACCGTGGGTGTCGTCGGCGTGTACTGGATCAGCTCGATCAGGGCGTTGCGGAGCACGACGCGGCCGGGGGTGGCCGCCACGTCGACCCCGAGCTTGAATCGATCCGTTCCGTACGGCGGCAGCCCACTCCACTCGCGCCAGGCGTCACCCATCGCATGCAAGGCACCGCGCGCCAGGTTGGCCCCGCCTTCCTCGATCGTGCGACGCAGCACCACCGGGTTGGCGATCACCGAGTTCGATGGCGACACCATGTCGAGCCACTGCCGTGCGGCGAAGTCGACCATGCGCTCATGATGGTGGGTGACACCGGGAACGCCGGTGGTTGCATGCTGCCACCAGGCCTGCTGAAGGAGCAGCGCCTGGGCATACCAGGCAAATGGGCGCTCGCGCCACTCCGGATCGTCGAAGCGCTTGTCCTGCGGAAGCGGGTCGATGCACCAGCGGTTGTCGGCCGGTCCGGCGCAGGTTGCCTGCACCCAGCGCACGGCGTTCTGCACACTCACCTCCCAGAGTTCCCATTGCTTTGCTGGCGATGCGGCAAGGTGCATCGCCCAGTCGAGGAATGCTCCGGCGGCGGTCGCTGGCGAAACTGCGGTGCTTGCATGCAGGGGAGACAGGGCCTGCATCGCCCGCTCGATCGCCTGGTAGCGGCGCAGGGCTTCGGACGGGCTACCGCTGCGGCCGAGCCAGGGGCTGTGTTCGCGCTCGCGCGCACCGGCCAAGCTGGGTGCCGGCATCACTTCATGGGGCGTGGCAGGTCGCATCGATGGACTCCGTGTCGGCTGGTGAGCTGTCTGGATCGCAGCCGGCATTGCTCAGCCTCAATGCAAGCGCTGGTCGTCTTCCTACAGTGAAGCCAACGGTTGAAGATTTCTGTTTGCGGCAACCCGCCGCTGAAAGGTCCCGACATGAAGAACTGGCTGGTGGTGGCAAATGCGTCGCGGGCTCGCGTGCTGGAGGAATCCGACACGCCCGGCCAATACGTCCATGTGGCGGATCTGCTCCATCCGGAGAGTCGCCAGAAGGGCGGTGAACTCGTGGGCGATCGGCCGGGACATGTGGATCGCATCGGTCATGGCCTGGGCAGCACCGCCTATGCACCGCACACCGATCCGCGCGAGCGCGAACACGACCGCTTCGCCCGCGAGGTGGCGACGCTGCTCAATGGAGGCGTGGCTGACGGGCGGTGCGCCGGTCTGCTGCTGGTGGCCTCGAATCCATTCCTGGGTCATCTGAAGAGTCACCTGGGCGCGCAGGCCCGCAAGGCCATCGTCCGCACCGTGTCGAAAGACTTGACCGGTCAGCGTGAGGATGAGCTTGCCCAATTCCTGCAAGCCCACCCTGCCGATTGAAGCAGGGGACTCAGACCCCCACCCGCAGTTCGTTGACGACCTTGGTTATCCCGGGCGCCGACCAGGTGGCGCCCTGGGCTGCCATGCGTTCGGTCCATGAATCGACCTTGCCGCGCAGCGTCACGACCGATCCATTGACGGTAACCTCGACGTTGCGGGCCTCGCGCTCGGCATGGCGTTTCAGTGCCTCGGTGATCCGGTTCTTGATGTCGGTCGGCGGAATCTGGGCTTTCAGCGTGATCTGGTTGGTCACGCCGAGAACGCCGGTCAGCGGACGCACGGTCTTCTCGCTGGCGCTGCGCTGGTATTCCCACTCGACCTCGCCGGACAACGTGACCCAGCCCTTCTCGACCTTCACATGGACACGGTCAGCGGGGACGAAGACGTGCCATTTGAAGGCCGTCTCGATCGCCTGGGCAATTTCGGAGTCGCTGCGCTTGTGATCGGGTGCCAGCTTGACGTCGAGCTCGACGGCCACCGCTTTCACGCCCTCGACGCGCTGCACCGCACGCTCAATCGCATATTTCTCGGCGTAGGTGTCCAGATGGCCGGACAGCGTGACGATGCCGTTGTTGACAGCGACCCCCACATTGGCTGAATTGATCGAGGTGTCCCACTCGAGTTCGCGCGAGACATCTGCCTTGAGTTGTGCATCGGATTTCATGAGGTTCCTTTCGCGGTGGACTGAATCGATGGGCGGTGGCAAGGAACGCCACCGCGCCAGCAACGGCATTTCAGTGTCCGATCGGGCGGCCCGCATGAGGTTGAGCCTGCGCAACGGGATGCACCCAGAGCGGAGGCCTCCGGGGTGCGGCAAGTGCCGCGATCTGCGCGTGCAGTGATCTTCGTCAATGCGCGGCATGGGCGGTGCGGCCTACATTGAGCCGTGTAGGGATATGGGGACAGTGCGCATGCCAACCGGGCTGCGGTGGCCCGTCCATCAACCGGCGGATAAGGATGACGACATGAAGAATCTGATGCGCGGCCTGGCGGCTTTGGCACTGGCTCTGTCGGGCAGCGCGCACGCCTTGCAGCAGGGCGTCACGTCCGGGGACCGCAGCTACCTTTCGGGAGGGGTCTCGGAGGAAGAGCGGGAGGCCATGAACGCGCAGCGCGAGCGCTTCAGCCTGTGGGTCGTGACGGCACTGCGAAGGAGCGGCGAGTACCTGTCCGCAGTGCGCCTGACGGTGACGGATGCGCAGCAGCATATCGTCTTCGACGAGGCCCTCGACGGACCCTGGCTGCTGATCGACCTGCCAATCGGAAAGTACACGATCGAAGCGCGATTCGACGGTCAGGCGCAGCAGCGCGCGACCACCATCCATGCGGGAGATCACCACCAGGCGATCTTCTATTTCGTCGCCCTGGAAGGCGGTTCGAAATGAGGGCCGCTGGACGGCGCCGTTTCGCAGCGGTTGC
This sequence comes from Burkholderiaceae bacterium, assembly GCA_030654805.1. Lineage (GTDB taxonomy): Bacteria > Pseudomonadota > Gammaproteobacteria > Burkholderiales > Burkholderiaceae_C > PBB1. Next base: position 96,495 of record JAURWR010000017.1, read on the forward strand.
CTTGTCGATCGCATGGGTCGCCGCAGTGCTGTCGTCGGGAGCCGCCGCATCGGCCACCCCCGGCGACGTCCGTCCGGACGCCGCGCCGCTGCCGCCGTCGGTCTATCTCGGATGGCGGATCTACCAGGGCCATTGCGCGCGGTGCCACGGACCGGCGGCCGAAGGCAGCGACAGTGCGCCCGACTTGTTGCCGCGCGTGCGCGGGATGAGCGAGGAGCGATTTGCCGCGACCGTCCTGCAGCGCTACCAGTGGGTCGTTCCGAAATCCGAGGCGGCAGGCGAGGGCGCCGGCCGCGATGCGTTGATCCAGGACATCCTGCGTCGCCGCGAAGGTCCCATCGAGATGCCTCTGTGGGAGCGAGAGCCGGCGGTGCGGGCGAACATCGACGATCTGTTCCTGTACCTCCGCGCACGCGCGAACGGCAGCGTCGACCAAGGAAGACCCCGCGGGCCCTGATGTCAGGGGACGGGCCGCAGGTCGCCACTCAGCTGCTGGATCTCGGCCTCGTCCAGCGTCTCCTTGTCGATCAGCGCCTGCGCGCAACGATCCAGCGTGGATCGGTGGGTCTGCAGCAGGGTCAGAGCGTTCTCGAAGGCCGCCTCCACGATGCCCTTCACCGCGGCGTCGATGCGCTGCGACGTGTCCGGGCTCGGCTCGCTGCCGCGGTGGACCTCGACGCCCGAGATGTCCAGGAAGCGCGACGGGTTCTCGGCGTAGGCAACGCAGCCCAGATCCTCGTCCATCCCGTAGCGCATCACCATGCCGCGCGCGATGTCGGTGGCCCGGGCGATGTCGTCGGCCGCGCCGGTGGACAGCTGCTCGAACACGAGCTTCTCGGCTGCCCGGCCACCGAGCAGCACCGCGATGCGGTTCATCAGCTCCTTGTAGCTGAGCAGCAGGCGGTCCTCGCTCGGCCGCTGCAGCGTGTAGCCCAGGGCGCCCATGCCGCGCGGGATGATCGACACCTTGTGCACGGCATCGGTGCCGGGCAGGCCCAGCGCGGTCAACGCGTGTCCCATCTCGTGGTACGCGACGATGCGGCGTTCGTTCGGGCTCATCACCCGGTGCTTCTTCTCGACGCCGGCAACGACGCGCTCCACCGCCTGGGTGAAGTCGTCGAGCGTCACCGACTCGCCATGGCGCCGCGTGGCGCACAGCGCGGCTTCGTTGACGATGTTGGCGAGGTCGGCGCCAGCCAGTCCGACGGTGATCGCGGCGACCTGGCTCAGGTCGAGGTCGGGATCCGCGCGGATCTTCCGCACGTGCACCTTCAGGATCGCCAGCCGGCCGTTGCGATCGGGCCGATCGACCAGCACCTGGCGATCGAACCGTCCGGCGCGCAGCAGCGCGGGATCGAGGATCTCGGGTCGGTTCGTCGCGGCGAGCAGCACCACGCCGACGCTCGGATCGAAGCCGTCGAGTTCCACCAGCAACTGGTTCAGCGTCTGCTCCCGTTCGTCGTGCCCGCCCATCGCCGAAAACGCGCCGCGCGTCTTGCCCAGCGCATCGAGCTCGTCGATGAAGATGATCGATGGCGCGTGAGCGCGCGCCTGTTCGAACAGGTCGCGCACGCGCGCTGCCCCGACGCCGACGAACATCTCGATGAACTCGGATCCGCTGATCGAGAAGAACGCGACGCCGGCTTCACCTGCGACCGCCCGGGCGAGCAGCGTCTTGCCGGTGCCGGTCGGCCCCATCAGCAGCACGCCCTTGGGAATGCGTGCGCCGAGCCGTCCGTGCTGCTTCGGGTCTTTCAGGAACTCGACGACCTCCTGCAACTCGGCCTTGGCTTCGTCGACGCCGGCCACGTCGTCGAAGGTGACACCGGTGCTCTTCTCGACGTAGACCTTGACCTTGCTCTTGCCGATGCCGATCAGCCCGCCCATGTCAGAGCGTCCGGCCATGCGTCGCACGATGAAGAACCACAGCGCCGCGAACACCACCATCGGGGCGATCCAGGACATCAGGTCATGCAGCTTGGTTTCCTCGAAGCCTCGGGTGTACGTCACCCCGTAGCGAGACAACCGATCGGCCGTGGCGGGATCGACCCGTGGCGCGACCACGTGCGTCCGGCCATCCTTGCCCGGCGACCTGTAGCGGCCCGTCATCAAGGTTTCGCTGACGGTGACCTCGTCGATGCGGCCTTCGCTCAGGTAGCGCTCGAAGGTGCTGTAGGGCACTGTCTCGATGGTGTGGCTCTGCTGCCACCAGTCGCGCACCATGACGATCGCCAGCAGCGCGAACAACAGGTACGCCAGGTTGAACCGGACCTTCTTTTCCATCGACGGACTCCGCGTTGCTGGGCCGGTGACGCACCGGCGACGCCCATTGGACTGCCGGCGCTGTGCCTGCGGACTGACCCGCATCAAGCGGAGCAACCATCGGCCCGTTGAGACTGATCAACGGGCGACCGAGGCGACGGCGCGCTAATAAGCGCATGGCCTGAGGGCTTCACGCTTTCCTCATGGGAGACAGTCATGAACATCGGTTCCCTGTGCAGTCGTCGCATCGTCACCGTCGACAGTGCCTGCAGCCTCACCGAGGCAGCCACCCTGATGCGCGAGCGTCATGTCGGATCGCTGGTGGTGACGTCGGGCGCGTCCGACGGGATGCATGTGACCGGCGTCGTCACCGACCGCGATCTGGTGATACGCGTTCTGGCACAGGGACTCGGTGGCGAGGACATCGATGTGGGGGACCTCGCCAACCAGAACCTTGCCAGCGTGTCTGAAGAGGACGACGTGAGCCATGCGCTGTTGGTGATGCAGCAGCACGGCGTGCGTCGGCTGCTGGTCACCAATGGCGATTACCAGCTGACCGGGATCGTCACGCTCGGCGACCTGACGGCGGCTTGCGCGCGGGACATGGGCCATCTGGCCCAGGTGATCCGACGAGGCATCGATCGAGAGACCGCCGAGACCACGCCGGTACTGGCGTCGATGCCACCGCTGCGCATCCCGGCCATGGGAACCGCCGGTTGGGGCCATGTGGCGGCCTGAGGTCATCGTCATGATCCGCACCCCCCGCTCCGGCCCGATTCAGGATCCGCCGGCCGGACGCGTCGCCGATCCTTGTGCGGGTCGGGTGGTCGAACGGCCTGACGGTTTCTACGGCCTGGCCCTCGATGGTCGGCAGGAATTCGGTCCCTTCAAGACGTTCGACGAGGCCCGCGCCTCGATCGAGGCGGTCTTCAACGGGCTCGATGGCGAAACGCCGGTCGAAGCCGAGACGCTGGCCGAGGTCGAGTCCGAGGTCGGAATCGCCGACTGGCTCGACCCCGAGACCGGAGAACCGGCCGAAGGAGGCTGCCCGCCGCACCTGGACGCGGAATGACGGGCGCGGCGGGTGCCGATCCGGGCCGCCGGTTCGATGTCTGCAACGGCGATGCCGATGGTCTGTGCGCCGTCGTCCAGTGGCGGCTGCATGCGCCGGCCCCGGCGGTGCTGGTCACCGGGATCAAGCGCGACATCGAGTTGCTCAAACGTGTGGACGCCGGTGCCGGCGACGAGGTGCTGGTCTGCGATGTCTCGCTGCAGAGCAACCGGGGAGCACTGCAGCGGCTGCTCGAACGCGGTGCGACGGTGCGCTACTTCGACCACCATGCCGCAGGAGACGTCCCCGTGCACCCGCTGCTGGAATCGCATCTGACGTTCGATCCCCGAAGCTGCACCAGCCTGCTGATGGATGCACACCTGAACGGTGAATTCCGCCACTGGGCGCTGGTCGGCATCTACGGCGACAACCTGGCCGAGGTGGCCGACGCGCTGCCCTGCCGTCTTGGAGAACAAGATCGCGCCAGGCTGCGTCAGCTCGGCGAGGCGCTGAACTACAACGCCTACGGCGACGACGAGGGCGATGTGCGGATCCATCCGGCGCGGCTCTATGAAACGCTGGTCCGTTACCGGGACCCACTCGATCTGATGGCCTCCGAGCCGTTGGCTGACGACCTGATCGCGGCGCGTCGTGCCGATCTGAAGGTGGCGGCCTGCCATGTGCCGTACTGGCAGGATGAGCACGCCAGCGTGACGCTGCTGCCCGACGCACCGTGGAGCCGGCGGGTGATCGGATGCCTTGCGAACCAGCTGGCGCGTGCCCAGCCGAGGATGGCTCATGCGGTGCTCAAGGAACGCATCGATGGTGACTACGTGGTCAGCGTGCGCGCACCGCTGAGCAGCCCCTGGGGTGCGCACGGCCTGTGCAGCCGCTTCGGCGGCGCCGGGCGGGCCGCAGCCGCAGGCATCGACCGACTGGCGGTGTCGGACCTGCCTCGCTTCATCGGCATGCTGTCGGCCAACCGCTGGGTTGCGCCCTGACGCACGCTGCTCGGTCGATCGGCCCACCCGACGGGCGGCGGACTCGGGAATTGACGAAGGGTCCCTTGCGCATGATCAACCGTCCGCCGTCGCGCCGCGAGGATGCTCGGGGCTCGCACGACTCCGAGATCCGACCATGCTGCTGTTTTCGATCGACCCCGAATGCCGCTTTGCGCACGCGCTCGCCTCCGAGCTCGGTGAATCCCTGTCCGCGCTGGAGGATCGCGCGTTCGAGGACGGCGAGCACAAGCTGCGGCCGCTGGTCGATCCGCGCGGCCACGACGCCTACGTGATCGCGAGCCTGTACGGCGGGCCACTGCTCAGTCCGCACGACAAGCTCTTCCAGTTGCTGATGTTCTCGGCCACGCTGCGCGAGCACGGTGCCGGCCGTGTCACTGCGGTGGTGCCGTACCTGGCCTATGCACGCAAGGACCGGCAGACCAAGCCCCACGACCCGCTGACCCTGCGTTATGTCGCGCAGCTGTTCGAGGCCGTCGGCATCGCCCAGGTGATCGTGCTCGAGGCGCACAACGTAGCGGCGTTCCAGAATGCGTTCCGCTGCCTGACGCTCCACGTTCCGGCCCACGAGGTGTTCGATCCGTTCGTGCACGAGATCGTCGGCGTCGAGCCGCTGGCGGTCGCTTCGCCCGACCCCGGCGGCGTCAAGCGCGCGCAGCTGTGGCGCGAGTCGCTCGAGCACCGGCTGGTGCGGCCGGTCGGCTTCGCGATGGTCGACAAGCGCCGCAGTGCCGGACTCATCAGCAGTTCCAACCTGGTCGCCGGCGATGTCGACGGCATGACGGTGCTGTTGCTCGACGACCTGATCGCGGGTGGCGACACGATGAAGCGCGCCGCCGATGCGCTGCGCCGTGCCGGCGCGCATCGCGTCGTCGCGTGCGCGGCTCATGGGTTGTTCACCGCAGGCGCACCGGAGGTGCTGGCGCCGCCGGCCGTGGATCAGTTGCTGGTGACCGACAGCGTGCCGCCGTTCCGATTGCCCGTCACCGGTGCGGTGAGCCGCAAGCTGCGCATCGTCTCGGCCGCGCCGCGGTTCGCCGACGCGATCAGGGCCTGCCGGGTCGACCTTCCTGGATGAGCTCGCCGGCCTCGGCCGGATCGTCCAGCCTGTCCAGCGCTTCGCGTGCGCGCCCGAGGTAGCGCCCTGCCTGCAAGGGCCAGCGGTGCGGGGTGCGCGGGTGCGAGTCGAGCAGGTGCGCCATCGCCAGCCGGGCGCGCAGCAGTGCGCGATGGGCGGTGTACAGCGCCATCAGCGCGGGAGGCGGCGCCATGCCCAGGCGCGCAGCACAGCCTGCCACCAGCCGCTGGCCGATCCAGTGCGCATCGGCCAGCGCACATTCCATGGCGAGGAAGGCGACTTCATCGAACGGGTCGACCTGCCGCAGCCGTTCGTTGAACTCGAGGCAGTCGATCACGACCGGTGGCTGCGTCAGCCAGACGTGTTCCGGGCGCAGGTCGCCGTGTCCTTCGACGATGCGGCCCTGCCGTGCCCGTTCGTGCAGCAGCGGCGCCCAGCGGGTCAGCGCGGCGTCGAAGCGGTCGAGCAACCGGGCGGCATCCGGCAGTCGCAGCCTGGGCGTCATCAGCAACTCCCGGTTCTCGGCCTGCTGGGTGCGCAGCCGGGTCAGGTACTCGGCGGGTGCGATGTCGATCGATGGTGCCCGGCGATAGAAATCGACCAGACGTCCGACCAGCGCATCGATGTCGCGCGGCTCGACCGATTGCAGGTCCATGAGTGCCGGCAGCGCGCGATCGGGTGGCAGGCGTCGCATCGACACCAGCCAGTCGACCGTTCGTCCGGTCGCCGGCAACTGGTCCTTGGACAGCAGCGAGAGCCTTCCTCGATCTTCATGCAGCGCGAGCACGCCGAGGTAGACATCCGGCGCCAGGCGGGAATTCAGGCGCACCTCCTCGCGGCAATAGAACTCGCGCGCTGACAGGGTCGTGAAGTCGAGGAACGGGAAGCGCACCGGCTTCTTCAGCTTCAGGACCCGGTCGCCGAGAAAGAACAGCCACGACATGTGGGTCTCGCGTTCGTCGACCGACTGCGTGAGGTCGGCCTGCGATGCGGTCGATCGGATGAATCGACGCTTCGCTTCGAGACTCGGTGTGTCCTCATCGCTCGGGACGTCGGATGTGCCGGACATGAAGTGTCGACCCTGGTCTGCGCAGCGAAGGGTCGCGGCCCTCAGATCGCGATCAGGCGCGCCAGTGATTCCCCTTGTGTAAAGGATCCGCCGGCCCCCACGAGGATCTCCTCGACCGTGCCGTTGTGCGGTGCTGGCAGCGGCACGATGTCCTGACCGACATGGATCACGGCGATGGTCTGTCCGCCATGCACTGCGTCACCCTCGGACACCAGCCATTCCTGCACAAAGGCCGGCGCGCCGGCCTCCACCAGTTCCCAGAGCACCGGGTCGAGCATGATGTTGATCATGCTGCCCCCGCCCGTCCGACGCTTTGCGCAAGCGCTACCCGCTCGGTCGGCCCGAGCCCGAGGGCAGCCGACAGGCGCTGACGGTCGATCAGGCCGCGCACCACGGTGGCCAGTCCGACGCAGGCGCAGAACAGATAGACGTTCTGGGCGATGCATCCCGCATCGGCGCCGGCCAGAAACTCGCGCTCGGCGGGTCGGGCGTCGGGCATCCGGGAGAAATTCGCCACATACACGAGGTTCAGCGGCGCTGTGGCGACGAAATCCTGCGTGCCCGTGTCCTTCCGCAGGTCTTCGGCCTTGACCAGCGCCAGCCGGTGGCCGCGTGGCTCGTAGCGGAACGCGCCTTCGGGCAGCACCGCATAGACGTCGATTTCCTGCCAGTTGTGGGCTGACGGCGCCGTGCGTCCCCCGGTCTCGGGGCGGTTCATTCCGAAGCCGGCCCACAGCATCGCCGACAGCAATTTAAGCGAGAGCGGGTCGGGCAGGAATGACCTCCAACTGCGCCGCTTCTTCAGCGCCTGCTCCAGCGCGATCGATGGCGACAGGGACGGCGCCGGCAACTCGACGGCGTCGGTCTGCAGATTCAGCGGGATCGTGGACATGTCTTCTCCGGGGGTTCCTGGATCTCGGATCACCGGCGCTTCGGGCACCCGGTGATCTCACGGAGGGACTTTGGCGGAGTCGGATGGAATGCCGATTGACGGCAATCAACGCTGCAGTGCGGCGGGTGGCTTCAGGTACCGCGGGCGGGCTGCAGCAGGGGCTCGTCCGGCACCTGCGTGTCGTCGGGTTCGAGGAACCCGGTGACCCCTTCATTCGGGTCGGGGCGTGGCGCGGCGGCCTCGATCGGACCCGCCCGGCGTTCGCCCGCATGCTCGATGTCGGTCGGCGGCGCCTCGGACCCGCAGCAGGCCTCGATGGCCTCCGGCACTTCGGGACTGTCGGCGGCACCCGCCGCCGACGATCGGCGACGCCCGCGGCGGGGCCGCACCTCGGGCTGTCCTGGCGACCGGACCGGACCGGACATCAGATGCAGCATCCGGCCACGAACCCCATCGTGTGGGGCAGGCACAGGTCCGAGGCGCGCAGCACCACCGGTTGACGCGCACCGGCCTGGATCCGGCGGGCAATCGCAGCATCGATTTCGGAACGGTGTTCCGAGACCACGGCCCGCATGTCGGCGGCCTCGTCGATCCCGCCGTATCTGGCGCTCAGGGCCGAATGCGAGATGAAGGCCGTGACGCGTTCAGTGCCGATGTCGGCGTTGAATCGCAGCACAGCCTGTGGAGATTCGTGTTGATTGACTGTCATGGCTTGAACCCCCTGTCGAGCGGATCAGTGAGCCTCGCCTGTGGACCGCCGAGCGGAATTGAGCCGGCTCACCAAGACATTAACGGAATGACCGGGGATCGCGCAACCGCAGTGGTAACCAGAGGTTCCGATGTCGTTCTCGGCAGCGGCGTCGACGTTGCGGGTAGTCAATCGACTGCCAAGTCGCGCTTCTAGGATGAAACCCGACCGTCGAATGTTGCCAGCCCTCGGGAGGGGAGGTGTTCGCCGGCGTCCGCGAATCGACGACACAAGGAGCTCCCGATGAGATGCACCCAGGCTCCACTGAAATCCCTGGTGTCGGGCGTGACGGCGATCCAGGAGGCCGCTGCGACATGCTGCCCGTGGCTGCTGTTGGCGGCATTGCTGTTCTGCAGTGCATCGGCACGATCGCTCGGCTCGGATCGGCTGCCCGGCGACGCGGGCGGGTGCGGCTTCGCCGCGGCGGAACCGCCGCTCGGCGATCGCGCATCGAGGGTCGCCGACGGTGCGGCCGTGCACGCGTGGCTGGGCGTGATGAGTCAGGACCTGACTCAGTCGATGGCGGAGTCGCTGGGCCTGGCACATCCAGACGGGGCGCTGGTCGCCGCGGTCATGGCCGGCAGCCCGGCGCATGCCGCGGGGCTGAAGCCCGGCGACGTGATCACGGCGGTCGACGGCGAGCCGGTGCTGGGGTCGCAGGACCTGAGTCGGGTGATCGCCTTGGCCGCACCCGGCGACACCTTGCGCCTGACGATCTGGCGCCACCGGGCAAGCCGCGTGGTGGCCGTCTGCATCGGACGCGGCGAACGAGGGTTCGAGGTGCACCACGGCGCGCTGGCCGACCCGCTCGCGCAACGGCCCCGCCTCGAGGCCGCCGCCGCGCAGCAGATCGACGCGCCGCCGATCAGGCGCATTGACCGCGCTCAAGTGCGTGTGACGTGTCCGGCGCCAGCATGAATCATGGATCCCTTGATGATGCTTTCCGGCCGAAGTGCGAGCGCACCAGCCTGTATCGGTTGGTCGGCGCTGCCGGGCGAGCTGGTCGTGCCGCCCGATCCGGTGGCCCTGGTGGTGTTCGTGCACGGCAGCGGGAGCGGTCGGCTGAGCCCTCGCAACCAGTGGGTGGCCCGGGTTCTGCAGCGGCACCGGATGGCCACGCTGCTGTTCGATCTGCTGACGGAAGACGAGGCTTCGGATCGCTGCAAGGTCTTCGACATCGCCCTGCTGAGCGAGCGTGTCGACGAGGCGCTGCAGTGGGTCGAGCAGCGCGCGGAACTGAGCGGTCTGCGCATCGGGCTGTTCGGCGCCAGCACGGGGGCGGCCGCCGCTCTGGTCGCGGCAGCCACCCACCCGATCCAGGTCGCTGCGGTGGTGTCGCGCGGTGGGCGGCCGGATCTGGCTGCGCACTGCCTGGCGGGTGTGCACACGCCGACGTTGCTGATCGTCGGCTCCGAGGACCGAGATGTGCTGGAGCTGAACCGTTCCGCTCTGCGGGCCCTGAAATGCATAAAGCGTCTGGAAGTGGTGCCCGGGGCGACTCACCTTTTCGAGGAACCCGGCACGCTCGAGAGCGTGGCCGAACTGGCGGCCGAGTGGTTCGAGAGTCATCTGGCCAGGGGCTGGGGAGGAGCGCACGCGCAATGAACAGCATGTCCGGAATCGATCACAACCTGCACCTGCCATTCCAGAACCGCGATCAGGCAGGACTGCTGCTGGCCGAAAGGCTGCTGCAGTTGCGGCTTCCCCAGCCGATCACGGTGATTGCGTTGCCGCGCGGTGGCGTGCCGGTCGCCTCCGTGGTCGCCCGAGTTCTGCATGCGCCGCTGGACCTGATCCTCGTGCGCAAGATCGGCGCGCCGGGGCAGCCCGAGCTGGCGATGGCAGCGGTGGCCGATGGCGACCCGCCGCAGATCGTCACCGACGACGAGGTGTGGCGGGCCGTGGGGGGGCGGGGCGACGATTTCGAGGCGAAGACGCGAGACGCCCTGCACGAGATCGCCCGGCGCCGTCAGGTCTACCTGCAAGGCCGTGCGCCTCTCGACCTGACGGGGCGCACCGTGGTGGTGGTCGACGATGGCATCGCGACCGGCACGACGATGCGGGCCGCCCTGCAGGCACTGCGCAGGCGAAGTCCGGCGCGCCTGGTGCTGGCCGTTCCGGTGGCCGCGCGCGAATCGATCGCGATGCTGCGCCCGGAGGTCGATCAGGTGGTCTGCCTCGCCGAGCCACGGCCTTTCGAGGCTGTCGGACGACACTACGTCGACTTCGATCAGGTCAGCGACGATGAAGTGCTGTCGTCACTGGACCGCAGCGTCGATAACGCCCTGCCGCCCTGAGCCGAGCCATCGTCAGGCGCGCCGCTCGACAGCGTCCTGAACTCGCCTGAAGCGGACCCTGGCGACGTCGCTGCGGTTTTGCCGAAGCAGAAGCGGGCTGCGGCGCAGCGACAATCGGCGCATGTCGACATGGCCCCGAAATGCAGCCCGCCCGAGGGTCTCCCCGGGCGGTCGCAGCTTCGCCGAAACCCACCCCGGCCGCCGCCGCGTGAGGACACCCACTTGACGACCGAAGACACTGCCGCCGAGCCCGCCGGACTCCCGGAGGAGCCCGCTGCGAGCCCGGCTGCCGGCCCTGCATCTGCCGGCGCGACCGACGCCACGCGCACCCCGCTGATCGTAGGGCTGGGCGTGTCCGCCGGCGGGCTGGAGGCCTTCGAGCTGTTCTTCAGGAACATGCCCGTCGACAGTGGCATGGCCTTCGTGCTGATCCAGCATCTCGACCCGAGCCACGCCAGCATGCTCAGCGAGATCCTGCAGCGAATCACCGCCCTTGCGGTGGTCGAGGCGCAGGACGGGATGGTTGTCGAGCCCAACCGCGTCCATGCGATTCCGCCGAACCGGGACATGGCGCATCGCGCAGGGCAAGCTGCTGCTCCACCTGCCGACCGAGCCGCGCGGCCAGCGCATGCCGATCGACGCGTTCCTGCGCTCGCTGGCCGAGGACCAGGGTGACCACGCGGTGGCCATCATCCTGTCGGGCACCGGCACCGACGGCACGCTCGGCCTGCGGTCCGTCTTCGGGGCCGGTGGCCTGTGTCTGGCCCAGGACCCGGAGACGGCCAAGTTCAGCGGCATGCCCAGCAGCGCCGTGCATTCTGGTTACGTCAACCCGGTGCTGGCACACGCATTTCGATGCGTCAGGCGCGTGATCTGGCCGAGGCCGTCGATCTGACTCTCTTGAATCAAGCGCCTGCCGAATGGATGGATTCTCTTGATTGGTGACAAGCCTCAGCAGGCTCTGGAGTTGGCGAGACCTTCATGAGATCACCGTGGGTGCGCAAAGCCGGAATCCGCGCGCATCGACGAAGTCCGCGCGCATCGAACCATGGCCGCCAGGCTGCGCTCGACATCCTCGTCGCTGGTTGCCCAGTCGCACACGCTGATGCGCATCGCAGTTTGGCCCTGCCATTGCGTGATGCCGCACCAGCAGGTGCCGTCGCGCTGGATGGCCTCGATGACGCGCCGTGTTGTGTCGGCATCGCCGAAGCGCACCAGCACCTGGTTCAGCACCACGTCGTTGAGCACCTCGTGTCCGGCGTCGCGCAGGCCTTGTGCGAAGCGTTGCGCATGTCGACAGCAGCGTTCGATCAGGTCGCGCAGCCCGCTTCGGCCCAGCGTGGCGAGGGCGGCCCAGGCGTCGACACCGCGAGCACGCCGCGACAGTTCGGGGGTCAGGTCCGAGGCGGCGTCACCCCGGTCGTTGTCGGCCAGGTAGGGCGCCGAGATGCTCATCGCCGCGCGCAACGTCGCGCCATCGCGAACGAACACCAAGCCGCTGTCGTACGGTACGTTGAGCCACTTGTGGGCATCGGTGGCCCACGAGTCGGCTTGGGTGACACCGTCGCACAGGTGTCGATGCCGCGAGCTGGCCAGCGCCCACAGCCCGAACGCGCCGTCGACATGCACCCAGGCGCCTGCGCGGTGAGCCTGCTCGATGATGGCGGGGAACGGATCGCAGGCGCCGGTGTTCACGTTGCCGGCCTGCAGGCAGACGATGCTCGGGCCTTGCATTAGAGGCAGTTGGTCGGCGCGCATCCGGCCCTGTGCATCGACCGGCACGCGGACGATGCGTTCGCGCCCCAGACCGAGCACGCCCAGCGCCTTGGTCACGCTGGGATGCACCTCGTCGCCGACGACGACGGTGATCGGCGGCGCGCCGAACAGACCCTGTGCGTCGACGTTCCAGCCGACGCTTGCCAGCACCGCATGCCGTGCGGCCGCCAGCCCGCACAGGTTGCCCATCGTCGCACCGCTGACGAAAGCACCGGAGGCCGTGGACGGCAGGCCGAGGAGGTCGGTGATCCAGCGCAATGCCGTGCGTTCGAACGCGGCGGCGCCGGGGGCTGCGGACGGGTGGGGCGTGTTCTGGTCCCAGGCCGTTGCCAGCCAGTGCGCCGCGATGCTGACGGGCAGCGTGCCACCGACCACGTACCCGTAGAAGCGCCCACCATTGCTGGTCACCGTGGCCGGTGAGCCCAGGTCGTCGAGTTGCTGCAACACGTCTTGCGCAGACTGTGACGCCTCGGAGAGATCGACGTCCAACTGCGCCAGGCGGCTCAGGGCGTCGGGCAGTGGCGCGACGCTGCGCGCATCCAGCCCGTCGAGGTAGCGCGAGGCCCGCTGTGCGGCGTCTTCGAGCAGCGGATGCATCAGGGCTCCTCCGTGTTGCGCTTCGCAGTCCCACCTGCCAATCGGCGGCCGGCAGACTCAGGGTCTCGGACACCTTATTTCGGCCGCGCGCTCCACTGCACCAGGATCTCGTCGGGCTTGACCATGCCGAGCTCGTAGCGGGCTTTCTCCTCGACCATCTCCAACCCTTCCTTCAGGTCGTTGACCTCGGCGGCCAGCTGCTCATTGCGTTGGCGAGCGGTTTCATTGACGGCCTGCTGCTCGTCGAGCTGGCTGCGCAAATCGAGCACATGCGGCACTCCGGACTTGCCGAACCAGAGTTCGGCATGCACCAGCCCGATCAGCGCGAGGAGTGCGAAGCTGATGAAGCGCACGGCCAGTCCGGGAGTCGGTGACGCCGCAGAGAAGAAAGCGATCCCGCGCTCAGCGCAGGTTGTAGAACGCGCTGCGACCCGGGTA
>JAURWR010000021.1 GCA_030654805.1 Burkholderiaceae bacterium
CCGCCCTGCCGGCCGCCCCGCCGGCCCCGCTGCCGGCCGCCTATTCGCCGAACAGCCCGCCGGCCGACTGCGGCGGCGTCACGCCCAGGTGGCGGTAGGCCGCCAGCGTGGCGATGCGCCCGCGCGGCGTGCGCTGCAGGAAGCCCTGCATGATCAGGTAGGGCTCGATCACGTCCTCGATCGTGCCGGCCTCTTCGCCGATGGCCGCGGCCACGTTGTCCAGCCCGACCGGGCCGCCGTCGAAGCGGTGGATCACCGCCTCCAGCAATTTACGGTCCATCACGTCGAAGCCTTCCGGGTCCACGTCGAGCATCGCCAGCGCGCGGTTGGCGATGTCCAGCGTGATGCGGCCGGTGCCCTTGACGTCGGCGTAGTCGCGCACGCGGCGCAGCAGGCGGTTGGCGATGCGCGGCGTGCCGCGCGAACGCCGGGCGATTTCAAAGCCGCCCTCCTCGTCCATGGGCGCGTTGAGCAAGCCCGCGCTGCGCCTGACGATGCGGGCCAGCTCCTCGGGCGTATAGAACTCCAGCCGGGCGACGATGCCAAAGCGGTCGCGCAGCGGGTTGGTCAGCATGCCCGCCCGCGTGGTGGCGCCCACCAGCGTGAACGGCTGCAAGTCGAGCTTGATGCTGCGTGCCGCCGGGCCTTCGCCGATCATGATGTCGATCTGGTAGTCCTCCAGCGCGGGGTAGAGGATCTCCTCGACGACCGGGCTCAGCCGGTGGATCTCGTCGATGAACAGCACATCGTTGCGCTCCAGGTTGGTCAGGATCGCCGCCAGGTCCTTCGGCTTTTCCAGCACCGGCCCCGAGGTCTGGCGCAGGTTCACGCCCAGCTCGCTGGCGATGATGTGGCTCAGCGTGGTCTTGCCCAGCCCGGGCGGGCCGAACAGCAGCACGTGGTCCATCGCCTCGCTGCGCATCTTGGCCGCACCGATGAAGATCTCGAGCTGCTCGCGCGCCTTCACTTGCCCGACGTACTCGGCCAGCCCTTTCGGCCGCAGCGCGCGCTCGATGGCCTCTTCGTTGGGCGAGGCGGGCGCCGCGCTGACCACGCGCCGGGGCTCGAAATCGTCGGTCTGGATGCTCATACCGCATTATCGGCACGGCCCTTTCACGGCCGGTGACGCATGCCCGGGAGGTATCACTGCATCGCCTACACTCGCCCGTGAATTTTTTTCGGCCCCGTCTTCAGCTCGTCCTGTGCATCGCGTTGATCGCGATGCTCGGACTCGCGCTGGTGCCCACGCTGTCGCGATTGATGATCCCATCGACCGGCAGCGGGCCGTGGTCGGAGATTTGTTCGACGGTGGGGGCACGCTGGCTGGCATCGGCAACGCCTTCAACCACCGACCCGACGCAGACTCCGGTTGCCCCCGGCAAGGCCCGGGTCGCGCACATGGAGCATTGCCCGCTGTGCTCGCATTTGTCGCCGGTGCCGGACCTGCTGCCGTCCGACGCGGCAGTCGTGCTGCTGGCAGCCTGTGCCGATTACCTGCCGGCGCTTTACACCCAAGCGCCGCGCACCCTCTACGCCTGGGCCGCCGTCCAGGCGCGCGCTCCGCCACTCCTTTGAACGTTGTGATCGACCGCTGCCGGTAATCCACCGGCAGGCGGGCCGTGGCTGCTCGACGCTCGCGTCGGTCGGCCGTGCTTCGATACCCTGTTCAGGAGAACGTCATGCGACAGGGCCTCGCCCATGTTTTATGCAGCGCGATTGCTGTGTTGATTCCTCTCGTCGCCAGTGCGGTGCCCGCAGCGGCGCATTCGCACTGACGCGCGCGATTTCCGCCTCTCTCAATACCTGTGAGCGCCGCCTGCGCAGCCGCTGCATGAGCGACCTGACTTTTTAACGCCCCATGAGAATGCTCCGTCCTTACGCTGTCCCCGCCATCGCCATGTTTTCCACCTGTGTGCTGGCACCGCCGATCGCACTTGCGCAAAGTGAAGCCATCGCAGCAGCCGACCCCCATGCCGATGCCAACCAGACGCGCACCCTCGAACGCGTCACCGTCACCGGCGGCCGCCCGTCGACCCTGCCGCTGGAAATCCCGACCACCACCGAGGGCATCACCGGCGAGCAGATCGAGCGCCGCATCAACGCGACCGATTCGTCGGATGCGCTGAAATACTTTCCGAGCCTGGTCGTGCGCAAGCGCAACATCGGTGACTACGACCACGCGGTGCTGGCATCGCGCGCTTCGGGCACGGGCAACAGCGCGCGTTCGCTGGTGTTTGCCGACGGCATTCTGCTGTCGAACCTGCTGGGCAACGGCGCCGAGTTCACGCCGCGCTGGGGACTGGTCACCCCCGAGGAAATCGAACGCGTCGACGTGCTGTACGGGCCGTTCTCGGCGGCGTATTCGGGCAACTCGGCCGGAGCGATCGTCGATTACGTGACCCGCATGCCGACCCGTTTCGAGGCGCACCTGAAGGTGCAGGCGTTCACGCAGGACTACCGGCTTTATGGCACCGACGAACGTTTCTCCGGTCATCAGGGCAGTGCGTCTCTGGGCGACCGCAGCGGCAATTTCTCCTGGTGGCTCCACCTCAACCGACTCGACAGCGACGGCCAGCCGCTGGTGATCGCGCGCGTCAACCGGTCGACGACACCGAATGCGACAGGGACACCGGTGACCGGCGCGGTGGCGGACCGCAACAACTTCGGTGTGAACGTGTGGAATGTCGGTACGACGGCGCAGACCGACACGCGGCAGGACAACGCCAAGCTGAAACTGGCCTACGATTTTTCGCCCACCTTGCGCGCCAGCTACACGCTGGCCCAATGGCGCAACGAGGCCGAGCGTTCGGCCGAAACGTACCTGCACGATGCGACCGGCAACCGTGTCTACAGCGGCAAGGTGAACATCGGTGGCAGCGAGTACACCGTGCCTGCGCTGGCACCGAGCCGGGCGCGGCTCGAACACATCGCGCAGGGCCTGACGATCAAGAGCAACACGCGCGGCACCTGGGACTGGGAGGCCGCAGCGAGCCTGTATGACTATGACCAGGACCACGTTCGTTCGCCTGTTGCCGCCACCGTGCTGCCGGGTGCCTTGAGCGGAGGCGCCGGGCGTGTCGTCGATCAGGGCGGTACCGGCTGGAACACGCTGGCACTGAAGGGCATCTGGCGGCCGTCCGGTGTCGAAGGCGATCACATCGTCGAGTTCGGCGTGCAGCGCGATGCGTTCAAACTGCGTCGGCGCGAGTCGAATGCGGCGAACTGGATCGGCGGCTCGACCGGCTCGCTGGCTGCGGCGTTCTCAGGTGAGACCACGCTGACCAGCCTGTGGGCACAAGACGCTTGGCGCTTCGCACCGCAGTGGCGCGCGGTGCTGGGTGGCCGTTATGAACAGTGGAAGGCCGAAGATGGCCATCGCACCGTTGGTGCGGTGTCGACGGCCTACATCAGTCGCGACGAATCGGCGTTCTCACCGAAGGCTGCGATCTCGTTCGATGTCAACGACGATTGGACATTGAAAGCATCGATTGGCCGTGCGGTGCGCAATCCGACGGTCAACGAGTTGTTCCAGGGTGCCATCAACACGACCACCGGCCTGCCGACGCTGAACAATCCGAACCTGCGACCCGAGAAGTCGGTGACCACCGAGCTGACAGCCGAGCGCGCGTTGCCTCACGGGCTGCTGCGCACGACGGTGTTCATCGAACGCAGCCACGATGCGCTGTATTCGCAGACGACGGTTGGCGGTACGCAGGTGCAAAACGTGGGCCGCATCGACACGAAGGGCATCGAACTCGCCTTCCAGTCCGGGCGGGTGTTGGTGGCCGGGCTCGAGCTGAGCGGCAGCGTGACCTACGCCGATTCGGAAATCAGGAAGAACGATGGATTTCCGGACACGGTCGGAAAGCGCCAGCCGCGGGTGCCCGATTGGCGCGGCAGCCTGCTCGCCAGCTACACACTCGATGAATACTGGGCGGGCAGTCTCGGCGCCCGTTTCAGCGGCAAGCAGTTCGGTCAGCTGAACAACAGCGACACCAACGGCTTCGCGTACCAGGGCTTTTCGAGGTACTTTGTCGCCGATGTGCGCGTGCAATACCGCATCGACCGCCAGTGGCGTGCCAGCTTCGGCATCGACAACCTGAACAACGAAAAATACTGGGCTTTCCACCCGTACCCGCAGCGCACCCTGCACGCGGAGATCCGGTTCGACTATTGATGAATTTCGATGTGCTCCCGATCCCTTTCTTTACCGTTATTGACTCTTGCGAGAACGCTGCCATGAACAAGTCATCCATTCAACGATTGATCGCCACCACCGCGCTGGCCTTTGCCGCCCTGGGTACCTCCGCCCACAGCTTCAAGGTCGGCGCGATCGACATCGGCCATCCCTACGCGCGGCCCACCCATCCGGGCCAACAGGTCGGCGCCGGCTATCTGAAGCTCACCAACCAGGGCGCGGCCGATCGGCTGATGTCAGCCACTTCGCCTGCCGCGACCTCGGTCGAGATGCATACGATGACGATGGAGGGTGATGTGATGAAGATGCGGCAGGTCGACGCCATCGACCTGCCGGATCGTCAGACCGTCGAGCTGAAGCCCGGCGGCTATCACCTGATGCTGATGGGGTTGAAGGCGCCGCTGAAGGCCGGTGACAAGCTGCCGCTGACGCTGAAGTTCGAGAAGGCCGGCGAGGTCGTCGTGACGGTGAATGTCGAGAACCCGAAGCCGAGCGAAGCCGCCACCGAGCACAAGCACTGATCGGCTGGGCGTCCTGCCGGCGGCTCTGTCAGCCGAGCGATTTCAGCGAGAGCTTGATGCCGTCGCTGACGCTGGTCCCGGCCGGCAGGTTCTTCAGCGCAGCTGACGCTTCGCGGTCGCTGTAGCCGAGCGCGATCAGCGCTTGCAGGATGTCGGCCTGGGCGTCGTTCGCGATGGATGCCGGAGCGCTGATGGCGTCCGCCAGCTTGCCCTTGAGTTCGAGCAGCAGCCGCTCGGCGGTCTTCTTGCCGATGCCTGGCACCTTGACGAGGCGCCCGGTTTCCTGCCGCGCGACGGCCTGGGCCAGCTCGCCGACGCTCAGGCCCGACAGCAGCGACAGCGCCATCCGCGGCCCGACGCCGGTGATCTTGATCAGCAGGCGAAACGTCTGGCGCTCATCGTGGGTGAGGAAGCCGAACAGGATCTGCGCGTCCTCGCGCACGATGAAATGCGTCAGCAGCGTGACGCGTTCGCCGAGACCGGGCAGGTTGTAGAAACTGCTCATCGGCACGTCGACTTCGTAGCCGACGCCATTCACATCGATGAGCAATTGCGGGGGCGATTTTTCCGCGAGGGTGCCGGTGAGTCGTCCGATCATCGAACGATTATCCGGTCGCCTTGCTCGCTCCGGTGCACCCGGCCGCTGTCAGGCAGCGGGGTCAGCTTCGAAACAACCCCAGACGCTGTGCTTCCAGCGCAGCTTCGGCGCGCGAACTCACGTTGAGCTTGCGGTAGATCTGCTTGACGTAGTCGGCGATCGTGTGCCGTGACAGGTTCAGCTGCACGCCGATCTCGGGCAGGGTGTAGCCCTTGGCCACCCGCAGCAGAACCTCGTTCTCGCGGTCAGTCAGCGACACATGCGGCATCGCATGCGCCTGTTGCTGGGTCTTGGTTTTGGACTGCGCGGCGAAGTGCGAGATCACGCGGCGCGCGATCGACGGCGACAACGGTGGCTCGCCACCGCTCATGCGCTTGAGCTGCTCGGCGATCAGTTCGCGCGATTGTTCCTTCAGCAGGTAGCCGAAGGCACCGGCCTGCAGCGCGGGGAACAGGTGATCGTCGTCGTCATGGATCGTGACCACGACGGACTGCGCCTCGGGTTGGGTCTCGCGCAGCTCCGCGACGACGGTGACCCCCGATCCGTCCGGCAAACCCAGATCGACCAGCGCCAGATCGAACTTGATCGCCGTCGTCAGCTCCAGCGCGTCGTGGATGCGCGCGGCTTCATGGATGTGGGATTTGGGAAACACCTGCAAGACCAGCGCCTTCATCCAGGCGCGAATCTCGGGCAGGTCTTCCAGCAGCAGGATGTTGTTCATCGGGACTCCGTGAGCTGGGTTATCGACCAAAACGGAGCCGCTCTGACCCCACTCGGCCTTGGACATCGATGAATTACAGCGGAATCGTGAGCCTGATCACGGTGCCGTAGCCCGGCCCCGATTCGACCAGGCACTGACCGAGCAACTGCTTGGCGCGGTGCTTCATGCTGGACATGCCATGCCCCCGATCGAGCTTGCCGTCGAGTTCCATGGCGATGCCCTTGCCGTTGTCCTGCACCAGCAGTCCGAAATGCTGTGCATCGACCGATGTGCGCACCTTGCAATGCGAGGCGCCGCTGTGCTTGATGATGTTGCTGACCGCCTCGCGCAGGATCCGTGTGGTCTGCACGAACACCCGGGCGGTGAGCTGCTGATCGAGCTCATCGACGGGGTTGCGCCAGTCGGCTTCGATGTTGGCCTGGCCCAATCGCGACACGGTTTCGGCGCGCCAGTCGGCCAGAGCATCCGCCAGTTGCACCGGCTTGCCGGTGAGGCCGCGCACCGACAGGCGCATCTCTTCGAGGGCCTCGCGCGCGAGCGTCGAAATGCGTTCGCTCTCGCTGGTGTGCACGATGGTCAGCAGCTTGGCGCCCAGGTCGTCGTGCAGATCGGCGGCGATGCGCTTGCGCTCTTTTTCGGTCACCTGCTCGACGCGCAGCGCCGACATCTGCGCGAAGTTGCGCTCGATCTCTGCGGTGGCTTCCTGCACGCGCCTTTCCAGCTGCGTGCGATGGACCTCGGCGGCTTGCAGCGCGCGGCCGAAGACCTGCAGAAGCCGCGAGCCGATGCCGAGCAGCAGCAATGGAAACGCGAAGTTCAGTGGCTGCACCGCCAGCGTGGGCAGCCAGCCGTACTGCATCGCGATTTCGTTCATCACGAGCAGGCCCATGCAGCCCAGCGTGATCCCCATCGGCCAAAAGTTTTCACGATGGTGCTTCCATGCGAGCCGCAGGTACACCGCGATGGATGCCAGCAGCTCGGCGACCATCAGCAGGAACCACGCGCTGGCCACCGCAAACAGGTGGTCTGCACCGGCCGCGACCAGGCTGAAGGGGACCAGCAGGCATTGCAGCAGCAGGCCGATCGCGACCCAGCGCGAACGCACGCTGGCGTAGCTCAGCAGGAACTGCACCGCCATCGCCACCACGGGCGGGAATGCGCTGCACACGACAACCTCGAAGGTGTGCGTTTCCCATGGCCAGTGCGGCCACCACACGCGCAGCGACAGCAGCGTCCATCCGATCAACAGCGAGCCGAAGTACATCAGGAAGATCTCGCTGCGGTTGATCCAGCTCAGGATCAGCAGGAAACCGCCGAGCGCGACCAGGGTGATGCCGATGATCTGTACCGTCCGGATGCGCCAGAACTCGCGCTGCTCGTACAGCGCCGTCATCTCGGCTGCCGGCCCGATACGCAGCGCCGAAAGCCCGCCGGCGCGCGCCCGCGCCGAGACATGCCGCAACGCCGAACCCTGGACCTGGATGTCGAGCACGTTCGTTGGTTGGTCCAGCAGCGCTGCCGGCAGGCTCACCAGCTGTGGGTGGTAACAGTTGCGTGTCGTCGGTTCTGCCATGCGACCGCCGCTGTAGATGCGTCGGCCGTTCAGGTGCACCTCGAGGTTGCTGCACGCCCGTTCGATGTAGAGCCCAAGCAGGTCGTCTGGAGCCAGATCTGCCGGCTTGCCGAAGGTGACCCGGTACCAGACGCTGCCGTCGTGGTCGGGGCGAGTGACGGACCAGTCGTCGGGCAGCGTGACTGCCGTGGGCGTGCCAGTGGTCGGGAAGTGTGTCTCTTTGCTGTTGATGGACTGCGCCGAGGTGATCGTCAGCGTGGCGGCGTGGGCCGCACCGGTGACCAGCCACACGCACAGGGCGAGGATTAGGAGCACAGCGCGGGTCCGCATGGGCGGCGATTGTGCAGGATGGCCTCGGGCGTTGGACAGGCCTGGAACCGGGGGCAGGTCCGTCACGGCGCCACAATAGACCACCCCTTCGGAGATCGGTCGAACTTGATCCTCAGACACGCCTTCATTCCGCTCGACAACACCCGGCTGGCGCACCTGTGTGGCAGTCTGGACAGCCACCTGCGCGACATCGAATCGGCGTTCGACGTGACGATCACGCGGCGCAACGAATCCTTTCGCATCGAAGGCGGCAAGGCGCAGGCGGAGCGTGCGGTGGGCCTGCTGCAGTCGCTGTACGACCGCGCCCACCTTCCCCTGGCAGCCGACGCGTTCCAGTTGTCGCTGGTCGAGGCGGCCTACGACAGCGCAGGACGTGAGATTCCGGAGACTCACCGCGCCACCTCGAGTCGTTCTGCGTCAGCAGTGGCGCCTGCTGCGGAGCCCACGGTTCTGCGCACACGTCGCGCCGATCTGGCTGGCCGCACGCCCAGCCAGCATGTGTATCTGGCCAACATCCTGTCGCATGACATCACCTTCGGGATCGGCCCGGCCGGCACCGGCAAGACCTTTCTGGCCGTCGCCTGCGCGATCGATGCGCTGGAGCGCAGCAGCGTGCAGCGCATCGTGCTGACGCGTCCGGCGGTCGAAGCCGGCGAGCGCCTCGGTTTCCTGCCTGGAGACCTGGCGCAGAAGGTCGATCCGTACCTGCGACCGCTGTACGACGCGCTCTACGACTTGATGGGCATCGACAAGGTCACGCGTGCCTTCGAGAAGGCGACGATCGAGGTCGCGCCGCTCGCCTTCATGCGCGGGCGCACGCTGAACAACGCGTTCGTGATCCTCGACGAGGCGCAGAACACCACGCCTGAGCAGATGAAGATGTTCCTCACGCGCATCGGCTTTGGCAGCAAGTGCGTGATCACCGGCGATGTGAGCCAGATCGACCTGCCGCGCGGCCAGATGAGCGGCCTGATCGACGCCGAGCGGGTGCTGAAGCGCGTGCGCGGCATTGCGACGACGCGCTTCACCTCGGCCGATGTGGTGCGCCACCCACTGGTTGCGCGCATCGTCGACGCCTACGACGCGGCGCGGTCGGACCCCGCGTGAAATGACCCCCTGCACGCTGACAGCCTGGTCTCCCCGAGGGGGGGCAGGTCTCTTCGGGCGGCCGGGCGAGGCCCGACGATGAAGCGCCCGGCGCTGTCGCTGTCGTTGCAATTCGCGCGCGATGACCTATCGCGTGCGCATCGATCACGGCTGCCACGCCACCGCGTGGCGCGCTGGGTACGTGCCGCTCTCGACGCGCCGGCCGACATCACCGTGCGCATCGTCGGCAGCGAGGAAGCGCGTGCGTTGAACCGTGACTTTCGCAGCAAGGACTACGCGACCAATGTCCTGACCTTCGACTACAGCCACGCGCCGCTGGTGCACGCCGATCTGGTGCTGTGCTCCGACGTGGTCGAGGCCGAGGCGCACGCGCAGTCGCTGCCGCTGGAAGCCCACTATGCGCATCTGCTCGTGCACGGCACGCTCCACGCACAGGGCCACGATCACGAGCGCGATGACGATGCCGAGCGGATGGAGTCGCGTGAAAGCGAAGTGATGCGGGCCCTCGGGTTCGCCGACCCCTACGCCGCCTGACGCGCGGCCCGGCGCATCGGCTCAGCGCGACGAACCCAGGTAGCGCTTGCGCCAGAAGAACATGCTCAGGCCGATGCCGAGCACCAGCATCACGAGGAAGACCGCCCAGAAGCCCGACATGCTGTGGATCAGCGGCAGCTCCTCGAAGTTCATGCCGAAGAAGCCCGTCACCAGGTTCAGCGGCATGAAGATCGCAGTCAGTACCGTCAGCGTGCGCATGATGTCGTTGGTGCGGTTGCTCTGCGCCGAGAAATGCATCTGCACCGCGGTCTCGGCCGACGATTCGAGCCGGCGCACATGGCCCAGCACGCGCTCGATGTGTTCCAGCACGTCGCGCGAGCGCACGCGCAGCAGCTCACGCTCGCGCCGGGCGCTCTTGTCGACCGCCTCGGGCCATTCGTCGAGCGCATCGATCCATTCGGTGATCGCGCTGCGCTGGTCCTCGCAGGTGTCTTCCAGCAGGTGCAGTGCGTTGCGCGACTCCAGCAGCATCTGCCAGTTGTCGAAGCGGCTGCGCGGGTTGAACAGTTCCTGTTGCAGGTAGGTCAACTGCTTGGTCAGCAGCCGTCGCAGTTCGAGGTAGCTGTCGACCATGTGATTGACCATGCGCAGCATCAGGTCGGCGGCGCTGGCGGGCAGGCGCGCTGCGGTGCGGCCTTCAACCATGCGTGCATCGCCCCCCGCAGGCAGCGCCTGCTGCTGCAAGCGGTTGGCGAAGAACTCGCGTACCTGGCAGTCGGTCGGGTGCACCGTCAGCAGCACGCGGTCGAACAGCGCAAACCCCACCGGGCTGGTGTCGATGGCATCCAGCGCCGCCCGGGCGGTGGCTGCGGTGCCCTTGCTGTCGTCGAGGAACATCGGTGCGCTGCCTTCGCCGGCCGCGAGGCGCCTGAACACGAGCACGTCGTACCACGAGGTGTAGTCGAAGTGCGACGGCAGCTGGTTGTTCAGCAGGTCGGAAACATGCAGATCGACCAGCTGGCCGCCGGTCCAGTTCTGCAGCACGGACTGCAGCACCGCAGATTGCACCTCGAACTCGCGCCGGGCGCTGCCCACCCACAGGTAGCCTGTCGCTGGCAGATTCTCTGGCAGCGTGTCGAGTTCGTTGAACTGGTCGCCCTGGATGTGGAAGATGCGCATCGCCGGTTCAGCGTCGGGCTCAGTCGGCTTTCATCAAGCGCGCTGCCGCGAGGGCGAAGTACGTGAGCACTCCGTCGGCGCCGGCCCGCTTGAAGGCCAGCAGGCTTTCCATCATCACCGCGTCGTGGTCGAGCCAGCCGTTGGCCGCAGCGGCCTTCAGCATCGCGTACTCGCCGCTCACCTGATAAGCGAACGTCGGCACGCGGAACTCGTCCTTCACCCGGCGCACGATGTCGAGGTACGGCATGCCCGGTTTGACCATCACCATGTCGGCACCTTCGGCCAGATCGAGGGCGACCTCGCGCAGTGCTTCGTCGCTGTTGCCGGGGTCCATCTGGTAGACCTTCTTGTTGCTCTTGCCCAGATTGGCGGCCGACCCCACGGCATCGCGGAACGGTCCGTAGAACGCGCTCGCGTACTTGGCGCTGTAGGCCATGATCTTGGTGTGGATGAACCCGTTGGATTCGAGTGCCTGGCGGATGGCCCCGATGCGCCCATCCATCATGTCGCTCGGGGCGACGATGTCGACGCCCGCTTCGGCATGCACCAGTGCCTGCCGGCGCAGCACGTCGACGGTGGTGTCGTTGACGATGTAGCCGTTGGCATCGAGCAGGCCGTCCTGGCCGTGGCTCGTGTACGGATCGAGCGCGACATCGGTGAGCACGCCCAGCTCCGGGAATCGGCGCTTCAGTTCGCGCACCACCGTCGGCACCAGGCCCTCGGGGTTCAGCGCTTCGAGGCCGTCCTCGGTTTTCAACTCAGTCTCGATCACCGGGAACAGGGCGAGCACCGGGATACCGAGCTGGACGCAGCTTTCGGCCATCGGCAGCAGGTGATCCAGCGTGACACGCTGAACGCCGGGCATCGAGGCGACATCCTGCGTCCGATCGTGGCCGGCCGTCACGAAGACGGGCAGGATCAGGTCGCTCGGATGCAGTCGGTGCTCGCGCACCATCGCGCGGCTGAATTCGTCTTTGCGCAGACGCCGCGGGCGGCTGGTGGGGTAGGCAGGAGGTGTGTGCACGGCGGATGCAGGGGTGTGGAGGGGCGGTTTTCCAGACGTCTTGGGTGCCGGATCGAAGCACTTTTCGCCCGCCAATAAACCTCGTCGGATCATAGACGCACGGTGTTTCAGCGCTGCTGCGTGTCCCGGGACGGAAGCCCTGAAACGCTGATGGCCGGCGGGTCCCGCATGGCGATAATCCGGCGATGCTCTGGATCAAAGCCTTTCACATCGTGTTCGTTGCCGCCTGGTTCGCGGGCCTGTTCTATCTGCCGCGCATCTTCGTCAACCTGGCCATGGTGCCGGCAGACAGCCACGCCGAGCGCGAACGGCTGCTGCTGATGGCACGCAAGCTCTACCGGTTCACCAGCCTGCTGATGATCCCGGCCATCGGGTTGGGTCTCTGGCTGTGGCTCGCCTACTGGCGGACCGGCACCGGCGGATGGCTGCACGCAAAGATCGCGCTGGTGGTGCTGGTCGTCGGCTACCACCACATGTGCAGGGCGCTGCTGCGCCAGTTCGAACAGTTCGCCAACCAGCGCAGCGACCGCTGGTTCCGGGTGTTCAACGAGGTGCCGGTGATCCTGCTCATCGTCATCGTGGTGCTGGTGGTGGTCAAGCCGTTTTGACCGTGAGCTGACCGCAGCGTCGCCAGAGCACCCATGGCACGCCACCGCAGTTCGGCCTGGCCGCTGGCATGGCTGTACACGGGCCTGATCGCTTACGCGAGCCTGTATCCGTTCGCAGGGTGGCGGTGGCCGGCGGTCTCGCCATGGTCGTTCCTGCTGCTGCCCTGGCCGCGCTACTGGACCGTCTTCGATCTGGTCTCGAACCTCCTTGGCTACCTGCCGCTCGGGCTGCTGATCTTTGCCGCCCTGGTGCGCACCGGCCGCAGCTCAGGCGGCGCCTTCCTGCGTGCGGTGCTCGCGGCCGCAACGGTTTCGCTGGCGATGGAACTGGTGCAGAACGGATTGCCGTCGCGCGTGCCCTCGAACGTCGACTGGGCTCTCAACACGCTGGGTGCGGCAGGCGGGGCGATGCTGGGTCTGCTGATGCGCGCCGTCGGTCTGCTGGATCGCTGGCAACGTCTGCGTGACCGGTGGTTCGTTGACCGCAGCGCCGGCGGTTTGACCCTGCTGCTGTTGTGGCCGCTCGGCCTGCTGTTTCCGACCGCGCTGCCATTGGGCGTGGGTCAAGTGCTGTCGCACCTGCAGGGCACCCTGGCTGCCTGGTTGGACCACACGCCGCTGGCCGAATGGAGCCGCAACATCCTGGAAGCGCAGTGGTTTGGTCCGGGGCTGCCACCGACCGGCGAGTTCTGCGCGATCGCTCTGGGATTGATTGCACCGTGTCTGCTTGGTTTCACGGTGTGTCGCTCGGGATGGCGGCGCAGCGTGATGGTGCTGGGGATCGTGGGAGCCGGCGTGGGCGCCACCACGCTGTCGACCGCCCTCAATTTCGGCCCGGACCATGCGATGGCCTGGCTCTCTTCGACGGCGGTGGCGGGGCTCTGTGCGGGTTCCCTGGCCTCGCTGGTGCTGGCTTGGGTGCCGCGCAGGGCGTCGGCCGCCCTGGGCCTGATGGCGTTGACCGCACTGGTCTCGCTGATGTCTCAGGCGTCCGAAGATGTGTACTTCGCGCAGAGCCTGCAGGCCTGGGAGCAAGGACGCTTCATCCGCTTCCACGGTGCCGCGCAGTGGGTCGGCTGGTTGTGGCCCTACGCGGCGATGACCTATCTGCTGGGTCGCATTGCCGCACGCGACGAGGACTGATGCAACTCGATACCCTGAGGTGAAGCAGGCTTCAGGGACGCCTTCGTAGAATGGCGTATGACCTATTTCAACCGGCATGTCTTCTTCTGCTTGAATCAGCGTGACAAGGGCGAGGAATCCTGCGCTCGACAGGGGGCGCAGGCCGGTTTCGATCGCTGCAAGTCGCGGGTCAAGGACGCGGGCTTGTCGGGGCCGGGTCAGGTTCGGGTGAACAAGGCGGGCTGCCTCGATCGATGCGCCGGTGGCCCGGTCGTGGTCGTCTATCCGGAAGCCGTCTGGTACACCTTCGTCGACAACGACGACATCGACGAGATCGTCGACTCCCACTTGAAGAACGGTCGCGTGGTCGAACGTTTGCTGCTCCCGGCTTCGGTCGGCAAGTGACATTCAGCCGGACACGGGCGTCGTCTTCGGGCGCTCCATGAATTCACAAACTCAATCAAGTCAGGTGAACGGCCCGGCCGGCAGCCTGCAGTGCGCACTCGACACGCCTGCCGCATCGGCCATCGGGCTGGCGGTGGTGTGCCACCCGCATCCGCTTTTTGGCGGCACGATGGACAACAAGGTGGTGCAGACGCTCGCGCGGGCGCTGCTGCAGTTGGGCTGGGCCACGGTGCGCTTCAACTTTCGTGGTGTCGGGAAATCGGAAGGCGCCTGGGACGAGGGATGCGGCGAGGTTGACGACGCGCTGGCCGTCATCGCGCAGCATCGGACTGCGGGCCAGCCGCTGCTGCTCGCCGGGTTTTCCTTCGGTGCCTATGTCGCTGCCGAGGCGGCCTCGCGCCTGCCTGAAGCGGAGCGCCCGCTGCGCCTGGTGCTGGTCGGTCCGTCGACGCAGAAGCAGTGCATTCCCACAGTGCCTGCCAACACGCTCGTCATCCACGGCGAAAGCGACGACGTTGTTCCGTTGTCCGCAACGCTGGACTGGGCTCGGCCGCAGTCCTTGCCGGTCATCGTGTTCCCCGGCGTCGGGCATTTCTTTCACGGACAGCTCGGTTTGTTGAAGAGCGTCGTGGTGCAGCAACTCCAACTGGCGCCGCGATGATCGGAGCCGTCCTGTCAGCCATGTTCGTTTCTCTCTCTTCTTTCTTCTGATTGATTCATCGATGACTTCTTTGCTTCGTTCTCTGTCGCGTTCGTTTTCCGTCGGATTGCTGTTGGCTGCGGGCGCGCTGTCCACGGCGCAGGCCCAGGTGCCTCAGCCCCCAGAGGTCGCGGCGCGCAGCTACCTGCTGGTCGACCTGACCACCAACCAGACGCTGGCCGAGCGCGACGCCGATGCGCCGTCCGATCCGGCGTCGTTGACCAAGCTGATGACGGCCTACGTTGTCTTCAACGCATTGCGCGACAAGAAGCTTGCACTCGAACAGACGCTGTCGGTGTCGATGCGCGCCTGGGAAGAGCGCAAGGGCGGCGGCTCGCTGATGTTCATCGACACCACGATGACACCGACCGTGGACGAGTTGCTGAAAGGCATGATCGTGCAGTCGGGCAACGACGCATCGGTGGCGCTGGCCGAGGCGGTTGGCGGCACGCTGGATCAGTTCGTCGGGATGATGAACCGCCAGGCGCAGGCCTGGGGCCTGAAGAACACTGCTTTCAAGAATGTCACCGGCCTCACCGAGCCCGGCCACAAGAGCACGGCGCGTGACCTTTCGGTCATTGCGTCGCACATCATTCGCGACTACCCGAAGGAGTACGCGTACTACTCCATGAAGGAGTTCAAGTACAACAACATCGCCCAACCCAACCGCAACCTGCTGCTGCGCCGCGACCCGACAGTCGACGGCATGAAGACCGGCTACACCGAAGCGGCCGGCTACTGCCTGATCGCCAGCGCGCAGCGCGAGTTTCCCAACCTCGGCGCCGGGGGAACGGGCGGCGGCCCGCGCCGCCTGCTCAGCGTGGTCTTGAACACCACCTCGATGGAGGCCCGCGCCAGCGAGAGCCAGAAGCTGCTCAACTGGGGCTACCAGGCGTTCGAGACCGTTCGTCTGTTCGAGGTGAACAAGGCCGTGACAACGGTACCGGTGTGGAAGGGCAAGACCGACCAGGCGCAGCTCGGCGCCAACGGTGCGCTGTTCGTGACCATGCCGAAGGGCGAGGGCGGCAAGCTGCAGACCAAGATCGAGCGTGCCGATCCGTTGGTCGCGCCGCTGACCCAGGGGCAGCGCGTGGGCACCATCAAGGTGACGACTGCGGCGGGTACGGCGGTCACCGAGGTGCCGCTGGTGGTGCTGCAGCCGGTGGAGGCCGCTGGAATTTTCGGCCGTGCCTGGGACGCCATCCGGCTCTGGATCAAGTAACCTGAGAAGAGCGCGCGACGGCACCGGAGAACCTGCCATGCAACACCTTCCCGACACGCTGTGCTATCTGAACGGCGAGTACACCCCGCTGAACCAAGCGAAGGTGTCGGTGCTCGATCGTGGCTTCCTGTTCGGTGATGGCATCTACGATGTGGTGCCGGTGTACGGGCGGGGCTTGTTCCGTTTCGATGAGCACATGGCGCGGCTCGAACGCAGTCTGGCCAAGGTGCGCATCGTCAATCCGCACAGTGCAGCGGAATGGCTGGCGCGCTGCCGGCGCCTGATCGAAGCCCAGGCTGCCGAAGATCAGCTGATCTACATCCAGGTCACGCGCGGGGTTGCGCTGCGCGACCATGTGATGCCGACCGACATTGATCCCACGGTCTTCATCATGGTCAGTGCGATGAAGCAGCCCAGCGCCGAGCAGCGGCACCGGGGCGTGGCCTGCGTGACCGCGCGGGACTTCCGCTGGGAGCGCGGCGACATCAAGACCATCTCACTGCTCGGCAACGTGCTGGCTCGCCAGAATACTGCCGATCACGGCGCCGTGGAGACCATCCTGTTCCGAGACGGCTTCCTCACCGAGGCGGCGTCGTGCAATGAATGGGTGGTGCATGAAGGCGCGGTGCTCGGCCCACCGAAGAGCGAACATGTGCTCGAAGGCATTCGTTACGAGCTGATTCGCGAACTCTGCGAAGACGTCGGCATCGCCTTCAACCTGCGGCCCATCTCCGAAGGTGAAGTGATGGCGGCCGACGAATTGATGCTCAGCTCGGCCTCCAAGGAAGTGCTGCCGGTGACCACGCTCGACGGCGAGTCGGTCGGCCATGGCGCGTTGCGCGGCAAACCCGGCCCGGTGTACGCGCAGCTCTACGCCGCCTATCAGCGGGCCAAGGCCGCGCAACGGCTGTGACGACCCCAACCATGCAGAGCATCCCGCCCGAGCCATCGCTGATCGAATACCCGTCGCAGTTCCCGATCAAGGTGATGGGCGGCAACGTCGACGGCTTCACCGAGGCGGTGCTCGAGGTGGCTCGGCGGTTCGATCCGGCATTCGACCCCGCCAGCATCGAAACCCGACCCAGTTCCGGCAACAAGTATCTGGGTATCACCGTGACGGTCACCGTGACCAGTCGCGAGCAGCTCGACGACCTGTACCGTGCGCTGAGCTCGCATCCGCTGGTCAAGGTGGTGCTGTAGGGTCGGCAAGCGTTCGATGACTGCACCGAATCTGGTCTACCGGGGCTTGGTCGACGCGGCCGAGACGATCGAGGCGATGCGCGCCTGTGTCGAGGCCCGAAACGCTGCCACGGAGCCGACGCCTGATGAGATCTGGCTGTGTGAACACCTGCCGGTCTACACGCAGGGTCTCGCTGGCAAACCCGAGCACCTGTTCGATCCGGGCGACATCCCGGTGATCCAGACTAATCGCGGCGGGCAGGTGACGTACCACGGCCCCGGCCAGGTCCTGGCCTACCCCCTGATCGACCTGAAGCGCCTGGGCATCTACGTCAAGGAGTATGTCTATCGCATCGAGCACTGCGTGATCAAGACGCTGGAGACCTACGGTGTCACCGGCCACCGGGTGCCCGGTGCGCCGGGCATCTATGTCCGGCTCGACGATCCCGGCGGACACGCGCCACTGGAGTCCGTGCCGCCAAGCGAGCGGTTGGGTGTCGCGGCCCCGGACCCGTTCAAGGGCCTGGGCAAGATCGCCGCGCTGGGCATCAAGGTGAGCCGAAACCACACGTACCACGGTGTCGCGCTGAACGTGGAGATGGACCTGAGCCCTTACCAGCGCATCAACCCCTGCGGTTACGCAGGGCTGGTGACGGTCGATCTGGCTACACTGGGCGTGCACGTCGACGTAGCGTCGGTGTCGCGTCAGTTGGGCGCCCGGTTGGCCGAGCACCTGAGCCCCTGACCCCTCCGGCAGCCTGCGCTGCGAGCACCCCCCCTTTGAAAGTCCACGATGTCGACCGATTCCGTGACCCGAGTTGCCTCCGACGCGTCCGCCTACGACGCCAGCGCCAAGCAGAAGTCTCAAGCCAAGACGGCGCGCATCCCGATCAAGATCGTGCCGGCCGAAACGCTGAAGAAGCCCGACTGGATCCGCGTCAAGGCCGGTTCGCCCAGCACACGCTTCTACGAGATCAAGCAGATCCTTCGTGAGCACCAGTTGCACACCGTCTGCGAGGAAGCCTCGTGCCCGAACATCGGCGAATGCTTCGGCAAGGGCACCGCAACCTTCATGATCATGGGCGACAAGTGCACGCGGCGCTGCCCGTTCTGCGACGTCGGCCACGGCACCCCGCTGCCGCCGGACGTGGACGAGCCACGCCATCTGGCCGAGACTATCGCCCTGATGGCGCTGAAATACGTGGTGATCACCAGCGTCGACCGCGACGACCTGCGCGATGGCGGGGCCGAGCATTTTGCGCTCTGCATCGCGGCGGTGCGCGAAGCCTCGCCGGCCACCCGCATCGAAATCCTCACC
>JAURWR010000027.1 GCA_030654805.1 Burkholderiaceae bacterium
GACCCTGCGGGTCATCGCTGCGATGACCCGCAGGGTCGAGCCGTAGCGATACCGAATCGTCTGAATGTGAGTGAGGTAGCCGCTGAAGTAGCTCGGAGCTTGTTCTCGAGCCAGAGCCGTTGAAGTAGGTGTGTGGCCGAAGCAAGCAGGCCAGATGGCTGGTGTTGAGGCAATCTTCTTTGGTGACTTTCTTCTGTGCCAGCAGAAGAAAGTTACTCGGCCGCCGGGCCGAAACCCGGCGCGGTCCACCGCAAGTCAACAGCCGACGGCAAGTCGCCACCGTCAGTACAAAGTACGCTCAGCGCCCCCCGGCGGCACCCACTGATAAAGCCAGGTCTCCGTCAGTGGTTGCCCCTCGCAGCTCAGGTAAAGCCGCAACTCGACCGGCTCGGTCGATGCCGTCGGCACGACATCGAACAGGGCCCGGTACCCGCGTACCGAGTGCAGCGGTCGCGCCGACGTGACCTCGATGCGTGCGCCCGCCGAAGCCGTGATCATCGGCGTCACCACCGTGTTCGAACCGATCAGCGAGAGGTCGCCGCCGGTGAAATCGACTGCGAAGCGCCAGGAGTAGTACGCGCGCCTTTTTCC
Source organism: Burkholderiaceae bacterium (assembly GCA_030654805.1). Lineage (GTDB taxonomy): Bacteria > Pseudomonadota > Gammaproteobacteria > Burkholderiales > Burkholderiaceae_C > PBB1. The sequence goes on from JAURWR010000027.1 coordinate 592, forward strand.
GATGACGCCGCCGAGCCCGGTGCGGGTCGCGACGCAGTGCGCCAGCAACGGTCGGGCCGGCGGCTGGCCACCCCAGTACAGCCGGTAGCCGAACAGCAGCTCCTCGCCGGGCTGCACCGGACGCGCCGGGTTCCAGAACGCGACGATGTTGTCGAAGGTTTCGTCGACTGTCGGAATCTCCACCAGTTGTACCGACCCGGCCCCCCAGCCCGATTTCGGCTCGACCCACAGGCTCGGCCGCTTCTCGTAGAACACCCCGTCGTCCTGGTAGTGGTCGAAGTTGCGGTCGCGCTGCAGCAGGCCGAAGCCGCGCGGGCTGCTGTCCTGGAATGCGTTGAAGGCAAGCTGCCGCGGGTTGGTCAACGGTCGCCAGATCCACTCGCCGCTGCCGGTCCACATCGCGAGGCCGTCGCTGTCGTGGATCTCGCCGCGCCAGTCATAGCCCATGCGGCGGTCGTTCTCGCCGGTCTGGAACATGCTGGTGCACGGCGCGATGCCCAGCCGCTCGATCAAGGTGCGCGGGTACAGCGCCGCATCGATGTCCATCACCTGCGTGTCGCCCGGCGTGATGACGAAACGGTAGGCGCCGGTCACGCTGGGCGAATCGAGCAGCGCGTACACGGTAATGCTGTTCGAGCCCGCAGCCGGGCGTTCGATCCAGAAGCCGGTGAAGTTCGGAAACTCCTCCGGCTTGGGCGCACCGGTGTCGATCGCGAGACCGCGTGCCGACAGGCCGTACTGCCACTCACCGCCGACCGCGCGGAAGTAGCTGGCACCCAGGAAGGCCGTGATGTCGCGCTGCAGGTCGGTGTGGAAGTTCAGCCGAAAACCGGCGAAGCCGAGGTCGCGCGGCAGCTTCGCGCCGGCCAGACCGCTCTTTCCCTGGTCGAACATCTCGGGCAGGTAGGCGAGTTCCTGCGCCTGACCGTCGGCCAGTTCGTACAGCCGCACCGGCGACTTGAAGTACAGCCCGAGGTGGAAGAACTGCGCCTGGAAGCGCAGCTTCTCGTCGCGCCACAGCGCGTGGTCGGGGCGGAAGCGGATCGCCTGGTAGGCGTCCCAGTCGAGACCCTCGACCTCCTTCGGCAAGCCGGCGTGCGGCTTCTCGTAAGGCTTGCGGGACAGCGCCTGCGCCTGACCCTTCAGCGCGGCGTAGTCGAAACGTTGCGGCGCGCCGATCGCCTGCAGTGTCTCGGCCCAGGCCGGCACGGCGGTGGTGCCTGCCAGCGCCGCCAGGCTAGAAATGAAATGTCTGCGTTGCATCGGGGCGGGATCAGAGTGAGCGGGGTTGTCGCATCGGCAGCGTGTGCCTCGGATCAGCCGGGTTCACTCGACCTTCACGCCCTTCCAGAACGCGACGCGGCCCTTGATGTTGGCGGCGGCTTCGGTCGGTTCGGGGTAGTACCAGACCGCGTTCTCGTTCATGTCGCCATTGACCATCAGGCTGTAGTAATGCGCCTGCCCCTTCCACGCGCAGCCGGTGCGGTGGTTGCTGAAGGTCACGTGGTCGCGGTTCAGGCTGGCTTCGGGGAAATAGGAGTTGCCTTCGACGGTCACGATGTCGTCGCTTTCGGCCAGGGTCACGCCGTTCCAGGTGGCTTTCATCGGGGTTCCTTTCGTGTGGGTCGAGGCGGCAGCGGGGACGAAGCCCGTGCGCTGCCGCGAAACAGGCATCAAGCGTACAGCGCTGCCGCCTTCTGCAACCGACGCGCCACCGCCGTTGCCAGGGCCTTGTCGCCGACGACGCGGACGCTGTCGCCGTGACGCAGGATGTCCATCATCAGCTCGGTCGGATCGATGTAAGGCACCTGAAGTTCATAGCGCCCCTCGCCACGGCGATCCCCCAGCCAGCGCGACTTCTGCTGCGGGTGCCATTCCTCGTTGGCAATCCATTGCGCTGCGTCGGCCTCGAACACCAGCGTGGCCCATTTCACCTTCGAGCCGGCGCCGCCATAGATGCCGTAGCCGGCGTCGAGTTCGGCTTCGAGGTCTTTCAGCGCCACCGACTTGGCGCGGATGTCGAGTGCGCGTGCGGCTTCGATGGCATCGAGCGCGAAGCGGCGCAGCCCGTCGCTCGCGTGGCACCACGCATCGAGATACCAGGTGTTGCGGTAGTTCACCAGCCGCTGCGGCGACACCTCACGCTCGCTGGTGACGCGGTCACTGCGCTTGAAGTAGCGCAGCCACACCCGCTTGCGCTGCACCAGCGCGCTGCCCAGCAGCTCGAAGTGCCGGCTCGGTACGCGGCGGCGAGCCGTACCGATCACCTTGACGCGGCGCACCAGTTCGCGGGCCTCGGTTTCATCGGCGCCCAGCAAGCCTTGCAGGCGGTCCATCATCGGTTGCAGGTGCCGCGCCAGCACGCCGTCGTCGTCGAGACCGGCCATCAGCTGGTGCATCGTCAGCAGCGCGTGCAACTCGCGTTCGCTGAACCACATGCCGGGAAGCTCGTGGTGCACCGCTTTCGACGTCGGGGCCGTGCCCGCCGCAGGCGCATCGAAGCGGTAGCCGTTGTCCGCCCGGTCGTAGGCGATGGGCGCGCCCATCCGGCCGCGCAGGTACTGCAAGTCGCGCTTCAGCGTCGCTGGCGACACCGCCAGTTCGCTCAGCAGCGCATCGAAGCTCACGCAGCCGCGACTGCGCAGCAGCAGCTCGATCTTGTAGAAGCGTTCGGTGCGGTCCATCGGTGGTTCCGGAAAAGTGTCGAATTGACACATTTGTGGCTCACCAGATGAGCCAGCACAAACGAAAGCATAAGCGAAATATTTCCGCGCCGTGTATTTCTGGCTCACGCCATGAGCTTGTCGATGGAGACACTGGATCCATCGCGGCATGTCGCTGCGACCCGAGGAGTCCGCCATGAACACCGACCTGTTTGAAAACGATCTGTTTCCCGTTGATCTCGCCGCCACCGTCCACCCTTGCGCAGAGTCGCAGGCCCCGGCAGCGCTGCTGACCACCCACGAGCACATCGGGTTCGAGCTCGGCTGGGACCACGCGCACTACGGCGTGACGCCGCCCGCGCCGTATGCACAGGAGCCCTCGCCGCTCAGGCACGGCTGGCTGGCGGGCGAGGCCACCTTTGGTGTGCGCACGCTGAAGCCGACGGCGTCGGTCCGCCAGTGGCTTCAACTGCGGCTGCATGCCTGGCTGCGCGGACGCAGTGTCGAGCTGTTCCAGGTGACGCCGAACTACCTGCAGCGAATCGATGTCAGTCACTGTCCGATCACCCGCGAGGTGCTGGGCAACGCCGACGGTGAACGCCGCGAGTCCTCGATCGATCGGGTGCGCAACGACGCGGGTTACGCCGCCGGCAACCTGGTGATGATGAGCACACGCGCCTGCGTGGCGAAGGCTGCTTATCGTTTCGAGGGTGCGCAGGCCATGGCCCGCCGCCTGGAAGCCGATCACGAACGGGGCAACAACGCGCCGGTGCTGCAGGCCGGCTTGAGCGCGGTTCAGTGGAGCCGCATTGCCGTCCTGTGCAGCTTCGTCGAGCCACTGCCGCACGCGCGAGCCTGCGAGCTTCCCCTGCTGGTGCTGCCACCGACCCGGTTGCGCCTTTTCAACCCGGTGCAGGCGCTCCAGGCCTTCATCAGCCAGCAACTGCTGAGCGCCGGCTGGAGCCAGCGCATCAATGCGATCGAGGCCCTGCTGCCGGGCCAACCGGCACGCCGCGCGTTCCGCTCGTTCTTTCAGACGCTGCTGCCGCGCGTACTCGAGTCCGGTCGCCCTGGCGATGCCCAGCGCGCACGCTGGGCGGTCGAGGACGCCTGGCGTCACACGGCGGTGCTGTCGCGCTGGGTGCGTTTCGCGCTGCTGCTGACGCCGGCCCAGTGCGAGTCGCTGCTGTCGCGCGCAGCGGCGCAGCGGCTCGTTCCCGACGGCTTGCGCCTGGAGCCGTTGAACGATTCCGAAGCAACCGACGGCTGGTGCCTGGCCAGCCGGGGCTATGTGCCGCACGGACTTCGGCGACAGCCGTCGACGCGTGCGATGTCAGGTGGATCGGCGCGTTGTTTCGCGACAGCGCCGAGACGGGAGTCGCTTCAGCGGCCGCGGTCGCCGCAGGCCATGTTCGTCGGGTCCCAGAGCGGCGTGAAGTCGCTGGGCCTCTGAGGTGCCGGGCGCAACAGGCGCAGCTGGATCAATTCCTGCGAAACAGCCGGCGGGAAGCCGGCGCGACCGCGGCGCTTGTCCACCACCAGCTCGTCGAGCACCTTCGAGGCCAGTGACGAATCGTCCCAGCACAAGGCGAGGCGGTTGGCCACGCGCGGGTACATCGCACACAGGTGATCCGGCCGGTGGTGATTGGCCAGCGAGGCCTGCCAGCGGCGAGCCAGCGCTGACAGCACCAGATCCTGCGGACGCAGCGGTTGGCGCACGCGCGTCCAGTCTGCTTCGGCCGGGAATGAGGGTGAGCGCAAGGCCGTGCGGCTGCGAGCATTCGTGGTCGACGGGCCGCCGTGATTGAACCATCCGAACAGGCTCATCGAGCGGCCCCGCAGGTCTGTTGGTGTGTCGCCGAAAACGCGGGGGCACCTCTTGCGGTGCCTGAGAAGTAACTGAAGGTGTCCATGACCGAAGTGTGACTCCCGCCGGCGGCCCAAGTTCAGCCTGAGGAGGTACTTCCCCCGGCTTGCAGGAGTGAACACGTCACAGTTCGCGGCGGAACCCACAGTCGCCCATCGTCACGGGGCGAAAGAGATCGGGGGTCGATGGGTCTTGCCCACCCCTTAGCATCGACTCATGCCGATGTCGTATGTGGATGCCTTCTGGCACGGGGTCACCCGGCTCGGCGAGGCGCAGATTCTGTTGCCGACGGCTGTTGCGCTGGCGCTGTGGCTGGCCTGGCGGGCGGGGGCGCAGCGGCTGGCCGCCAGGTGGCTGCTGTGCATCGCGTGCGCAGTTGCAGTGACAACCGCGTCGAAGGTCGCTTTCATGGGTTTCGGCTGGGGTTGGCCGGCGCTCGATTTCACTGGCGTCTCGGGCCATGCGATGTTCGCGTCGGCGATCCTTCCTGTGGTTTGCATGGCCCTGGCCTGCGGGCCGGCTGGCGGCACCTCTGCGGCCTGGCAGCGGACGGGCCTCGCGGTGGGTGTCGCGCTGGCGCTGCTGGTGGGCATCTCGCGTGCGGTGATCGGCGCGCATTCGTGGGCCGAGATCGTTGCCGGCTGGATCGTGGGCGGCGTTGCTGCGGCGGCCGTGCTGCGGGCGGTACCGAAGCCTTCGGCGAGGCTCCCGTTGTGGCTGCCGGTGGTGGTGAGCCTGTGGCTGGGTACCGCATCGGCCAAGGCCCCGCCTTCGGCCACGCATGGTCTGGTGACCCGCTGGTCGCTGGCGCTGTCGGGTCGGAGTCAGCCGTACACGCGCAGTGACATGCTGACCGCGTGGCGGCTGGAGCAGCAGCGAGTCAGCGCTCCGCGCTGACGCCCGTCGGCTCAGAGTGCGCCGACGCAGCCGACGGCGCCGCAGCGGCAGCGCAGCCGGCCTTCGTGGTGGGTTTCGCCGTAGTTGACCGTGAGCTCTTCGCCGATGGCGACATCGCGCATCGCGTACAGCTCAACGCGCCCCTGCCTGATCCGCAGCACCGCATTCGGCTGGCACGAGTGGTTGGTGTAGCGCAGCGGGTCGGTCGACTGCGATGCATCGATTGCGCGGCGTTCGCTGACCTCGACGATCATGATGCGCTGCTGCGAGCGTGCGCGCTGCCTTGCCACCTTGACGCTGACCGATTCGCCGCGTATCTCACCGATCTTGCGACGCGCCGGGATCGCCTCGGCGGCGAAGGCGCCTTGCCCGTCGATGCGGCTGGGCTGCACGGTGACCGCGAATTTCTGCGGGTCGGCGGGACAGGCCATCTTGGCAGCGGTGCGGGACGAACCGGAAGTGGCGGCAGTCAACGCCGCCCTGCCAGCGACTGCGCGAGACCGGTCTGGTCCAGCACGTCTGCGACCAGTTCCAGGCGCAGCAGCGGGTTGTCGAGCGACATGAAGCGCTGCTTGTCCGCGTTGCCGAGCGGCAGCAGCTCGCACCAGCGGTTGGCCACCCAGCCGCAATCGTCCCAGCGATAGGGCGGCTGCAAGGGCATTTCGGCCGGGCTGGCGGCCCGATCAACGAGGTTGCAGACCACGTCCTGCAGCGTGGTCGCCACCGTTTCGAGGTCGCTCGGCACCGCCACCGCCGAATCGTCGGGCAGCAGTTCGACCTGAGCCATCCACAGCCCGTGCTTCAGGCGTTCTCGCGCGTGGATGCGAAAGCGCTGTGTGCCGGTGCAGCAGATCTCCATCAAACCCGGGTTCGGGTGCTCCAGGTGCGTGATGGTGGCCGTCGTTCCGACGTCGTGGAAGGCCTCGTACGCGAAGCCGTCGCCGCGTGCGGCCAGCGGGGCGTTGCGTGGTGGCGGTTGGCGTACTTCGCGGCCTTCGGTGAGGCACACCACGCCGAACGGCGTGCCGGCCTGGTGGCTGCGACCGATCATGTCGAGGTAGCGCACTTCGAAGATCCGCAGCGGCAGGTGGCCGCCCGGAAACAGCACACGTTGCAGCGGAAACAGCGGCAGCTCAAAGGTCGCGGGCTGCGGCGGCGGTTGCATGGCCGGATTGTGTGTCGACCGCGTTGAGTCTGTCTCGCAACAGGTTTTCAAGGCACTGCTCGCGGATGCCATAAAAGGCCTTGATGTCGTCGATTTGCGCCCACACGGCTTCGGCAGGCTGCGGCCGCGTCCGCTTCACCGCCAGGATCATCTTGTTCTTCTGCGTGTGTTCGAGCGCAACGAACTCGAACACCTGGGTGTCGTAGCCGCTGGCTTCGAGCAGCATCGCGCGCAGGCCGTCGGTCAGCATCTCGGCTTGCTGACCCAGATGCACGCCGTGCTGCAGGATGGGTTTCAGCGGGTGTGGGCTCAGCAGCTGCGGGCGCAACTCCTTGTGGCAGCACGGCGAACAGACGATCACCGCCGCGCCGCCGCGCAGGCCGAGGTCGATCGCGTGGTCGGTCGCGGTGTCGCAGGCGTGCAGCGCGATCATCACGTCGATGGGCCGAGCCGCCTGGCTGCGCACATCGCCCTCCTCGAACCGCAGTCCGACCAGCCCCAGCTTGTTGACCGCCGCGTTGCCCAGTCGCACCATGTCGGGTCGCAACTCGACACCGGTCACCTCCGGCGCGATGCCTGGCAGCTGGCGCAGGTGGTCGTGCACCGCAAAGGTCAGGTAGCCCTTGCCGGCGCCGAAATCGGTCACGCGCACCGGGCGGTTCGCGCCGGGCGCCGCCGGGTCGGCCTCGAGCAGGCGCGAAGCCCTCAAGGCGCCGGCGAACACCTCGACGAACTTGTTGATCTGCTTCCACTTGCGCGACATCGCCGGCACCACGGTGTGCGCGGCGGTGGTGACGCCCAGCTCGGTCAGGAACGGGCGAGTCACGTCGACCCATCGCTGCTTTTCGCGGTCGTGCCCGTGTGCCATTTGGGAGAATTCGTCGCGATCCGATGCAGCCTTTCCCGTTATGGATCTGCTGCGAAGTGTGCACACACCACGCTGACTGATGGTCAGTTGGATGGCCTCGTCCGCCGTGTGCAGGTGTGCGTCGCGGAACACCGGCCCCAGCAGATCGCGCACGGTGCGCAGCGCGGCATCCACCGGCAGGTTCTTCGTCATGTCGCGTGTGTCGTGGCGGTAGACGAAAGACAGGTGCAACTCCCCGCGCAGCACGATCGGCCGCACGGTCACCCGCTGCAGATCGGGCGCGGGACCGCAGTGCTTGGACAGCAGGAGGCTCGCGGATCGGCCCTCCACGAGGTTTGCCGCGCAGCACGCGATGAAACGATCGAGGCTCAACGCGCTGGCAGACGATTCGGGCAGCGGATGGGGGGCAGTCGTGGTCGGCATGGCAAAAAACGTGAGCGCGGCGCCGCTGTGCGCGGATATCGATGTACTCCTACCCATCGAGAACCGATTATTGCGGCTTGCGGACACGCCTGTGGACTTGAGTCAGCGTGTCGGCAGCACTCCAGCCAACATCGAACTCAACATCGGAGCATGGAGCCCCGACAGCCGGTGAGATCCCCTGGCCGGAAAGCCGAGGCGGCCGACTTCCTCTGCGGCAGCAATGACTTCCGCCGACGCCGCCGCTTCGAAGTTGAAACGCTCTGCCCGGCCCACTAACGCACGGCAGGCCCACGCCGGTGCGAGGAGAGGATCCGCGCGATGCAACCCCGTCATTGAGCTTAGACGCTGTACCCCCCGCAGGGATTGATCCACGTCAGCTGCCGTGCATCCCGGCGCGAAAAACTGTTACCTGCCGTTCACCCAGCGTTACCGATCGACGTCCCTGGTTCTTCGGCGGTTGATGAGCGCGGCCTAACCTGCGCGCATTCCCCAGAACTTGATCAGGATGCCATCATGCACACGCTTATCCCCGTCTCGACCATCCAGGGCCCAGTGATGAAACCGGCCCTCGCCTCCTGCGCGGCGCCGATCACGGCACCCCGGCGTCCCACGGGCGAGCGTATTGCGCAGTTGCTCGCGCTGATCGACACCGAACTGACGGTGGTGCGACGAGTCGTGCGCGCAGGCGAGGCGGTGTACCGTGCGGGCGATGCCTTCGACTGCCTGTACGTGGTCCACGCCGGCATGTACAAGACGGTGAACGTCTCGGCCGATGGCCGCGAGCAGGTGGTCGGGCTGCATTTCAAGGGCGATTGGCTCGGCTTCGACGGCATCGCGGAAGGCTGCTTTGGCTGCGACGCCATCGCGATGGACACCGGCGAGGTCTGGATGATTCGCTATGACGCGTTGCTCGAAGGCTGCAGCCGCACACCGCTGCTGATGGCTGCGGTACACACCGCGATGAGCCGTGAACTGGCCCGGGATCGCGATTCGATGATGGCGATGTGCACATTGCCTGCGGACGCCCGCGTTGCCGACTTCCTGCGTAACTGGGCCGGCACGCTGGAGGAGCGCGGCCTGCGCACAGACTGCATCACGCTGCGCATGACCCGTGCCGAGATTGGCAACTACCTCGGCATGAAGCTCGAAACCGTGAGCCGTGCGCTGTCGCGCTTGGCGCGCGACAAGGTCATCGGTTTCTCCGAGAAGGGCCGTCGCGACGTCGAGATCCCGGACATCGCCGCGCTCAGCGCTTTCGTCGATCGCAGCTTGGCAGCAGCGACGCTGCACTGAGCGCCATCGGTCCCGCGACGCAGCGTCAGCTGCCGGCCGATGCAGATCGGCGTGATTTCAGTGCTTGCACGATGGCCCGGGCCAGATCCGACCGCTCGTATGGTTTGCGCAGAAGCTCCCAGGGTGCGTCATCACCACCGGGCGCCTGCAGGAGTTCAGACGAGTAGCCCGACATCAGCAGAACCGCCACCGCCGGCCAGCGCGACTGGATCTGGCGCGCCAATTCGGTCCCCCGCATGCCGGCACCGAGCGCGATGTCGGTCAGAACGAGTTGACAGCGCTCCCCGGCATCGAGGCTGGCCAGAGCCGGCTCGGCGCGATCGAAGGCGCTGATGCGGCAGCCCAGGGAAAGCAGAAACTGCTCCACGACGCAGCGCACGTCGGCGTCGTCCTCGACCAGCATCACCTGCAGTCCTGGAGGTACGCCCTCGGCGAGGTCGACGGTCGGATCCTCGGGCTCGGCCGTGCCGCGCACCTGCGGCAGGTACAGCGTGACTTCGGTGCCGGCGCCTGGTGCGGTGTTGAGCCGTATCGAGCCCCTTGATTGCTTGACGAACCCGTAGACCGTGCTCATCCCCAGGCCCGTCCCGCGCCCGAGTTCCTTCGTCGTGAAAAAGGGCTCGAACACCCGTTCGCGAACGCTCTCGGTCATTCCCTCGCCGGTGTCGGTGATCGCGATCTCGACGAATGCGCCGTGCCGGGCACGCTCGCCCAGCTCGGCGGCCACATCCGGCGGGAAGGTCACGCAGGGAGCACAAGTGAACGACAGCGTTCCGCCCTCGGGCATGGCGTCGCGCGAGTTGATCGCGATGTTGAGCAGCGCCGACTCCAGCTGGCCGGCATCGACCTCGCACCGCAGACCCCGCGCATCCGTTGTCACGTCGATGCGGATGCGTTGATCGAGCGTGCGGCGCAGCATGTCGGCCAGCGATTCGATCAGCTCGCCGACATCGACCTCGGTCGGGCTGAGTTGCTGACGCCGCGAAAACGCCAGCAGCTTGCCGGTCAGCTCGGCGCCACGACGGCTGGCGCGAGCCGCTGCCGCGACCATCTGTTGCGCTCCCGCGTCGGCCTCCAGCGCTGGATGCTCCTCCAGCACCTGGAGGTTGCCCTGGATGACGGTGAGCAGGTTGTTGAAATCGTGGGCGATGCCGCCGGTCAGCTGCCCGACGCTTTCCATGCGCTGCGCGTGGTTCAACGCCTCTTCGCTTTGCGATCGCTGCAGGCTGGCTGCCAGCAGGTTCGACAGCGACTCGAGGAAGTGCAGCTCGTCGGCGCCGAAGCGCTCGGGCTGGCGCGAACGCACCGACAGCACGCCGATGATCTGGCCCCGGTCGACCAGCGGTACGGCCAGCGCACTCACCAACCCCTGCAACAGGTAGGCAGGAGGCACCTTGAAGCGGCGCTCGGTCCGGTAGTCCGCCACCGTCACCGGCCGGCCGTGCGCCAGGATGAAACCCGGCGGCGTGTCGGGCCGGTTCGGCAAGCGGCTCCCGAGACCTTCGCCCGCCAGCAGTCCGACGCCACCCGCCACGTGGAACTCGAGCCGGCTGGTTTCCAGCAGAAACACGACCGCCGCATCGACCTGCAGTGCGTCTGCAGCGACCGCCGGCACCTGCTGCAGTAGCAATTGGGGGTCTCGCGTGTCGACCGCGAGGCGTCCCATCTGCGCGACGAACTCGCTGTAGCGCGCACGCTGCAGCGCTTGCTTCACGCGCGGATAGGCCTCGATTCCACGGATGGCTGCCACCACAAACGGGTGACCCTCGATCTCCAGCGGGCTGAGTGCGATCTCCACCATCACCTCGCGGCCATCGCGCCGCTTTGCGACCAGTTCCATCTGGGTGCCCATCGGACGAGCCTTCGGTTCGTGGCTGTAGGCCTCGCGATAGGCTGCGTGACGAGGGCGGATCGCGTCTGGCACCAGCACGTCCACCGTCAGGCCGGACAGTTCGCCCGAGTCGTAGCCGAGCAGCCGTTCTGCCTCCGGATTAGCCATGAGGATGCTGCCGCGATGGTCGACGAGCAGCAGCCCGTCCGGGTAGGCACCGAACAGCGAACGGTAGATCGATTCCGCAGCGGGCGTGGCAACAGGCGGCGGCTTAGGGCACTTCACGGGCGCGCTCCAGCCGTTACCGTGTGGTCACCACAGGCACCAGCATGTAGCCGGCGCCGCGCACCGCCTTGATGATGCGAGGGTCGTCCGGGTCGTCATCGAGCTTGCGCCGCAAGCGACCGATCTGCACGTCGATCGTCCGGTCGAAGGGTGCGGCCTCGCGGCCTCGCGTCTGCTCCAGCAGGAAATCGCGCGACAGCACCCGCCCCGCATGGCGAGCCAGCACGCACAGCAGGTCAAACTCGCCAGCGGTCAGTGCGACGGGCTGCGCCTCGGGGCCGGTCAGTTGCCGGGAAGCCACGTCGAGCTCCCATTGCTCGAAACACAATCGTTCGCGTCCCACCGGCGGAGCTTCCACTGCACGTGCCGCGACCGGTGTGAGGCGCCGCAGTACCGCCTTGATGCGTGCGAGCAACTCGCGCAAGTCGAACGGCTTGGTCACGTAGTCGTCCGCACCGATTTCCAGCCCGACCACCTTGTCGACCGCATCGCCCCGACCGGTGAGGATGATCAGCCCGCAGTGCCAGTGCTCGCGCAGCGTGCGGGCGATGGCGAAGCCGTCCTCGCCGGGCAGGCCGAGATCAAGCAGCACCAGATCGGGCGGGTCGGTGGCCAACAGGGCCGTCAGCGCATGGCCGGAGGCCAGTTCGCTGACCCGGAATCCTTGGCGGCTGAGGTAGCCCGCCAGCAATTGCGTGATGTCGGGTTCGTCGTCGACGATGGCGATGTGGGCGGCGGAGGTCACCCTCTGATTCTGCGTCAGCCCGTCTGACACCAGGCTGTCCAACGCAGCCACAGGTCGTGCGACAGCGCCCACGCTGATGCAGCGACCAAGGTGGCACCCGCCAGACGCAGCATCAGCACGTTGACGGAGACACCCCCCGGCGCGCGTGCTGCCAGCATCCCCGGCAGCCACAGTCCGAGGGACGACGCTGCCGCGAAGCTCCCCATCGCGAGAGCGCCCTGCACCGGTGTGTTCGCCAGCGCTGCGATCAGCAGCGCCGATTGCAGCAAGCCGCAGGGCAGCGCCAGCAGCATGCCGCCTGCCGCCCCGGCACGCAGCGGCGCCGCCATGCGCTGCCAGCCAGCCGGTGGCGCAGCGGCAACCACGGGGTTCGATCCCAGGCGTGACCACCAGGCCGGTTGGCGGCCGGTCAGCAGCAGCCACAACCCAAGGCCGAGCACCGCGAGATGCAGCAACGTCCACAACGGCCGCAGCACGGGCGCCATCGAGCCCAGCAGGCTCACCGCACCCACGCTCGCCGCAACCGCCGCGCCGCCCAGGGCGTAGCTCAGCAGGCGGCCCATGGCGAACCCCGCCATCAATCCATGGCGAGCCTGCATTCCACAACGCTGCGTGACTGCCGCGCATGGCGCTCCACACATCGCCGCGCAGTGGGGCGTACCTGCCAGACCCATCAGCCCGGCACCAAGGATCAGCGCGGTATCCATCGTTCCAACGCTATCGCGGGACGCCTGGCGGCGTCAAACGACGCGCGAGTAGCCCTGGAAATGCGGCTCCCGAAGGGTTTCTACAGGCAGGTAGCGATCGAAAACCATCGCTATCGCTCGCACGAAGTACCAACCCAGCGGGGTCACCTGGACCGCCGCTGGCTCCAGCGCGACGAGGCCCTGCGCTTCGAGCGGTCGCAGACGCTCTATCTCGCTGGCGAAGCAATTGCGCACGCGGACCCCGTGATTGCGCTCGATCTCTTCGAACGTGACCCGGCCCTGGCACATCAGCGACATGATCATGTCGCGGCGCAGCAGATCCTCGGGGTCGAGCTCGAGGCCTCGCACAGTCGCGAACTGCGACCGACCAATGGCGTCGTAATACGACGACAGGGCTTTGTCGTTCTGGCTGTAGGTGCGTCCGATCTTGCCAATCGCCGACACACCGAGTCCGATCAGGTCGCAATCGGCCTGCGTGCTGTAACCCTGGAAGTTGCGATGCAGGTGGCCCTCGCGCTTGGCCACCGCGAGCGGGTCGTCGGGCAGCGCGAAATGATCCATGCCGATGTGCGTGTAGCCCAGGCCCTGAAAGCCGCTGATCGCGGTGCGCAGCATGTGCACGCGCTCACCGGCCGGGGGCAGTTCATGGGCCTGGATGCGCCGCTGTGGCTTGAATCGCTGGGGCAGGTGGGCGTAGGCGTAAAGCGCGATGCGATCCGGCCGCAGCGCACCCATCTGCGCCACCGTGCGTGCGAATGTGGTGGGCGTCTGGCGAGGCAGCCCGTAGATCAGGTCGGCGTTGATCGACTCGAAGCCGATTTCGCGGGCCTGCTGCATCAGCGCCGCGACGGCCTCGTACGGCTGCTCGCGATGCACCGCCTTCTGGACATCCGGATCGAAATCCTGCACGCCGAAACTGAGCCGGTTGAAACCGAGCTTCGCCAGATGCTGCAACCGGCCTGCATCGACCGTGCGAGGGTCGACCTCGATCGACACCTCGGCGTCCGGCGCGATGCCGAAAGCCTCGCGCAGCAAGGTCATCAACTGCGCCAGTTCATCGTCGTTCAGGAAGGTCGGTGATCCGCCGCCGAAATGCAGCTGGGTCAGTGGCTCCCCGCGCCCCAGCACGTCCAGATGCAACTCGATCTCGCGCCGCAGTGCAGCCAGGTAGTCGCCGGCGGCTTCGTGGTGCTTGGTGATCACCTTGTTGCAGGCGCAGTAGTAGCAGATCGACTCGCAGAACGGAATGTGCACATAGACCGACAGCGGCGCAGCGTTGCCGGCTGCGGCATCGCGGGCGCGTTGCCGCAGGGCCTCGCGGTATTGATCCGCACCGAAGGTGTCGGTGAAGCGGTCCGCAGTCGGGTACGAGGTGTAGCGCGGTCCTGGCACGTCGAGCCGGGACAGCAACTGACCTACCCGGTCGGCGGTGAGGGGGTCGATCGTCATGCTCGCACTGTGCCTACCCAGCAAATGCACAGCTTGATGTCGATCAATCGACAGGCTCCTCGACGACCAGCAGCATGGTGATCGCGCCGGCCGTAGCGATCAGCGCCCAGAAGAGCATGAAGCTCATCGTGTAGACCGCAGGGCGTGACCAGTCGAAGACCTCGCCGCCGAACCAGCGCAAGTCGCTCGGATCAACCACTGCGAAGACGAGCATCTCGACCACACCCGCCATCACGAAGGCAGGCCACAGGATCTGCATGCTGCGCCGGAGGGTCGCGGCCTTCATGCTCAACGCGGCGTGGCCGCGTGGTTGCGGGCCTTCATCGCAGGCTCGAGCCCTGGGTTGATGGCGACCGGTGACGGATCGACGACGACTGGATCGAGCACCACCTCGTCGGCGCCGCGCCAGGCGATGACTCCGGTCGTGATGGCGGCGACCACCACGATCGCGGGTCCGCCGATCACGACCCACATCATCGGCTCGCGCCACCAGGGTCGGGTCGGGTGTGCGGCAGTTCCAGCGGGCTTCATCATGGCAACTCCTTGAAAACGGCGCTCAGCGCGGAACCACGAAAGTCGACTTCTCTTTTACTTCGGACTTGTCCCCGTCGGCATCCACCGTCTCGATCTCGAAGTGCAGCGGGTGCACACCGGGGCCGAGTCGGCTGGCTGTCTCGGGGCTGATCAGCACACTCACCGGCAGCCAGCGGGCCTCGGCCGGGCCGACCTCGAAGTCCGGCCGGCTCGACACCGTCGCGCCGGCGATGCCTTCGACTTTCAAGCGGAAGCGCTGGACGGATTCAGTTGCATTCATCACTTGCAGGCGGTAGACATTCTCGATCTGACCCTCTCCGACCATGCGTGCCAGCGTGCCGCGGTCGCGAACCACGTCGACCCGGAATGGGTTGCGCAGCGCCAGGCTGGTAATGAAGGCCGTGCAGATGAACAGCAGCACGGCGGTGTAAATCAGCACCCGCGCCCTGAACACGCGCCGCAGGGTCTGCTTCGCATCAAATCCTTTTGCCAGGCCGTTTTGCGTCGCGAAGCGGATCAGGCCCTGCGGGTACTTCATCTTGTCCATCACGTCGTTGCAGACGTCGATGCATGCCGCGCAGCCGATGCAGGCGTATTGCAAGCCCTGGCGGATGTCGATGCCCGTTGGGCAGACCTGCACGCACAGCGTGCAATCGATGCAGTCGCCCTTGCCGAGCGCGCGCGGGTCGGCGCTGCGCGGACGCGAGCCGCGCGGCTCGCCGCGCTGCGGGTCGTAGCTGACGATCATCGTGTCGTGGTCGAACATTGCGCTCTGGAAGCGTGCGTACGGGCACATGTACAGGCAGACCTGCTCGCGCAGCCAGCCGGCGTTGCCGTAAGTGGCGAAGCCGTAGAACAGCACCCAGAACCACTCCCAGGGGCCGAAGCTCATGGTGAACGATTCGGCCCACAGGGTGCGAATCGGCGTGAAGTAGCCGACGAAGGTGAAGCCGGTGTAGATGCCAATCGCGAGCCAGGCCGCGTGCTTGGCGCCCTTGCGCCAGACGCGGTCGAAGGTGCGCGGCCCGGCGTCGCGCTTCATGCGCGCCATGCGGTCGCCCTCGATGTGCCGCTCGACCCACAGGAAGATTTCTGTGTAGACCGTCTGTGGGCAGGCAAAGCCGCACCACAACCGCCCGGCCACCGCAGTGAACAGGAACAGCGAGTAGGCGCAGATGATCAGCAGCGCCGTCAGGTAGATGAAGTCCTGTGGGTACAGGACCAGATCGAAAATGTAGAAGCGGCGGGCCTCCAGGTTGAACAGCACCGCCGGCCGGTTGTTCCAGGAGAGCCACGGCAGGCCGTAGAACACCAGTTGCGTGATCCACACCAACGTCCAGCGCCAGCTGGCGAACCAGCCTTTGACTGAACGTGGGTAGATCTGCGTCCGCTTCTCATACAGCCAGACGGTTTCGCCTTCACCGTCGCCGTCAGCAGGCGCTGGCACGATCGGAATCACCGGTCCACTCATGCGGGGTACTTCACAGAGTCGATCTTTCAGGGGGCGGCTGGAGCGTGGTTGCGTGACAGGCTCATCACGTAGGCGCCGAGCACATGGATCTGCTCGGACGTGAGACGTTGCGCCTGCGCTGGCATCACGTTGGTCTTGCCGTTGGTGACCATCGCGACGATGGCCTCTTCGCCAAAGCCGTGCAGCCAGATCTTGTCAGTCAGGTTCGGCGCGCCGACCGCTTGGTTGCCCTTGCCGTCGACGCCGTGGCAGCCGGCGCAGATCGCGAATTTGGCCTGACCGGCCGTTGCTGCAGCCGCGTCGTGCGTAGCTCCCGACAGGCTCAACACGTACTGGGCCACGTTGTGCAGGTCCTTCGCATCACCGACCACAGCAGCCAGCGGCGGCATCATGCCGACGCGCCCCTCGGTGATGGTCTTGATGATCGTCGGGTGGTTGCCGCCGTGCAGCCAGTCGCCATCGGTCAGGTTCGGGAAGCCCTTGCTGCCATGCGCATCTGAGCCATGGCAAGCGGCACAGTTGTTGACGAACAAGCGCTCGCCGATGCTCATTGCGGCGGGGTCCTGCATCAGCGTCTCGGCCGATGCGGACGCGTAGCGTGCATACACCGGCTGCATCGCAGCACGTGCTGCGTCCAATTCGGCCTGGTGCTGGCCGGCGCTGGTCCATCCCAACGTGCCGGCGCTGCTGCCGGCGCCGGGGTACAGCGCCAGGTAGGCGAAGCTGAACACCACGGTGATGATGAAGAGCCACATCCACCAGCGCGGCAGCGGGTTGTTCAACTCGGTCAGGTTGACGTCCCAGACGTGTCCCGTGGTGTTGTCTCCGGACATCACCCGGCGCCGAGCGGCGACCGCCAGCAGCGCCAGGCAGGCCAGCATCGAGATGACTGAGGCTGCGGCGACGAACACCGACCAGCCATTGGAGAAGAAGTCGCTCATCGCGCGCTCCCTTCGTCTTCGATCAGGGGAAGTCTTGCGGCTTCGGCGAAGCTCGCGGCGTTGTTTCGGGACCAAGCCCAGCACACGATGCCGATGAAGGCAACGAGCGATAGCAAGGTGACGGCGATGCGCAGGGTGTTCACATCAATCATGGCGTCCTCACTTGACCGAGGTGCCGAGCACCTGCAGGTAGGCAATCAAAGCGTCGAGTTCGTTCTTGCCCTGGACGGCTTCGCCGGCCTGGGCAATCTCGTCGTCGGTGTACGGAACGCCGACCGTGCGCAGTGCACGCAGGTGCTTCGGCATCGACTCGGCATCGACCGGTGTGCGTGCGAGCCACGGATACGCCGGCATGTTCGACTCGGGCACCAGGTCACGCGGGTTGTTCAGGTGAACCTTGTGCCATTCGTCGCTGTACTTGCCGCCGACGCGGTGCAGGTCCGGCCCGGTGCGCTTGCTGCCCCACTGGAACGGGTGATCCCAGACGAACTCGCCCGCCACCGAATAGTGGCCGTAGCGCAGCGTCTCCGCATACAGCGGACGGATCATCTGCGAGTGGCAGTTGTAGCAACCCTCGCGGGTGTAGATGTCGCGGCCGGCCTGCTGCAACGCGGTGTACGGCTTCAGGCCCTCGACCGGCTGCGTGGTCGAGCGCTGGAAGAACAGCGGCACGATCTCGACGATGCCGCCGATCGCGACCACCACCAGGATGAGCACGATCATCAGCAGGTTGTTGGTCTCGATCCGTTCGTGCCCGGAGACCGGGGGATGCTTGTCTGTCTTGGTGTTCATCGAAGTCTCTCGTTCAAGCGTGGGCTGCGAGGGCGGGTATCGGGGCGGCAACGGCCCGGCCGTTCGACACGGTCTTGACCACGTTCCAGGCCATGATCAGCATGCCGGTGAGGTACAGCACGCCACCGAGCAGACGTACCACGTAGAAGGGGAAGGTCGCCTTGACGCTCTCGACGAAGCTGTAGACCAGCGTGCCGTCGGGATTGACCGCGCGCCACATCAGGCCCTGCATCACGCCGGAGATCCACATCGCGGCGATGTACAGCACGATGCCGATGGTCGCGATCCAGAAGTGCATCTCGATCGCACGCACGCTGTACATCTTGGTCTGGCCGAACATGCGCGGGATCAGGTAGTACAGCGAACCCATCGAGATGAAGCCGACCCAGCCGAGCGCGCCGCTGTGCACGTGGCCGATGGTCCAGTCGGTGTAGTGGCTCAGGCCGTTGACCGTCTTGATGGCCATCATCGGGCCCTCGAAGGTGCTCATGCCGTAGAACGACAGCGCGACGATCAGGAACTTCAGGATCGGGTCGTCGCGCAGCTTGTGCCAGGCACCGCTGAGCGTCATCACGCCATTGATCATCCCGCCCCAGCTCGGCGCCAGCAGGATCAGCGAGAACAGCATGCCGATCGACTGCGCCCAGTCGGGCAGCGCGGTGTAGTGCAGGTGGTGCGGACCCGCCCACATGTAGGTGAAGATCAGCGCCCAGAA
>JAURWR010000022.1 GCA_030654805.1 Burkholderiaceae bacterium
CCACTTCGATCCTGACTCCCGTGGCACCCTGGCGCTGTGGGTGGAGGACCGCAAGGTGCTCAGAGCACTCCCCGGCGGTCCGCGCATGCTGGCCCTCTGGGATGGGTTGTGGGTGGTTTGATGGTTCTGGGCGAGCGGACAAATTTGTCCGCTCGGGTCGATTTCGAAGTCCGGGCTGGGCGGGTGCTATCGGGTCATGCCATGGGTCCATGGCACCCAGGGTGTCAGTCGGTTTTGCGGTAGATCGCTTGAAGGCGGTTGAGTTCGACCTCGCGGTTCACCCGCTGGAACTCCTTCACAGCGCCCGTCACCGCACCCACGAGCGGCGCGAAGAACAGGCGGATGCTGTCGTTCCAGATTCGGCGCAGATCGGCGGTGTTCATGAGTGATTCCTCTTCAAGTATCCGGTGACATTCTGAAAACACATTGTGGTCTTGCGTTGGGCTTCCTTCAAGGTGCTTCAGATCGAAGTGGGGCTGAAACGTAGGGGTGCGTCGGGCGCTGTGAGTCCCGACAGGCAGGACGTTACTTTCTACCCCTATCCCGAGGGATCCCGAGGTTGAACGGGCAATGGCAGGTCCTTCATTAGTGATGTGCAACGGCACGCCTGTGCTCGAACAGCGGCCCACATGCTGAGGTGAACTTCCTTGGTGCCAGTCCGCGTCGTTTTCATCGGTGAGCTCTCCTTCTGGAAGGATCCACCGGGAAACCTCAACGCGGCGTACTTCACGGATTCTTCACGATAGCCATTTCCAGGACGTTGTACGGACATTTTGTGACTTCACCAAGGATCATATGTTTCCGTATGAGAAATAACGTCTCGACAAGGGAAACTACCAATCTCTGCAAAGGATAAATTGAATAAACTTTCCAATGCCGAAAAGATGTTTCCTATGTAGAAACTATTTTGGCAGCAGGTACTCAAGCGTTCAGAGAACGGTACGGTTCTCACTGTCTGGTCAAGTCGCTTGAATTTTTGCCCGAACCACTAACCATTTCAGAGACCATTTGATGAAGAAAACATTACTTAGCGTCGTGATCGCAACCTCTGCTTGCGCATCCTTTGCCCAGTCGTCGGTGACGATCTCTGGATCCATAGACCTGGGGCTTTACAAGCCCTCTGGCACCAACGATGTCCGTCTGGATTCGGTGAATGCCAACAGCGCACTGCGGTTTTCCGGCTCCGAGGACCTCGGCGGTGGCTTGAGAGCCAACTTCATGCTGGACCAGCGCATCAGCCCGGAATCGGGTGGCGCGGATGGCAGCAACAACGGGCGACCCACCTTTCAGGGGGAAACCACGGTGGGCCTGTCTGGTGGTTTCGGGTCCGTCAAGTTCGGGCGTGCGGTCACACCGGCAGGTGCACTGCTGTCGCTGGCCGACCCCTGGCGGAACACCCGGCTGGGAAGCGCCAGCGTGGCGGCAGCCTACTTCGTGAACGCCACCGCAGACACACGGGACGGCGCGGGTTTTGCACGCACGGACGGTATCTTCTACAGCTCTCCAGTCATGGGGGGCTTCAATCTGACGGCGGCGTATGGCCCCAAGACGACCGCCTCAGGCGGGACGCTGGTCCAAGGTCTGTCGTCCATCTTCGGTGTTTCTCTGTCCTATGCGAACGGTCCACTTGGCGGAACGGTGATCCTGGAAAACAACCGCGACAAGGGTGACGTCAGGGCGCTGTTCGGCAACTACGACTTTGGTGTGGCCAACGTTCGTGCAGGCTGGGGTGAATACAAGAACACCGAGAACGGGCCCAAGATCGCAAGCTGGGTGCTCAGCACCACGGTGCCGGTGAGTTCCGCCGTCAAGCTGTCAGCGGTTTACGGCAAGGAAGAAAACAAGACGACCAGTGCCACGACGATGGACAAGTTCGGTGTGGGTGCCGAATACGCGTTCAGCAAGCGCACCGGCCTCTACTTCACGGCGGGCCGCAACGACGCGGTGGCCACGGGTTCCAAGGTCAGCTGGGATCTCGGCCTCCGCCACACCTTCTGATTGTTTTTCCCAAGGTAGAAAGCATTTGGGCCAGGCCGGTGATCTGGTCGGGCCCTTTTTTTGTCTGTTGCTCCGAGAGCAGGAGGAAAACGCATGTCTTTCGATTGCGATGTCGCGGTGTTGGGCACCGGGGCCGCTGGCCTGGTGGCGGCATTGGCCGCACACGACGCGGGCGCCAGCGTGGCGCTGTTCGAGAAGGCCGCCGTGGTGGGCGGCACCACCGCGCTGTCCGGCGGGGTGTGCTGGTTGCCGTGCAATCCTGTCGGTGCGCGGGAGGGCCTGAGCGATTCCCGCGAAGAGGCGCTGGCCTACCTCGACTCCTTGTCCCATGGCCTGATCGCACCGGACTTGG
Source organism: Burkholderiaceae bacterium (assembly GCA_030654805.1). GTDB lineage: Bacteria > Pseudomonadota > Gammaproteobacteria > Burkholderiales > Burkholderiaceae_C > PBB1. The sequence goes on from JAURWR010000022.1 coordinate 2,351, forward strand.
CCGAAGCTCTGGTCGACGGGGCCAAGCCCGTGCTCGACTACCTGGAGCAACACACGCCGCTGCGGTTCCAGGTGGTGCCCATTCCCGATTACCACCCCGAGCGTCCGGGCGGCAAGCCGCAGGGCGGGCGCTCCATCGAACCGGGCGCCATCGCGTTCGACGAGCTGGGGCCCTGGGCCGACCGAGTGGGCATGGGGCAGTTCTCCGACCCCGTGACCGGCGACGTCTACCTCACCACGCTCGATTCACCGCGCGGCGGGGGTTCGGGCCGCATCGACGACGCCGAAATGGCGCGGCGCCGCCAGCACCGCGTCAACGGCCGCGGGCGGGGCATGGTCGGCGGCCTGCTCAAGGCCTGCCTGGACCGGGGCATCGTGCCGTCCACCGAGAGCCGGGGAACGCGGCTGGTGGTCGAGGACAGCGCGGTCGTGGGGGTCCAGGTGGCCATCGAAGGCGCGTTGCGCGAGGTCCGTGCGCGCCGCGGGGTGGTGCTCGCCACCGGTGGTTTCGAGTGGGATCGGGCGCTGACGGCCGCCTTCCTGCGCGGCCCCATGAGCCACCCGGCCAGCATCCCGACCAACACCGGTGACGGCTTGCGGATGGCCATGCGTGTGGGTGCGCAGCTCGGCAACATGCGCGAAGCCTGGTGGATGCCCGCGGCGCAGCTGCCCGGCCAGCAACAGTATGGCGAGCAGAAGGTGGCGCTGATCCTGCGCGAGCGGGCCCTGCCGGGCACCATCATCGTGAACCGCGAAGGCAAGCGTTTCGTGAACGAAGCGACCAACTACAACGCCATGGGCGGCGCCTTCCACGCGCTGGACTCCGCCCGGTTCGACTACATGAACCTGCCCTGCTGGATCGTGTTCGACCGCCGCATGATCGAGGACTACGGCTTCCTGGACGTGCCGGCCGGCGGCGCCATGCCCGACTGGGTGCCCAGCGCCCCGACGCTGCCGGCGCTGGCGACCCGTCTCGGCATCCCCGCCGAGGCGCTGCAAGCCACAGTGGCGCGCTGGAACACGCTGGTCGATGCCGGCCACGACGGCGATTTCGGCCGGGGCAACTCCGCCTACGACGGCTTCAACGGCGACCTCCGGCACTACCCGGGCAAGGCGTCCACGCTGGGGCGCATCGAACGCGGGCCGTTCTACGCCCTGCCGCTGGAGAGCAGCACCCTGGGCACCAAGGGCGGTCCCCGGACCAATGCGCACGGCGCGGTGCTCGATGTCGATGGCGCCGTGATCCCTGGGCTGTACGCCGCGGGCAATGTCATGGCCGGTCCCACCGGCATGGTCTATGGCGGCGCGGGCGGCACCCTGGGGCCGGCGATCGTGTTCGGCTTCAACGCCGGGCGGCACGCGGCCCAACGGGTGAGCACGCCTGAGGCGAGCGCCCTGGTCTGAGACGGCGCGGCGGGTGGGCGACCCAGCCCCTCATCCGTCGCGTCGCACGCCCGCGCGCCCGGCCATCAGCCGCTGGAGCATCGCTTCATCGGTGACGCCCTGGAAGTCGTGGCGCGGCGTGTAGGGCGTTTCGAGCTGGGCCAGCTCTTCATCGCTCAGCACGATGGCCAGCGAGGCCACGGCGTCGTCGATCTGCGCGGTGCTGCTGGCCCCCAGCAGCGGCGCCACCACCGCCGGCTGGTGGCGCAGCCAGGCCAGCGCGATCTGCGCCTGCGACACGCCCCGGGCCTGCGCCACGGCACCCACCGCCTCGACGATCGCGCGGTCGCTCTCGGCGGTCTGGCGGGTGTACAGCCGGTCGGCGTAGGGGTCGCTGGCCGAGCGCGCGGTGGCGGTATTCCAGGGCCGCGCCAGGCGGCCGCGCGCCAGCGGGCTCCACACCAGGGTGCCCACGCCGGCGTCCAGGCACAGCGGCAACATCTCCCGCTCTTCCTCGCGCGCCAGCAGGTTGTGGTGGTGCTGCATCGACACGAAGCGCGACCAGCCGTGTTGACGCTGCAACTGCAGCGCCTTGCCGAACTCCCAGGAGCGCATCGAGGACGCGCCGAGGTAACGCACCTTGCCGGCCTGGACCACGTCGTGCAGCGCTTCGAGCGTTTCTACCAGCGGTGTCTCGGGGTCGAGGCGGTGGATCTGGTACAGGTCCACGTACTCGGTGCCGAGGCGGCGCAGGCTGTGGTCGATCTCGCTCAGGATCGCCTTGCGCGACAGCCCCTTGCCATTGGGCCCCGGGCGCATGGCGTAACGCAGCTTGGTGGCGATCACCATGTCGTCGCGCGGCGCAAAGTCCTTCAGCGCCCGGCCCAGGATCTCTTCGCTGGAGCCTTCGGAGTACATGTTGGCGGTGTCGAAGAAGTTGATGCCGGCGTCCAGCGCGTGCCGGATCAGCGGCCGGCTGTCGGCCTCGCCGAGTGACCAGGCGGGGTGGCCTCGCGCCGGGTCGCCGTAGCTCATGGCGCCGATGGCAATGGGGGACACGTCCAGGCCGGTCTGGCCGAGTTTCACGTAGCGCATGGAGGGGCTCCGGTGGGGTGGGGAATGGGCGGCGTCAGCGCGCCGCCGTGTCTTCGAGGATCAGATCCGCGCCGCGTTCGGCCACCGCCATCACGGCGGCCTGGATGTTGCCGGACACCATGCTGGGCATGACAGAAGCGTCCACCACGCGCAGGCCGTCCAGCCCGTGCACGCGCAGCCGCGAGTCCACCACCGCCCCGTGGTCTTCGCCCATGCGGCAGGTGCCGATGGGGTGGTAGGTGGTCTGGCCGTTGGCGCGCGCGAAGGCCAGCCAGTCGGCGTCGCTCTGCACGGCGGGGCCTGGGGCGGATTCGGCCACCAGGTAGTCCGCCAGCGCCGGCTGGACGACGATGTGCCGCGCCAGCCGCATGCTGTGCACCAGGCACTCGCGGTCTTCCGGGTGGTCGAGGAAGTTGGGCCGGATGGTCGGGCCCTGGGTGATGTCGGGCGACTGCGCGTGGATGCTGCCCACGGACTGCGGCCGCATCTGGCTCACGCCGAGCGTCATGCCCGGCCAGTGGTCGAGGATGCGTTCGGCTGCGTTGGCGTAACTGGCGTGCACGAAAAAGTACTGCGCGTCGGGCGTGGGCAGTTCAGGGCGCGATTTCACGAAGCCGTGCACCAGGCCGGTCCCCAGGGTCAGGATGCCACGGTGGCGGGTGAAGTAGCGCGCCACGGCGGCCACCAGATAGCGTCCGCGCGAGAGCTCGTTGAGCGTTAGCGTGTTCTTCAATCGCCAGTTCATGCGGGTGGCGAAGTGGTCGATGTAGTTCTCGCCCACGCCCGGCAGCGCGTGGCGCGGCGCGATGCCGAGGCCCTGCAGCCGCTCGGGCTGGCCGATGCCCGAGAGTTCGAGCAGCTGGGGCGACTGGATGGCGCCCGCCGCCAGCAGCACCTCGGCGCGCGGGCGCTCCGTGACCTCGCGCCCGTTCTGCCGGTAGACCACGCCGGTGCAGCGGCCCTGTTCCAGCAGCAGGCGCAGCACCTGGGCGTTCTGCTCGATCCGCAGGTTGGGGCGTTGCAGGGCCGGCGCTAGGTAGGCGTCGTAGGCGCTCCAGCGGCGGCCGTCGCGCTGCGTCGCCTGGTAGTAGCCGAAGCCTTCCTGGCGCTCGCCGTTGTAGTCGGGGTTCAGCGGCAGGCCGGCCTGCTGCGCGGCGTCGAGGAAGGCGCTGGCGACGGGAAAGCGCTCGCGCACGGTGGTCACTCGCATCGGCCCGTCGTGCCCGCGCGGACCGGGTGCGCTGGCGAAACGTTCGAGGCGGCGGAACACCGGCTCCAGCTGCTCAAACGACCAGCCGCGTGCGCCGGTGCGGGCCCAGGCGTCGTAGTCGCCGGGTTGGCCGCGCACATAGATCATGCCGTTGATGAGCGTGGAGCCGCCCAGGCCGCGGCCACGCGGCACCGCGATCACGCGGCCGTTGGTGTTGGGCTCGGGCGTGGTGCGGAACTGCCAGTTGTACCGCCGGTCGCGCAGCAGCTTGCTGAAGCCGGCCGGGATGTGGATCCACATCGAGCGCGGCGAACCACCGGCCTCGATCAGCAGCACGCGGTGCTGGCCCGAGGCGGTAAGCCGGTTGGCGAGGATGCAGCCGGCGGTGCCGCCGCCGACGATGACGAAGTCGAAACTGTCCATGGGTGGTGTCTTTCTCGGCGGGTGTGCGGGGTCAGCGGGCGCTGCCGCTGCGCATGAAGCGGGCCATGAATGCCAGCTGGCACTGCAGCATGGGCGCGCCGCCGTGCACGCGGCAGCCGCGCGCTTCGGCCGCCGCCAGCAGGGGCGTGACAGCGGGTTGCATGATGATTTCCGCCACGGTCTGACCGGGCGCCAGCGCGGCCGCGTCCAGCGGCAGCGCGTCGCCCGGCCGCAGGCCAAGCGAGGTGGCGTTGATCACCAGGTCGTGGCCCGAGGGGGCGCGGGTGCCGGCGGCCAGCGCGACGGCGGGGAACTCGGCGGCGATGCGGGCCAGCAGGTCCTGCACCTTGTCGGCTGAGCGGTTGGCCACCGTGAGCCGTCGCACGCCGGCGCCGGCCAGTGCGAAGGCGATCGCGCTCGCCGCGCCGCCCGCCCCGGCGAGGTAGGCGCTGCGGCCGGCAGGTTCGATGCCGGCGCGCCGCAGGCCCGCCACGAAGCCTTCGCCGTCGAGCATGTCGCCCAGCAGCTGCCCCTGGGCGGTGCGGTGCACGACGTTGACGGCACCGATGCGTTGCGCAGCGGGCGTGAGCGCGTCGCACAGGGCCGCCATGGCCGACTTGTGCGGCACGGTGACGACGAAGCCGTCGAGGTTGTGCAGGCCGCGCAGGCCCTGCACCAGCGCGGCCAGGCCGTCGGGCCCCACGTGCAGCGGCACCATCACGGCGTCGGTGCCCTCGGCGTCGAGCAGCCGGTTGATGCCCTGGGGGGTCTGCACGTGGTGCACCGGGTCGGCCAGGATGCCGAGCAGGCGGGTGCTGCCGGAGATGGGGAGGTTCATGGCGGGGGGCGGAGGGTTGAGGCGGGCTGGTTCCAGGGCCGCCGGGACAGCACACGTTCCAGGTGCGCGAGGAACACGCGGATGCGCGGGCTCAGGTGCTTGCGGGCGGCGTACACCGCGTACAGCGGTTCGGGTTGTTCGTCGGCGAAGTCGCCCAGCACCGGCACCAGCCGGCCGGCCTCCAGGTCGGCGCCGACATGGAACTCGGCCAACCGGGCGATGCCGCCGCCGTTGAGCGCGACCTCGCGCAGCAGGTCGCCTTGCGAGGTGGACAGGTGGCCGTCGGGCTCCCGGGTGTGGGCCTCGCCGTCGACGCGGAACGGCCAGCGGTTCCAGGGGCTGTCGAAGCCGAAGTTCAGGCAGCGGTGGGCGGCCAGCTCGCCTGGGTGGCGGGGCGTGCCGTGGTGCTGCAGGTAGGCCGGTGCGGCGCACACGACCCAGCGGCTGGTGGCGATCTGGCGGGCGATGCGCGAAGGGCTGGAAATGGCGCCGCTGTGGATCGCCAGGTCCACGCCTTGGTCGAACTGGTCGCTGTACTGCGCGGCCAGGTGGAACTCCAGCCGCAGGCCGGGGTGGGCGGCGAAGAACTCGGGCAGCCAGGGCGCGATCTGGTGCTGGGCGAAGGTGGGCATGGTGTGCACCCGCAGCACGCCCCGGGCTTCGCCGCCCAGCGCGTCGCCCACGGCGTCGGTCTCGGCGAGTGCGTCCAGCGCGGCGCGCGCGGTGCGGTGGTAAGCCAGCCCCTCCAGGGTGGGCACCACGCTGCGCGGCAGGCGGCTGAACAGGCGCACACCGAGGCGGGCTTCGAGCCGGCCGACCAGCTTGCTGATGGCCGAGGGGCTGAGGTCGTGCCCGCGGGCGGCGGCCGAGAAGCTGCCGGCCTCGACCGACCAGACGAAGGCCAGCAGCTGGGTGTAGCGGTCGGTTTCGGGGCGCATGGCGGGGGCTCAGGCGGCGAGCACGCGGCCCGGGTTGAAGGTGCCGGCGGGGTCGAGGGCGTGCTTGATGGCGCGCATCAGGCGCAGCGCTTCCGGCGGCTCGTAGCGCTGCAGCTCGCCGACCTTGAAACCGCCCACACCGTGTTCGGCCGAGAACGAACCCCCGTGTTGCGCCACCGCTTCGTAGACCAGGTGCGTGATGGCGGCCTCGTGTTCGGCCAGCCAGCCTGCCGTCTCGCTGGCACCGCCACCGTTGGCAGGTGCCTGCACGTTGTAGTGCAGGTTGCCGTCGCCCAGGTGGCCGAAGTTCACCAGGCGCAGGCCGGGGAAGTGCCGCAGCAGCAGGATGTCGGTGTGGGCCACGAAGGCCGGGATGCGCGAGACCGGCAGCGCGATGTCGTGCTTCAGGTTCGGGCCTTCCTCGGCCTGCGCCAGCGGGATGCTCTCGCGCAGGTGCCAGAGCTGGCGCCGCTGGGCGAGGTTCTCCGCGATCAGCACGTCGCCGATGCAGCCGCTCTCCAGCGCCTGCTCCAGCAGCCGCTCGACCCCCGCGCGGGCGGCCGTTTCGTCGTCCTGGCCGCTGCTCTCCAGCAGCACCGCGTAGGGTAGGGGGTGCTCGCCCGCAAAGGGCAGGCGCAGCGCGGGCATGTGGCGCGCCACCAGAGAGAGGGCGAAGGCGCCCATCACCTCGAAGCCGGTGAGGCTGGCGCCGAGCGCCCGGTGCGCCCGGCCCAGCAGGTTCACCGCAGCGTCCAGCGAGGGCAGGGTGGCCCAGGCGGTGCAGCGGCTGTTGGGCTGCGGGAAGAGCTTGAGTGTGGCGGCGGTGATGACGCCCAGGGTGCCCTCGCTGCCCACGAACAGCTGCCGCAGGTCGTAGCCGGTGTTGTCCTTGCGCAGGCCCGAGAGCCCGTGCCAGACGCCGCCCTGCGCATCGACCACCTCCAGGCCCAGGCAGAGCTCGCGCGCGTTGCCGTAGCGCAGCACCTGGGTGCCGCCGGCGTTGGTGGCCAGGATGCCGCCCACCGTGCAGCTGCCCTCGGCCGCCAGCGAGAGCGGGAACAGCAGGCCCTGCGCCGCCACCGCCTCCTGCAGGGTCTGCAGCACGCAGCCAGCCTCGACGGTGACGGTCAGGTTGTCGGCGTCGATGGCCCGGATGGCCTTCAGCCGCCCCAGGTGCAGCACCACCTGGCAGCCCGAGGCATCGGGCGTGGAGCCACCGACCAGACCGGTGTTGCCGCCCTGCGGCACGAGGGACACCCCGGCCGCCGCACAGGCCCGCACCACGGCCGCCACCTCGTCGGTGCTGCCCGGCCGCACGACCGCCAGCGCGTGGCCGTGCACGCGGCGGCGCCAGTCCTGTTCGTAGGCCGTCAGTGCGTCCGGGTGGTGCTCGCGGGTCAGCACCTGGGCCGGCCCCAGCGCGCGGCCCAGTGTGTTCAGCAGGTCGGCGGTATCCATGGGCTCAGCTGCAGGTGTAGGCCGTCTTGACGGTGGTGAAGAACTCGCGCGCGTAGCGCCCCTGTTCGCGCGGGCCGTGGCTGCTGGCCTTGCGGCCGCCGAAGGGGGCGTGGTAGTCGACGCCGGCGGTGGGCAGGTTGACCATCACCATGCCGGCCTGGGCGTGGCGCTTGAAATGTGTGGCGTGCTTGAGGCTGGTGGTGGCGATGCCGGCGGCCAGGCCGAAGCGGGTGTCGTTGGCCACCGCCAGCGCCTCGTCGTAGCCGGCCACCCGGATCACGCTGGCCACCGGGCCAAACACCTCTTCCTGGTTGACGCGCATGGCGTTGTGGGTGCCGGTGAGCAGCGCGGGCGCCATGAACAGCCCGGCGCGCCCGCTGCCGGTGTGGCAGGCCACGCGGTGCCCGCCGGTGGCCAGGTGCGCGCCCTCGGCCCGGGCCGTGTCCACCCAGGCCAGGTCCTGGTCGAGCTGGGCCTGGCTCACCACCGGCCCGATGTCGGTGCCCTCGGCCAGCGCGTCGCCGACCCGCAGGCGCGCCATGTGTGCCAGCAGCGCATCGACGAAACGGTCGTGGATGCCCTGGGTGACGATCAGGCGGCTGGCCGCGGTGCAGCGCTGGCCGGTCGACTGGAAGGCCGACTGCGCGCACAGCCCCACAGCCTGGTCGAGGTCGGCGTCGTCCAGCACCACCTGGGGGTTCTTGCCGCCCATCTCCAGCTGGACCTTCTTGCCCGTGGCCGCGGCGCGCTCGGCCAGCTGCCGACCCACGGCTTCCGAGCCGGTGAAGCTGATGGCGTCGATGCCGGAGTGCTTGACCAGGGTCTCGCCGCTCTGGCGCAGGCACTCGCCGGCGAAGAAGCGGAACACCTGGCCCGCCCGGGTGACCTCGCCGACGGCTTCGGCCCGGGTCTTGCCCTCTTCGCGCGCCAGCAGGCTGCCCAGCTCGTCGCGGCGGGCCAGGACCTCGCTGGCGATGGCCTCCAGCGCGTCGGCCCGGGCCTGCACGTTGCCGGTGGACCAGGCCGGAAAGGCGCGGCGCGCGGCGTGCACCGCCGCGTCCACCTCCGCCGCACCGCCCTGCGCGTAGAGGCCGATCAGGTCGTCCGGGTCGGAGGGGCTGCGGTTCTCGCGGCTGCTCTGGCCGGCGGTCCATTCGCCGTCGATGAGCAGGGGGTGGGGGCGGTGATCGGGCATGGTCTTGGTGGGTTGTTCAACGGGTGCGCCCATTGTTTCCGCCGGCCTGGCGGCGCGAAACGCTCGCCGAGGCACAGCTGCTGTGAACCCGGTTCATGGCAGGGGCCGGCGGAAGCGGCGGACCATCGTTGTGGTGGAACGGGTCGTGGGTGTCTCCAGGTGGGCTAGGCACGCGTGGCCGGTGGCGGGCCGGCGTGGGTGGGTGTTGCGATGCGGGTTAACCCTGTGGGTTGTGGCGTGGTTTTTGCCGATAATTTCCCATAACAACACAAGGTTTCCCTTATAGAAACATTGTACTGAAATTGGAAGCGCATGACCAGACAGGTTTACGACTACATCGTTGTGGGGGCCGGATCGGCGGGCTGCGTGCTCGCCAACCGGCTGAGCGCCGATCCGCGCCACAGAGTGCTGTTGCTGGAGGCGGGTGACGACAGCCACAGCCTCCTGCTGAAAGTGCCCAAGGGTTTCGGGCGCCTGATTCCCGACCCGACCCATGCCTGGCACTTCCCGGCCCAGGCCGACCCCGCGCTGGGCCGGCCGGAGCCCGAGGTCTGGGCGCGCGGCAAGGTGCTGGGCGGCTCGTCCTCAATCAACGGCATGATGTATTCGCGCGGTCACCCGGCCGACTACGACGCCTGGGCCGCGGCCGGCGCCACCGGCTGGAACTGGGCCAGCATGAAGGCCGCTTTCATGGCCATCGAAGACCACGAGCTCGGCGCCAACGCCCACCGGGGCGCGGGCGGCCCGGTGCACGTGAGCGTCGGCAAGCTGCGTTACCCGGTGGCCGACGCCATGATCGCGGCCGGCGAGCAGATGGGCCTGCCGCGCAAGCAAGACCTCAACGATGAGCACCACGAGGGCGTGGGCTATTTCCCCTACACAATCAAGAACGGCCGTCGAGTGAGTTCGGCCACCGCCTTCCTGGCGCCGGCGCGCCAGCGCCCCAATCTGCGCGTGGTCACGCGGGCCGCAGTTGATCGGGTGACGTTCGACGGCTCGCGCGCCAGCGGCGTGGTGGCCCGCGTGGACGGCCAGTTGACCGAGTTCCTGTGCCGGGGTGAGGTGATCCTGAGCGCCGGTGCGATCCTCTCGCCCAAGCTGCTGCTGCTGTCCGGCATCGGCCCGGGCGAGCAGCTGCAGGCGCTCGGCCTGCCGGTGGTGGCCGCCAGCCCGGACGTGGGCTCGCGCATGCTCGAACACCTGAGCTTTTCCATGCCACACCGGCTGCTCGGCGCGCGCGGCCTCAACCACCGGCTGCAGGGCCTGGGGCTGTGGGGCAGTGTGCTGCAATACGCCCTGTTGCGCAGCGGGCCGCTGGCCACCGGGCCGTTTGAGGTCGGCGCCTACGTGCGCACCGATCCGCGACTCAAGCGCCCCAATGCCCAGTTGTGCCTGAGCGCCTTCAGCATGGCGGCCGGCAACGACAACCGCGCGCGCTGGGTCGCGCTGGACAAGGAGCCTGGCATCACCATCTACAGCCAACTGGTGCAGCTCGGCAGCGAGGGCGCGTTGCGCCTGACCGCGCCCGATCCCGACGCGCCGCTGGACATCCGTCCGAACTGGCTCAGCACCACCGAGGACCAGGTCGCCGCCGTGGCCGTGATGCGCCTGATGCGGCGCTTCATGCGCCAGGCTGCGCTGGCGCGCTACGTGGGTGACGAGCTGTTGCCCGGGCCGGCCTGCCAGAGCGACGCCGAATTGCTGGACGTGTTCCGCCGTCTCTCGCGCTGCGGCCTGCACGCGGTGGGCACCTGCCGCATGGGCGGCGACGAACGCTCGGTGGTCGACGCCCGGTTGCGCGTGCGTGGCGTGCAGGGGCTGCGGGTGGCCGATTGTTCGGTCATGCCCACGCTGATCAGTGGCAACACCAACGGACCCGCCATGGCACTGGGCTGGCGCGCGGCCGAACTCATTCTGGAGGATTCCCATGCCTGAACACAGCTTGCCCGGCCTCAGGGGCCTGGACCACATCGGTTTCACCGTTCCCGACCTGCAGGAGGCGATACGGTTTTTTTGTGACGTGATGGGGTGTGAAGTCATCTATTCACGTGGGGCGTTGGTGCGGGACGACAACTGGATGCTGGAGCACCTCAACGTGCATCCCCGCACGGTGTTGAAAGGGGTTGCCTTTCTGCGCTGTGGCAACGGTTCGAACTTCGAACTGTTCGAGTACGAGGCGCCGGGGCAGAACCGGATGCAACCGGCCAATTCGGATATCGGTGGTCACCACCTGGGGTTTTATGTGGACGACTGTGATGCCGCGGTGGCCTACCTCCGTGAGCAAGGCCTGCGCCTGCAAGGGGAGCCGAAGTTCATCGCCAGCGGACCGAGCGCAGGGCAGACCTGGGTGTATTTCCTCACCCCCTGGGACATGCAGTGTGAGCTGGTGAGCTTTCCGAAGGGAAAGGCCTACGAGCGCGAGACCCACCGCCACCAGTGGAAAACCGTGGAAACACAGGATGGCACAACGCCAGAACAGGCGATCCCTGCGCCAACAAAGGATATGACGGTATGAACGACACGACACATGCCTGCGACTTGCTGGTGGTGGGCACCGGCGCGGCCGGCCTGACCGCCGCCATCGCGGGCCACAAGGCCGGCCTGAAGGTGCTGCTGATCGAGAAGGAGGCGCTCTACGGCGGCACCACCGCCTACTCGGGCGGCATGATCTGGATCCCGGGCAACCACCACTCGGTCGAGGCCAACCAGCGCAGCGGCAAGAGCGATTCCCTCGACGCCGCGCGCCAGTACCTGCTGGATGAAGGCCAGGGTTTTGCGGAGCCGGAGAAAATCGAGGCCTACCTGAAATACGGGCCCGAGATGGTGCGGTACATGGAGCGCGAGAGCGAGGTCAAGTTCTACAGCATGGACTACCCCGACTACGTCTCCGAACACCCGGGTTCGCGCACCCAGCGCGGCCTGTGCACCGTGAACTACGAGACCAGCAAAATGGGGCCGCAGCTCAAGAAACTGCGCAACCAGCTGCCGCAGACGCTGTTCCTGGGCCTGGCGATCGGCTCCAGCGTGGAGATGAAGGAATTCATGCGTGCGGGACGCTCGATCAAGTCCATGGGCTTCGTGATCAAGAAGCTGGTCGCGCACGGCCGCGACATGCTGCTCTACGGCCGCAGCGAGCAGATGGTGCGCGGCCGCGCCCTGGTGGGACGGCTGGCGCGCACCCTGTTCGACCTCGGCATTCCGATGTGGCTGGAGACGCCCATGCGCGAGCTCATCGTCGAGGACGGGCGGGTGGTAGGCGCGCGCGTCGAGCGCGAGGGCCGCCTGGTTGAAATACGCGCCACGCGCGGCGTGGTACTGGCCTGCGGCGGCTATGGCCGCGACGACGAGCGCCGCCGCGCCACTTACCCGGCTCTGGCCGGTGGCGCCCACCACCCGACGCCAGTGGCGCCGGGCAACACCGGCGATGGCGTGCGCGAGGCCGAGCGCATCGGCGGGCAGTTCAGCACCCGGGTCTCGAACGTGTGTTCGTGGATGCCGGTGTCCGAGATACCGGGTCGCAGCGGAGTGGATGCCGTCTGGCCGCACCTGGTGGACCGCATGAAGCCTGGCTTCATCGCCGTCACCGCCAGCGGCCGGCGCTTCGTGAATGAATCGGCTTCGTACCACCACTTTGTACCGGCCATGATCCGCGCCTGCGAACGCGAGGGGGCTCAGGAAGCGATCTCCTGGCTGATCGCCGACCACCGTGCGGTCAAGCGCTGGGGCATGGGTGTGGTGCGGCCTTTCCCTGTGCCCAAGGGCCGTTACCTGCGCAACGGTTACCTCGTGCGCGCCAGCACGCCCGCCGAGCTGGCGCGCAAGATCGGCGTCGATCCGGCCGGTCTGGAGGCCACGGTGAAAACCTTCAACGAACACGCCCGCCAGGGTGTGGACCCCGAATTCCGCCGCGGCGAGCGGGTCTACGACACCTACCAGGGTGACGACGACGTCAAGCCCAACAACTGCCTCTCGCCGCTGGACCAGGGCCCGTTTTATGCGGTGCGGGTGCGGGTGGCCGAGGTCGGCACCTTCGCCGGCTTGCAGGTCAATGCCCAGGCCCAAGTGCTGGACACGCAGGACCTCCCGATTCCGGGTCTGTACGCGGCCGGCAACGACCAGGCCGCGGTGTTCGGTGGCCACTACCCCGGCCCCGGCTCCACGCTGGGGCCGGCCATGACTTTCGGCTACATCGCCGGACGTCACGCCGCCGGCGCGTTGTAGTCAGGGCCGGGAGGGCGCCAGCGTCTGCCGCTGGCGCCGCCCCGCGTACCAGGCCGACAACACGCCGCTGCCCACGATCAGCGCGATACCGATCCAGGCCAGCGGATGCGGCATGTGATCAAACACCAGCCAGCCGGCCAGCACGCTGAGCGCGACCTGGACATAGAGGTAGACCGACAGCGTTGACGGCGGCGCGGCGGCAAAGGCCAGCAGCAGCAGGAAGTGGCCGGTGGTGCCCAGCACGCCGATCAGCACGAAGACGCCCCACACCCATGGGTCGGCCACCGGCTGCCAGATCCAGGGCAGCACCAGCGTCATAGCCAGGGCGCCGAACAGCCCGGTGAAGCAGTGCATGGCCATCGGGTCTTCGGTGCGCGCCATGCGGTTGGTGAGCAACTGGTAACCGGCGTAGGCCAGCACCACCGCCAGTGGCATCAGCACGTACCAGCCCAGCGTCAGGGCACTGGGCCGCAGCACCAGAACCGCGCCGGCGAAACCGGTCAACAACAGCAGCCAGCGCAGGCCGTTGACCCGCTCGCGCAGCACCAGCACCGACAGCAGCACGACCACCAGTGGCGTGAGCATGACCAGGGCCGCAAATTCACCCAGCGGCATCATCACCACGCTGAGCGTGCCCAGTACGCTCACCACCAGCAGCAAGGCACCGCGCACCAGGTGCCGGCCGGGCATCGGGGTGTGGAAACGTACACCGCGCCCGGCCATGGCCAGCGCCATCACCAGCGCCTGAAACACGTAGCGAAACCACACCGAGACCAACACCGAAAGGTCGCGTGACCAGTACTTGACCAGGCTGTCGAGCGCCACGAACGTGACCAGCCCGGTGATCAGGTACAGCACAGCGCGCAGCGGTGCCGGCGCTGCCGTGTGCATCACCGATCCACCGTGGGCAGTGGCTCCCGGGCACGCCTGAGCAGTTCGCGCACTGCTCGATAGCCGGCCTCGGCCAGCGGTGTCGGCGCCAGCTGCCGGTAGTGGTCGTTGAAGGTCTCCAGCGAATAGACACCCTGGTAGCCGATGGCGTCCAGTGCCTGCACGAAGCGCTCCAGCGCCAGCACGCCGTGCCCGGGCAGCAGGCGGTAGTGGCGGCTGAGATCGACATGGTCCAGGCGCGAGCCGGGCAGGTCGGCCAGTTCGACCAGAAAGACCTTGTCCGCCGCGATGAGCCGCACGTCGTCGAAGGGCAGCTTCAGACAGCCCATGTGGGTGCTATCCAGCAGCAGGCCCAGGTGGGGGTGGTTGATCCGTTCGACCAGGCGCCAGGCGGCCCGGTAGTCGCTGAACCAGGTGGCCCAGGCGATGGGCTCATAGGCGATGCGCAGGCCGCGCGAGCGCGCCAGATCGGCCAGGCGCGACAGGTCGTTGGCCACCTGCTCCGGGTCGCCGCTGGCGTCGGGCAGCACAGAGGCGCACAGGATCAGCAAGTCGGTGCCGAGCCACTGGGCCTGGTCCATCACATGTTCAGCGATGGCCAGCTTGCGTGGCATCGCCTCGCGCGCGCAGCCCTCGAAGTCGCGCAGCATCTGCAGGCAGGACACGCCGAGTCCAGAGTCGCGGATCAGGTCCAGTGCGTACTCCGGTCCCTTGAGGTTTTCAAAAATGTCGCGCGAGAAGACCTCGGTCCAGCCGAAGCCGGCCTGCCGCATGGCGTCGAGCTTGGCCGCCAGATCGCCCTGGAACATTGCGGTGGTGCAGCCGATGTGGTCCTTCATGTGTAGCCTGTTTGTTGCAGGCACCGGCGGGCGGCGTCGGCCATCAGGCGCGCGCGCGTCAGCGGCGGCAGGCGGCCTCGCTCGTGCGCCAGCGGTGTCTCGACGCTGACGTCAAGGCCGGGCGGCAGGGCGGCAAAAAACTGGCCCAGCGGCAAGCCGCCTTCGCCTGGCAGCAGGCGGTCAAAACGCGCTTCCTCGCCGATGCCCGCCGCTGTCTGCGGTGCCTGCGCCGGCGCGTCGCACAGCTGCACGAACGACAGCAGCGCCGGGTCCAGCGCAGCGATGTTCGCGAAGGGCGAACCCGAGCGCGCCAGGTGCAGCGGATCGAGCAGCAGGCCGGCGTTGGGCTGTCCGGCCGCCCGCAGCACGGCCAGCGCCTGCGCCAGGTTTTTGACCTCGGTGAAGACCATGAATTCGAGTTCGATGCGCAGGCCGTGGCCCACGGCCCGTTCGCACACTGCCGCCAGGCGATCTGCCAGGCGGGCGTGGTCGGCGTCGTCACCCACCGCGATCACGCGGCGCGCTCCCAGCCGCGCGGCGGTGTTGAACAGCATGTCGTGCTCGTCCGCACGGGTCTGTGCCTGCAGGCGGATCAACTCGACGTCGGACACCACCACGCCGGTGTCGCGCAGCGCGGCCAGGGTCTCGCGCATCATGGGTGCGCCCGCCTCCAGTGGCCACGGCCGTTCGCCCAGCCGCGCCGGCCCCAGGCGCAGGTTGGCACCCGTGAAACCCGCGGCCGCTGCACAGACCACCACCTGCGGCGGCGTGAGTTCCAGCACCGCCATGTGGGCCAGCGACAGCAGGGGCTTCAGCACAACAGCGGCACGCCAGTCTGGGTCTGAAGTTCGTCGAACGACACGCCCTCGGCCAATTCCACCAGGCGCAGGCCTTCGGGCGTGACGTCCATCACCGCGAGGTCGGTGATGATGCGGTTCACCACGCGCAGACCGGTGATGGGCAGCGTGCAGCGCGGCAGGATCTTGGGCTCCCAGCTGCCGTCCTTCTTGCGCGCCACGTGTTCCATGAGCACGATCACGTGGCGCACACCGGCCACCAGGTCCATGGCGCCACCCATGCCCTTGACCATCTTGCCCGGGATCATCCAGTTGGCCAGGTCGCCATTTTCGCTGACCTGCAGCGCGCCCAAGATGGAAAGATCGATCTTGCCGCCGCGCACCATGGCGAAGCTGTCGTGCGAGCCAACGATGCTGGAGCCGGGCAGGGTGGTCACGGTCTCCTTGCCGGCGTTGATGATGTCGGGGTCCACCTGGTCTTCGGTCGGGTAGGGCCCGATGCCGAGCAGGCCGTTTTCGCTCTGCAGCCACACCTCGATGTCGGGGCTGACGAAGTTGGCCACGCCGGTGGGCAGGCCGATGCCGAGGTTGACGTAGAAGCCGTCTTGCAGTTCCTGGGCCGCGCGGGCGGCCATCTGGGCATGGGTCCAGGGCATGGTCAGGCTCCGGTGGTTGTGGGGGAGACAGTGCGGCGCTCGATGCGCTTTTCGGGCGTGGCGTTCAGCACTATGCGGTGCACGTAGATGCCGGGCAGGTGGATCGCGTCGGGGTCGAGCTCGCCGTTGTCCACGATGGCCTCGACCTCCGCCACGCAGACCTTGCCAGCCATGGCCACCGCAGGGTTGAAGTTGCGCGCCGTGCGGCGGAACACCAAGTTGCCCGAGCGGTCGGCCTTCCAGGCCTTGACCAGAGAGACCTGGGGCAGCAGCGCCTGCTCCATCACATAGGTCTCGCCATTGAAGTCGCGCAGCTCCTTGCCTTCGGCCACCACGGTGCCGACACCGGTCTTGGTGAAGAAGGCCGGGATGCCGGAGCCGCCGGCGCGCAGCTTTTCGGCTAGCGTGCCCTGCGGCGTGAATTCAAGCTCCAGTTCACCGGCTAGGTACTGGCGCTCGAACTCTTTGTTTTCGCCCACGTAGCTGGCGATCATCTTCCGGATCTGCCGCGTCTGCAGCAGCTTGCCGAGGCCGAAGCCGTCGACGCCCGCGTTGTTGGAGATGCAGGTGAGGTTGCTGACGCCGCTGTCTTTCAGCGCGTCGATCAGGGCCTCGGGAATGCCGCACAGACCGAAGCCGCCGACGGCCAGCAACTGGCCGTCGGCCACCAGGCCGTCGAGCGCGGCGGCCGCGCTGGGGTATATCTTGTTCATGGAAAGTGATGTGGGTGGTGGGTCAGGTGCCGATCCGCTCGTGGCGCTGCGCGCATTGCCAGCCCAGTTCGGCCAGCGGGCCGGCCTTGCGGCCGGTCTCGACCGCGTTCTCGGCGGCGGCGTTGCCGTCGGTCGCGCGCTGTGCGATGCCGTGCAGGATGGCGGCCATGCGGAACAGGTTGTAGGCGAGGCAGAAGTCCCAATGCGCCGTCACGTCGCGTCCGGTGGCGCGGGCGTACATCGCGACGTACTCGTCCTCGCTCGGGATGCCCAGGGCTGCCAGGTTCAGCCCGCCGATGCCGCGCCAGAGCGCGGGCGGGATGTGCCAGCTCATGCACTGGTAGGAAAAATCGGCCAGCGGGTGCCCCAGCGTGGACAGCTCCCAGTCGAGCACGCCGATCACACGCGGTTCCGTCGGGTGGAACACAAGGTTGTCGAGCCGGAAGTCGCCGTGCACCAGCGTGGTCTCGTCGCCCGGCGGGATGTGCTCGGGCAGCCAGTCCATGAGGCGGTGCATGGCCTCGTTCATGGGCACGGTGGAGGCCCGGCACTGGCGCGACCAGCGCGCGATCTGGCGCGCGAAATAACCGCCGGTCTTGCCGTAGTCGGCCAGGCCCACGGCCCCCGGGTCCACGGCGTGCAGCGCGGCCAGCACGCTGTTCATCTCGCGGTAGATCGCGCCGCGCTCGGCCGGCGCCATGCCGGGCAGCGCCTGGTCCACCAGCACCCGGCCGTCAAGGAACTCCATCAGGAAAAACGGCGTGCCGACCACCGTGCTGTCCTCACAGTAGGCCAGCATGCGCGGCACTGGTACGCCGCTGCCCTGCAGCGCGGCCATCACGCGGTACTCGCGGTCGATGGCGTGGGCCGAGGCCAGCAGGTCGCCCGCCGGCTTCTTGCGCAGCACGCAGCGCAAACCGTCGGCGGTGACGAGGAAGGTCGGGTTGGACTGGCCACCCGTCAGCGGTTGGACGCTCAGGTTCTCGCAAGGCGAAAGGCCTTGCGCGCGCAGGTACTGGCTCAGGGAGATGAGGGAAAAGGGAGTCGTGCTCATGGGGATGGGCTCACAGTGAACTGACCAGGTGGCCTCCGTCGACCGCCAGCGTGGCGCCGGTCATGGCGGCGCCCGCATCGGAGACCAGCAGCAGCAGTGGGCCGTCGAGATCGCTCAGCTCGCCAAAGCGTCGGCTCGGGATGCGCGCGCGCAACTTCTGCCCGGCCTCGCTGGCTAGGAATTCGCGGTTGAGGTCGGTCGCCACGTAGCCGGGCAGCAGCGCGTTGATGCGGATGCGGTGGCGCGCCAGCTCCAGCGCCATGGCCTTGGTGGCCTGAACCACGCCAGCCTTGGAGATGGCATAGGGCGCGACGCCGCCGGCCACGCGCTCGCCCAGGATGGAGGCGATGTTGACGATGCTGCCGCCTCGGCCGGCGGCGACCAGGCGGCGCGCGGCCTCGGTGGCGACCAGCCAGCTGCCCTTGAGGTTGGTGTCGATCACGCTGTCGAAGTCGGCCTCGGACTGCTCCAGCAGCGGGCGCGTGACGGTGACGCCAGCGTTGTTGACGACGATGTCGGGCGCGCCCCAACTGGCCAGCTCGTCGAAGGCGGCGCACACGCTGGCGGCGCTGGTGACGTCGAGGGCGATGGCGCGCGCCTGGCCACCGGCCTGCACGATCTGATCCACCTGCTCGGTCAGTTTGTCGGCGCGGCGCGCGGCCAGCGCCACGCGCGCGCCGGCCCGTGCCAGCAGGCAGGCGAAGTGCCGGCCCAGGCCGCTGGAGGCGCCGGTTACCAGCGCGGTGCGGCCGTCCAGCCGCAGGCGCTGGAAGACATCGGGGGTGCTCTGGCCGTGCTCGCTCATGCCCGACCCTCGTGCGCGGCCTGTGCCATCTGCACGATCTTGCGCGCCATGCTCCAGCGGTGCACCTCGCTCGGGCCGTCGTAGATGCGGAAGGCGCGCATGTCCATGAAGATGCGCATCACCGGGGTTTCGCCGGTGACGCCCTGGCCGCCCAGGATCTGAACGCAGCGGTCGACCACGCGCCACTGTGCCTCGGAGCACACCACCTTGGCGCGGCTGGACTCGAAGTTGCATCGTTGGCCCTGGTCGAGCTGCCAGGCGGTGTGCCAGATGTGCAGGCGCGCGGTGTGCAGGTCCATGTCGTTGTCGGCCAGCATGAAGCCCACGCCCTCGTGTTCGGCCAGCGGCTTGCCGAAGGCCTGGCGCCGGCGCGCGTAGTCGACCGCCAGCTCGTGGGCGCGCCGCGCCTGGCCGAGCCAGCGCATGCAGTGCGTCAGCCGCGCGGGGGCCAGGCGCACCTGCGCGTACCGAAAGCCCTTGCCGGGTTCGCCGAGCACGTCGCTGGCGGGAATGCGCAGATTGTCAAAGCGCAACACGCCGTGGCCGCCGGTGAAGCAGCGGTCCATCGCATCCATGCTGCGCTCCAGGGTGATGCCCGGGCGGTCCATGTCGGTGAGAAACATGGTGGCCGAGCCGTCTTCCATGCGCGCCATGACGATGGCGTAGTCGGCCCCTTCGGCGCCGGTGATGAACCACTTCACACCATTGATCACGTAGTCATCACCGTCGCGCACGGAGGTGGTGGTGAGCATGGACGGGTCGGCACCGGCGCCGGGCGCGGGCTCGGTCATGGCGAAGCACGAGCGGGTGAGGCCCTGCACCTGCGGGCGAAGCCAGCGCTCTTTCTGCGCGGCGCTGGCCACGGCCTCCATCAGGTGGATGTTGCCTTCGTCAGGGGCGTGGATGTTCATGGCTGTCGGACCGAGCCAGGAGTAGCCAGCTTCCTCGAACACCGCGGCCTTCGCCACGTGGCTCAGGCCGAGTCCGCCGAGTTCGCGTGAAGCGTGCGGCGTGAGCAGGCCGGCGGCGCGGGCGCGTCCCACCAGTTCCTCGCGCAGGGCGCGGCTGGGTCCGTGCGCGCTCTGGCGCTCGTCGTTTTCCAGCGGGATCACTTGCTCGGTGATGAAGCGCCGGGTGCGGTCGCGCAGTTCGCAGACCTCGGCAGGCAGTTCGAAATTCATGGCAGAAGGTTCCGTGGGGGTCACTGCCCTGGCCGGCGTGCTCGTGTGTGCATGCACGGTCCGGACACCGGGGCGAGTTCGGGCAGCGGTTGAGGGGTCACAAGGTGTATTCGACCTTGAAGTCGAAGATGTCGCGCGTGCGGCAATAGGGCTCCAGCAGGCGACCGATGGCCTGCATGCGGCTCGACTGCAGCTGTCCATCGGCGAAGAACTCGTCCTTGATGTGAGCGCGCAGCACCTGGCCCACGATCAGGGTTGACACGCTGGGCAGTTCGCCAAACTCCAGCATGTGCACCATGCGGCACTCGAGGCTCACCGGTGCCTCGGCCACCATCGGGGCTTGGACCAGATCGGCCGGTATCGGCGTCAGGCCGGTCTCGGCGAACTCGCTGACATGGCTGGGATATTCGGCCCCGGCCAGGTTCATCGCCAACGCCATGCTCTCGGTCACCGGCACGTTGACCACAAACTCCTTGGAGGCCAGGATGTTGCGCAAGGTGTCCTTCTGTTCGCCCGCCCGCCGCCGCCGGGTGGACAGGGAAATGGTCACCATGGGCGGCATGACGCTGGCGATACTGATGGAGCTCAGTGGTGCCACGTTCTGCACCCCGTTGGTACCCACGGTGGACACCAGTGCGATGGGGCGCG
The DNA here is from genome assembly GCA_030654805.1 of Burkholderiaceae bacterium. Taxonomy (GTDB): domain Bacteria; phylum Pseudomonadota; class Gammaproteobacteria; order Burkholderiales; family Burkholderiaceae_C; genus PBB1. The sequence goes on from JAURWR010000022.1 coordinate 22,695, forward strand.
GCACGATCGCACCGGCCAGCAGGTGGTGTAGGTCCCGGAAATCCATCGTCTGGGGATCAAGTTTCATGGCGGCTCCTCAGGCTTTGTTCAGGTAGGCGGGCCGGTATTCGGTCCAGGTCGGGCGCCCCTCGGGCCAGTCGGCCGCCATCGGGGTGGGACCCGCGCGGTTGCGGTCCAGACGGCCCATGGCGCTGGCGTACTCCTCGATCGGCACGTAGTACATGAACGACAGCAGACGTTCGGCGAAGCGCCATTCGTCGCCCACTTTTTCATACTGGTCGGTGTAGCGCAGTGCGCACAGCATGGTTCGCTCCATGCGCCACACCTCGGCGTGCGAGGACACCAGGCCGTGCGCGCGCGTCTCGCTGTCCAGGTGGATGAGCTGGTTGTGCGCCACGTGGTTGGAGGTGCCGAGCAGGCTGAAGCGGCTGCGGAACTGTTCCACGATGGCTTCGCGCCCGCGGGCGCTCATGGCGCCATCGTGCGAGCCAAAGTGGCCGTCGTCGGTGAAGAGGGCGCCCACGGTGTCGAGGTCGCGGTCATCGATTGAAAAACAGTAGGTGGCGGTGAGGAGCTGGATGGCCTGGCGGTCTTCCACCCGGGTGATGCGCTGTTCAAGACTGAGGTTCATGTTCTGGTGTCTCCGTTTGAGGGATGGGGTTCAGGCGTTGGCCTGGCTTTTGCGGTGGGCCTGTACGTAGTGCTCCACCGAACGGTGGAAGTTCTGCGCACCACCTTCGTTGCGGCCGAACAGCAGTTCCTGGATACCACCCGAGCGCACGCCTTCCTGGATGCTGAAGCTGGTGGAGTAGTCCTCGTCGCGCACCACCGCCGCGTAAAGCTCGATGCGTTTTTGCGTGGTCTGCTTCTCGGCCTCGGTCATGTCGTCGGGGTTCTGCGTCGAGACGTGGTTCTGCACCGTGATGCAGCGGTCGGCCGTGATCGGGAACAACTGCGACACCAGGCCGCCGTTGCGCCCGGCGGAGATGGAGATGTGCGGGAACAGGGTGCGCACGGCGTGGAAGTGGTGTTCCGTGTATTCCGATTCGGGCACGTCCTTCATCTTGAGCATGAGCGCCGGGTCGTAGCCCCAGGCGTTGCCGGCCATGCGCTGGTGAGGCCCGTAGGGCAGGGGGCCGTAGTGGTCGTAGAGGGAAACAGAGGTCAGGGTCTCGCGCTTCCACATCGGGTGCAGCGTGTGGCGGTGCAGAAAGGGGATGTGGTAGGACTCCAGGTAACCGTCGTGGGCGATCTTCCAGTTGCCGCTTTCCAGCTGTTGCGAGCCCAGCAGGTACCACTTGTCGGCTTCCAGGCAGGCGAGTTCTTCGAGCATGCCGCCCAAGTATTCCTCGATGTCGAACGTCTGGCCCGGTGTGATGCAGACCCAGACGAAACCGGCGCGCTCCTCGCAGGGCAGTTCGCGCAGGCCCAGGGCGCTCTTGTCGACCTCGCCGAACTTGCGCGGGTCGGACACCGACTGCAGCTTGCCGTCGGTGCTGAAGCGCCACGCGTGGTAGGGGCAAGTGAAGTTCTTGCACTGGCCTTTCTCGTCGGGGGTCTGTGTCAGCGCCCGTCCGCGGTGGGTGCAGGTGTTGACGAAAGCGCGCACGCGCCCGTCGTCGCCCCGCACGATGAGCACCGGCACGTCCAGCACCTTCATCGCCTTGTAGGCGCCGTTGCCGCGCAACTCGCAGCTCAGGGCGAGCATCAGCGGCAGGCGCCGGTAGATTGCGTTCATCTCTTCTTCCCAGCGCGTGGGGCTGTAGATCTCGATCGGCAGCCGGTAGACCTCAGGGGTCATCTCCGTGGTGCCTTCGCTCGCGCACTTCACAGCGCGCTGAACCATGTTGCGGATCTGTGCTTTCTCGTAGTCGGACTGAAGGGCCATGGGTTTGTCTCCTGCTTTGGGATGTGCGCTGGCGGGGCGCGGTATCTGGTTGGGTGAAGCAACTCGGGTAAACCCGAATGCCGGGAAAAACGCGATGTCGTAGTATCAAAAAAAGAAACGCTGTCGTCAAGAAAAATAATAAAGCAACAAAAAAGAAAACAGTGTTTCCTAGCAAGATACCTTCAACCCAAATGGAGCGCAAAACATGGAACATGGTTCTGTACTTATCCACGACGCAAAGCTGATTGACGGCACGGGCGGACCGTCTCGACAGGCGTCGGTGCTGATCGAAGGTGAGCGCATCGCGGCCGTTGGCACCGAGGCCGATGACCGCGCGGCGCAGATGCCGGGGGTGGCGTCTTTCAACGCCAGTGGCATGAGCGTCATGCCGGGACTGATCGACGGTCACGTGCACAGCACCTTTGACAACGCCGCCGGACACGACGAACTTTTCTACCACCGCCGCCCGGGCATGGCCGCACTGACGGCGGTGCCCAACTTGCGGCGCATGCTGACCTCGGGCCTCACCGGTTTCTTCGACGCCGACTCGCTGTATGACCTGGGGGTCGACCTGAAAGAGGCGGTGCAGTGTGGCGTGATCGAAGGTCCGCGCATGGCCGTCGGGGGCTACGCCCTGATGACCTCCGTGGGCGGAGCGGCGGGCCGCCTGATGCCGGACCGCGGCACCATGGCCTACGCCCGCATGGTCTCGGGCAAGGACGAAATCGTGGCCGAGGTGCGGCGCCAGATCAAGCTCGGGGTGGACTGGATCAAGGTGCACGTGACGGGTTCGTTCGCGCACCGGCGCGCCGAGGGCGAGTTCATCACCTTCACGATGGAGGAGTTGCGCACCATCTGCGATATCGCGCACGACTTCGGCATTCCCGTGGCGGGCCACTGCCGCAGCGCCAAGTCGGTCAAGTTCGCCTGCGAGGCGGGGTTCGACCAGATCATCCACGGCACGCTCATGGACGACGCCGCGGTGGACGCGCTGGTGAAACACCAGGCCATGCTGGTGCCGGCCCTGACCTTTCAGGCCAACCTGGCAGAGTTTGGCGACGCCATCCACGCCAGCCCCGTGATGCAGGACCTGTTCCGGCGCGAGATCGAGAGCAGCGCCGAGATGTTTCAAAAGGCGTTCAAGGCCGGCGTGCCGCTGGTCTGCGGCAGCGAGTCGGGCTTCTCGGTCACGCCCTACGGCGACTGGCACTACCGCGAAATGGAAGTTTTCGTGAAATACCTGGGCCTCACGCCGCTGGAGGCGATCCGCTGCGCCACCGAGTACGGCTCGCTGGTGTTGCGCATGAAGGGCCAGGTCGGTGTGCTGGAGGCGGGCCGCCTGGCCGACCTGATCGTGGTCGACGGTGACCCGGAAAAAGACGTGACGGTGCTCGGCCAGCGCGACCGCCTGCGCATGGTGATGCTGGGTGGCCGGCAGGTCGACCTCGGCCGCCCCGAGCTAGAGCGCAAACCCCTGCCCGAATGGCGCACACACGACTTTGGCCAGATTCTGACCAAACCCATTGTTGAATCCGCGCGCGCCGCACAGGCCGCCGGCCAGTCCCTGAGGTAACCCCACCCATGACACAGAAACTCGCACTCATCACTGGCGGCAGCAGCGGCATCGGCGCGGCCATCGCAGCCCAGGCCGACCGCGAGGGCTACCAGGTGGCCCTGATGGACACCAACGCCGAAGGCGTGCGCGCAGTGGCCGCGCGCATGAAAGAAGGCGTCGCCCTGGTCTGCGACATCACGGACGAAACCGCCGTCGAGGCCGCGTTGTCCACCCTTGGGCGCACGCCCGACCTGCTGGTCAATAACGCGGGCATCGTGCGCTTCGAGTACATGCTGGACATGAGCGTGGAAACCTTCCGGCACATCCTCGATGTGGACCTGACCGGCGCCTTCGTGATGTCCCGTGCCGTGGGTCGCCGCCTGCGCGATGAAAAAAGGGGCGGCGCCATGGTCAACATCTCGTCGATCGGCGGCATCACCCCGAGCCTGGGTACCAACGCCTATGCGGCCGCCAAGGGCGGCATGATCAAGCTGGCCGAGCTGATGGCGCTGGAATGGGGCCCGCTGGGCATTCGCGTCAACACCGTGTCGCCAGGTTTCATCGACGGCGGCATGAGTGCGGCTGTCTATGCAGACCCGCGCACGCGGGAGATCCGCAGCAATGCCGTCCCGCTCAAGCGGCTGGGGCTGGAGCAGGACATTGCCGAAGCGGTGATGTTCCTGGCCAGCGACCGCGCGGGTTACGTCAACGGCCACAACCTGGTGGTGGACGGCGGGCTGATCCACAGCGTGCTTTCACAGGTGCCGCGGGCATGAGCGCCATCCAACCGATCTCAAACGAACTCAGCCCCTCGCCGCGCCGCGCGGAGGGTGGGCCCGTGAGCCAGCGCAACCTGATCCTCATCGGTGGCCTTTACCACGACTTCGAACCCAGCGCCCAGACACTGGCCGGCATCCTGGGCGAGGTGGGCATACACAGCGACATCACCAGCGACATCGACGCCGGTCTGGCGGACCTGGACGCCTACGACCTGCTGACGGTCTACGCGCTGCGCTGGACCATGCCGCAGGAGAAGTTTGCCGCCCAGCGCGAGCGCTGGGCGTTCAGCCTGGGCGACGCGCAGCGCGCCGCCATCGAGCGCCACCTTGCCGCTGGGCGCGGCCTGCTGGTGCTGCACACCGGCGCGATCTGCTTTGACGACTGGCCGCGCTGGCGCGAGCTGGTGGGTGCGGGCTGGACCTGGGGGCACTCGTTCCACCCGCCCCACGGCCTGGTCAACGTGCGCCCCAGCGCTGTGTCACACCCCATTACCGAAGGCCTGGAGGCGTTCGACTTCGACGACGAGGCCTACACCCAGATGGACTTGGCGCCCGGCCTGCAGCCACTGGCCCAGGTCAAGGCGGCCGCGCAGGACAGCTGGTCGCCCTGCCTGTGGGCGCGCGACGTCGGACCGGCCCGCATGGTGTTCGATGCCCTCGGCCACGACAGCGCCTCCTTCAACCACCCGACGCACCGCCAGATCGTGCAGCGCGCTGCGCTCTGGACCCTGAAACAAACCCTGACAACTTCCCGGCCCTGAGGGCCGGCAACCCAGAGAGACCCCATGACGACCTTGCAAGGCAAATCCATTCTGGTCACCGGCGGTGGCAGCGGCATCGGCGAAGGCTGTGCACGCCACTTTGCGGCCTGTGGCGCCCGCGTGACCATCAGTGGTCGGCGCCCGGAACGTATCCGCGCGGTGGCCGAATCCATCGGACCCGACTGCAGCTGGATCGCGGGCGACGTGACCAAGGCCGAAGACCGCCAGGCCATGCTGGAACAGGCCATCTCACACGGCGGTGGCCGCCTCGACTGCCTGGTCAACAACGCCGGCATCACCCACCACAGCGGGCTCATGAACGTGACCCCGCAGGCCCTGCACGACGTGCTGGAAGCCAACCTGGTGGCGCCCACGCTGTTCACCCAGGCCGCCGTACCGGCCCTGGAAGCCAGCCAGGGTTGCGTGATCTTCATCGGCTCGGTGCACACCCGCCTGGCTTTGCCTGGTCGCCTGGCCTACGCCGCCTCCAAGGGTGGCATCCAGACGCTGTCGCGTGTGCTGGCCGCCGAACTCGGTCCGTGCAAGATCCGCGTCAACTGCGTCATCCCTGGCGCGGTGGCCACCGAGATCAATGCCGCCGCCGCCAACCAGACGCCCGAAGAAGCCAAGGCCTTTTTCCAGGGTCTCGCGCACCTGCACCCGATCGGCCGCATTGGCGAGGCGGTGGACATCGCCCGCGCCATGGAATACCTGATCAACGCCGACTGGACCACCGGCGCGGTGCTCGACGTTGATGGCGGCATGGGCCTGGGCGTCACCCGCCTCTGAATCCGACAGACCACTCTCCCCGCATTTTTTCCACCCACACCCCACTCACGGACACACCATGGACAACGCCACCCTCAAGGGACAACTGCACGCCCCCGCCATCGGCACCGGCGCACTCGAAGAAGCTCGCGCCCTGCTGGGCATGCCCATCCGCGTCGAGCAATGGAACTACGAAGCCAGCCGCGACGCCATCCGCCACTACGCCTGGGGCCTGGGCGACGACAACCCGCTCTACAGCGACCCGGCCTACGCCCAGGAAACGACCTGGGGCGGCATCATTGCGCCTCCCACCTTCTTCTTCGGCATCTGGGACGCGGTGGTGGCGCCGGGCTTGCCCGATGTGCAGTGGTATTACTCCGGCATCGACGCCGAGTTCCACCAGCCCATCCTGCGCGACGATGAAGTCACCGCCAGCGCCGAATACGTCGACGCACAGCCGTTGAGCGGCAAGACCGTTTCCAACATGTTGGTGCAGACCGGTGACGTGCGCTACCACGACCAGCGCGGCACGCTGCTCACCCGCGTGCTCTCCCACACCTTCCGCGTGGCGCGCCAGGGCGCCGAAGGGGGGCTGAAATACGCCCCGCGTGACAAACACGTGTACACCGCCGACGAACTCGCGGTGATCGTTGACCGCCAACTGAACGAGTACCGCCGGGGCGCCGACGTCCTGTACTGGGACGACGTTGAAGTGGGCACCGTGCTGCCGGGCACCGTGCGCGGCCCGCTCAACCAGCAGGACATGACCGCCTACTACTGCGGCGCCGTGGGCACCTCGGGCTACAAGTCGACCAAGCTGCGCTGGAAGTACCGCGACTGGGCCATGAGCAGCCCGGAGAAACTGCCCAACAACTACGACAAGAGCTACTACGGTGCCGCCGTGCTGCCCAGCATCGGCCACCAGGACGCCAAGGTGGCGACAGAGGACCTGGGCATGCCCGGCCCCTACGACAACGGCCCGCAGCGCATCGGCATGCTCACCACTTGTGTGACCAACTGGATCGGCGACCGCGGCTTTGTGCGCAAGCTCAGCGCCCGCCTGAAGTTGCCGGTGATCTTTGGCGATTGCACCTACACCTTTGGCAAGGTGATCGGCAAGCGCATGGAGGGCGAACAGGCACTGGTGGACTTTGAACTCTGGGGTGAGAACCAGCTGGGGCAGGTGACGATCAAGGGATCCGCCACCGCCGAACTGCCACGCCGTTGAACCACCTGAGAGTACCCTGCCCATGTCTTCGCTGTCCCGACTGATCAACCCCTCCAGCATCGCCCTGATCGGCGCCTCGCCCGATCAGGCCAAACTGGCCGCCCGTCCGCTGCAGTATCTGCAACGCTATGGCTATCAGGGGCGCATCTACCCGGTGAACCCCAAGCACGCCAGCATCGAGGGGGTGCCTTGCGTGCCCAGCATTGCTGACCTGCCTCGGGATGTCGATCTCGCACTCATCCTGTTGCCGGCGGCCGGCGTGGCCGATGCGCTGTCGCAGTGCGCTGCTCGCGGCGTGGCCAGCGCGATTTCGATTGCCGGTGGTTTCGCCGAGGCCGGCGCAGCAGATGAACAGCAACGGCTCACCGACATTTGCGACAGCCAGGGCATCCGCCTGATCGGGCCCAACTGTGTCGGCCTGCTGCACCCTGCCAAGGGCGTCACGGCCACCTTTTCCAGCGAACTGCGCAACCGGATGCCGCGCCCAGGCAAGGTGGCCCTGTTCACCCAGTCCGGGGCGCTGGGCAACGCCATGCTGCAGAGCTTCAACGATCTCGACATCGGGCTGGCCTACTGGGTGTCCACCGGCAACGAAGCCGATGTGGGCCTGCTGGACCTGCTGGAGCACGCACTGGACGATCCCGAGGTCGAGATGGTGGCGATGTATGTGGAGGGGCTCAAGCATGGCAGCCGCCTGCTGGAGCTGGGGCGCCGGGCGCGGGCGGCGGGCAAGGCCGTGATCGTGCTGCGGGCCGGCAAGTCCCAACTGGGGCGTGCCGCGGCAGTCTCCCACACCGGCAAGCTGGCCGGTGCCTGGAAGGTCTGGAGCGATGTGGCGCGTCAGTCCGGCGTGATCAACGTCGATTCCCTGGACGATCTGCTGGACCTGGCGCTGCTGTTTGACCGCCATGGCGACCCCTCGCGCCTGCGGGCCAAGGGGCTGGGCGTCTTGACGGTGTCGGGCGGCATGGGGGTCCTGATCTCGGACGCTGCGGCCCAGGCCGGTTTGCAGATACCGGCCTTCAGCGAGCAGACCCAGGCCACGCTGCGCAGCGTATTGCCCGAGCAGATGACCGTGGCCAACCCAGTCGACACCGCGCTGTTCACCGACGAGCAGGGCTACGCGCTGTGTGCGGAAGCGGTGCTGAACGACCCGCAGATCGGCGTGCTGCTGCTGGTGCTGACCCGCCTGGCCCACGACTACACCGCGCTGGTGCCCTGGCTCGAAAAACTCAGTGTCCAGGCCCATTCGATGGGCAAGCGGGTGGCGGTGTCGTACCTGTCGTCTTCTGATCCCTTGTTACCGGAAGACCGCCAGCGGCTGATGCAGGCAGGTGGACTGGCCCTGTCCACCCCCGAACGCATCGTGGTGGCGCTGGGGCATGCCTTGCAGGCAGCGACTGGTGACATGGATCCGACCGATGCGGTGCCAGCGACACCCAGCCGCAACGCCGCCGAGTTCCTGCTCAACGCCGGTATTCCCCAGGTGCCCGAGGGCGTATTCAACGACGCCGATGCCGCGGTGGCGTTTGCCGACGCGCAGGGCTACCCGGTGGTGTTGAAGGTGGTCTCGCCCGACATCGCGCACAAGAGTGAAGCCGGTGGGGTGGCCCTGAACATCCCGGATAGCGATGCCCTGCGCAGCGCCTGGACGGGCATGGTCGGGTCTGTGACCGCTCACGCCCCCGCCGCGTCCATCACGGGCTATTCGGTGCAACCCATGTTGCGTGGCGGCTTCGAGCTCATCGTCGGTTGTTCGACCGATCCGGAGCTCGGCCGCGTGCTGATGATCGGTGCAGGCGGCATCTGGGCCGAGGTGCTGGACGATGTGCGTTTCCTCGCGCTGCCAACCACCGAGGCGGAGATCACCACCGCGCTGCAAAGTCTGCGGATCGCGCCCATCCTCAGCGGCGCACGGGGCCAGGCGTGTCTGGACGTGCCGGCCGCAGCCCAGTCCATTCAACGGCTGGGGCGGCAGTTCCTGGCCGACCCGTGGGTCCTGGAGGTTGACCTCAATCCTGTGCTTGTGCGTCCGACTGGCCAGGGTGTGGTGGCTCTGGACGTGTTGGTGGTACCTTCTGAACCAGCGCAATAATGGAGGCATCATGACCAAGAAAAATCCTGTCACACCCGATAGCGAGGCCGAAACTTCGGCCACCGAGTCCATGAAGTCCCTTCGCAGCGGGCTGCGCGTGTTGCTGGAGTTCGAACACGATCAGCGCGACTTCGGCGTCACCGATCTGGCGCAGCGATGTGGTTTGTCCAAGAGTCAGGTGTCCAAGATCCTCAGTGCGCTGGTCGACAGCGGCCTGGTGGTGCAGGACCCCGTCACCCGCACTTACTCCATCGGCAAACGCTGCTTTGTGCTGGGTTCGCGCTTCACCAACTTTGATCGCTTGTGCCAGGCGGCAACCCCGGTGATGCGCGAGTTGCTCAACCGCACCGGTCACAGCGTGCGCCTGTCGGTGCCTGACCATGACCAGTCGCTTTACCTGATCGGCCTGGAAGGCCCGCACTTCATGGACACGGGGTGGCGCTCAGGCAGCGGTGTCCCCTACGGTGTGTCCTCCGTCGGCCGTGTCATGATGGCTTACATGGACCCGCAGGAGCGTGAGCGCTTGCTGAATTTGCCTTTGCCAGCACTCACATCCGAATCCGTAGGTGACCGCGCCACCGTGGCCAGGCTGGTGGATGAAGCGCGCGCATGTGGCTACAGTGTGCAGCGCAACGAGACCACGCTCGGCCTGGGCGTGATTTCGGTGCCCCTGTTCAGGAACGGGCAAGAAATGGTCGGTGCGCTCGGGCTGGCGTTCCCTTCACATCTGGTGCTCGACAACGACGAGCCACCCCTGATTCGAGCCCTCCAAGACGCGGCGCGCAGCATTTCGCAGCGCATGGGCTGCTCGGTCTATCCCTACGGTGCTGCCTCGGCGCGCGTCACCAGCCCGGCGGCTGTTGCGTCGGTGGCTGCGAGCTGATCCACACCGCGATCTGGCCTGAAGCCCCCATTTTGATCGTCAGAGGTCAAGCACCAGTCGCCCGGTCTTGCAGCCAGAAACACAGACCATCATGGTCTGGTTGCTGGCGTGCTCTGAGGTGCTGAGCACCGAATCCCGATGGTCGGGAACACCCTCCAGCACACGCGTCTCGCAGGAGCCGCAGACACCTTCTTCACAGCTGTGGTCCACCGCGATGCCCGCATCCAGCAGGGTGTGCAGCAGCGATTTGTCGGGGGTGATCGTGAACACGCGGCCAGTGCGTTTGAGTTCCACCGTGTAATTCTTCTGGGCATCGGCCGAGGGGGCGATTTCTACGGCGCTGAACCGCTCAATATGCGCATTGGGGTGGCCCAAGGTTTCGCAGGCTTGCAGGAAACGGTCCAGCATCACGGTCGGGCCGCAGGCGTAGTGGTGGGTGTCGGCTGCTGCGCTGCGGCGGCTCAACAACTGCTGCAGATCGGGTGGCCGGCCCTGCTCGTCATCGAAGTGCCAGGTGATGGGGGCCCCCAGGGCTTCGAGCTCGGTCACAAAGGCCGCGTTGCGGCGGCTGCGTGCGAAGTACAGCACCTCAAACGGGCGCCCGATATCGGCCAGGCGGCGGGCCATGCAGAGGATCGGGGTGATGCCGATGCCCCCAGCCACGAGCACGCTGTAGCCCGCATCCTCGTGCAGCGCAAAGTGGTTGCGTGGCGCGCTGATGGTCAGTGGCATGCCCACACGCAGTTGCTCGTGCACACAGACCGAACCACCCCGGCTGGCCGGGTCCTTGAGTACGCCAAGCACGTAGCGGGTGGTGTCGCCGGGCGCGTTGAGCAGCGAATAGCTGCGCTCCAGCCCATTGGGCAGGTGCAGGTCAATGTGTGAGCCGGCGGTGAAGGCCGGAAAGACGACACCGGGTGCGGGACTCAGCTCGATACCGAGGATGCCGTCGGCCTCTAAGCGCAGGGTATGGACAAAAGCGGACAGGATCTGGCTCATGGAAACCGAACTCGACTGGTGATCAATTTTCTTGCGATAGAAGCAGGAGACGGTCGGACCAGCGAGGTCCAACCGTCTGGATGGCGTGACCGTATCAGGCCATCAGGGGGCCATCACGAAGTTGCCATTCTTGACTTGCAGCACGTGCATGCCGACAAAAGGAACCCTCTCGGCATCGCGGGTGTATTTGCCGTTGCCCACCAGCACCGGAATGTCCTTGGCCTTGGCCATGCCTTGGCGAACGGTGTCCCGCGTGGGATTCGGGCCCGCCAGCTTGATGGCGTCCATGGCCACCCGCATGGAGCTGTACCCCCAAGCGGCCCAGTTGTCGGGTTCGGCCTTGTATTTCGCCTTGTAGGCAGCGGAAAACGCGCGGCTGGCTTCGTCGTTGGTACCCGGCAGCCAGTCACCGATCAGGTAGACCCCTTCGACGGCCTTGCCCCCGCGCTCCAGAAACTGGGGAGATGAAAGAGCGTTGTGGCCCAAGATGCGGGTCTTGGGGTCCAGACCGGCCTGGCGCAACTGAATCACGATATTGGCCGCCTGGGGCGCTGAGGCGGAGATGAATACGCAGTCGGCATCGCGGCTGACGACCTTGGTGGCCAGTGCGCTGAAGTCCGCATCGGTGCCCTTGATGGCCTCGACCGAACCGATCTTGGTGCCTTTGGACTTGACCACGCTCTCGAAGACCTTCTGCATGGTCACGTAGATCTCCACATCGTGGATACCGATCACCGTGCAGTCCTTGATCTTGAGCTTGTCCACCGCGTAGTTGGCGATGTAGGGCAAGGTGATCTCACCTGGCTGGGTGAGGGTGTAAGACCAGGGTCCCGCCTTGAGCACGTCCATCGAATTCGACTGCGTCTGCATCGGAAACTTCAGCGTGTTGGCGGCGTTGGCCGCAGCCACGGCCACGGCGCCACTGGTTGGACCCATAAACATCAGGATGTTGGGGTCTGCCGCATAACGCTGCATCAGCGAGAGGGTCTGTGAACGGTCGTTGGCGTCATCCGCCGTGATCACCTTGATGGTGTTGCCTGGACCCAGCTCTTGTTTGCGGTTGATTTCTTCGGCGGCCAGGGCCGCCCCGTTGGCGACCGGCATGCCGATGAAGGCCGCTCCGCCGGTGAGGGCTTGCACCACCACCACGCTGTATTCGGCCGCCTGGGCCGTCAGTGCGGTGGCGCTCAGCACTGTGGTGGCCAGGGCGATCCGCCCCAGACGCCATTGGGCGCTGCGGCCGGGTGTTCCTGTCTGAGGGGAAACGGTGCACTTGAATGAAGGGGACATGTGGTACCTCGGGGTGGAAAAGAGATGCACGGGAGCCGTGCGGACGGAAAAAAATGGAAGGCCGGAACTTCAGTCGACAAGGGCCGATTCGCCCGTGCCCAGGTAGTGCTCGATCACGGATGGGTCGTGCAGCAGTTGCTGGCTTTGGCCGTGCTGCGCGATCAGGCCGCGTTCGAGCACGTAGGCCCGCTGGGTGGCTGCCAGGGCGCGGCGGGCGTTCTGCTCGACCAGCACGATGGTCAAACCGTCGCGGTGGAGTTTGAGCAGGGCATCGAAGACCTGATGGGTCAGCAGGGGCGACAGGCCCAGGCTGGGTTCGTCGAGCAACAGCACGCGCGGGCTGCCCATCAGGGCGCGGCCGATGGCCATCATCTGCTGCTGCCCGCCTGAGAGCGTGCCAGCGGCCTGCTGCATGCGTTCGGCCAGGATGGGGAACAGCGTGACCACCTTGTCGATCTCGTACAAGGCTTTGCGGGTGCCCCGTGCGAGCGCACCGAGCATCAGGTTTTCCTGCACCGTCATGTCGGCCAGCACCTGGCGGCCCTCGGGCACATGCAACAGGCCGGCCCGCGCAATCACGTGCGGGGGCAGGCGGGTGATGTCCTGACCCGCGAAGCGGATCTGGCCGGCGGTGGCGCGGACCACGCCGCTCATGCAGTTGAGCAGGGTGGACTTGCCGGCGCCGTTGGCTCCAATGATGGCGACCATCTCGCCTTCGGGCACGACAATGTCCACGCCCTTGAGCGCTTCAATACCGCGGTAGCCGGCCTTGAGTTGTTTGATTTCCAGCATCTCAGTCTCCCAGGTAGGCGGCGATCACGGCCGGGTCGCGCATCACTTCTTGTGGCGTGCCGTTGGCAATCAGGCGACCGCTGTCGAGCACGTGCACTTGTTCGCACAATTCGGACACGAAACGGGTGTTGTGTTCGATCACCAGCACCGCCATGCCTTCTTCGGCCAAGCGGGCGAAGATGTTGCCCAGCGCACTGGCCTCGACGTCGTTCATGCCGGCCACCGGTTCGTCCAGCAGCAGCACCGCGGGGTCGCTGGCGACAGCGCGCATCATCTCGACGCGACGCTGGAAACCGTAGGCCAGGCCGCCCGCAGGGACGTGTTCGTATGACGACATGTCAAAGCGCGCCAGCAAGGCGCGGCCGCGTTCGCGCAGTTCGCGGCTTTCGCGCCGCGAAGAGGGCAATCCCAGCAGGCTGGCCAGCAGGGAGCTTTTTTCGAGCCGATAGAAACCGATCACCACGTTGTCGAGCACCGAGGCTTCGGGCAGCAGCCGGATATTCTGGAAGGTGCGGGCCACGCCGCGGCGTGCCACGGCGTCGGCCGGCTCGGTGGAGATCGCCTCACCATGCAGGCGCACCTCACCGCTGGTCAGACCGAGCACGCCCGCGATCAGGTTGACCAGCGTGCTTTTGCCCGAACCGTTGGGTCCAATAAGCCCGGTGACCTTGCCGGCGGGCACCTGGAAGCTCACGCCGTCGACCGCCTTGACGCCACCAAAATGGCGCCTCACGTCCTGCAACTCAAGCGCGACCATAGGGCGCTCCTTTCGATTTTTTGGGTTCTGTGCCTTCTGCCAGAGGCAGGGCGGGCGGCGGAGATGTGCGCTGGGCGCGGCGATGTTTCAGCCAGGACAGGAAGGTATCGCCCAGGCCTTGTGGCGTGTACAGCACCACCAGCACCATGACAACGCCGACCACGACCATCCGGTACTCGGCAAGCGGTCGCGAGATCTCGGGCAGCAGAATGACGACCGCCGAGCCGATGACCGGCCCGAGCAGCGAGCGTCGCCCGCCCAGAATGATCGCGGCCAGCGTGGTGACCATGAAGTTGAAGCCGAATTGGTGCGGCTCGACGCTGTAGGCGTACATCGACTGCAGCGCGCCGAACAGGCCGCCGATGAGCCCACTGACGATGAAGGCCAGAGTGTGTTGCCCACTCGAAGATACGCCCAGACTGGCCGCCACATACTCGTCCTGGCGCAGCGCATCAAAACCTCGCCCGATGCGCGAGATCGACAAGGCGTGCAGCAGGTAGATCACCACAGCCACCGCCACCGCGATCTCGAAGGTGCCGACGTGTTTGGGGATGTTGTTGAATCCCACTGCGCCGCCGGTGAGCGGTTCGGCGTAGAGGGCGATCGCCACCACCACCTCCACCAGCGCCAGCGTGGCGATGGCCTGGTAGACCCCACGCAGGCGTGCCAGCGGTATCGACACCAAGTAGCCCGCCACACCGCCGAGCACCGCGCCGAGAGGCATCGCTGCCAGCGGGGGCAGGCCTAGGTTTACAACCAGGATGGCGCAGCCATAGGCGCCCATGGCTGCGAACGCTGCCGAGGCCAGCGAGAACACCCCGCATCGCAACACGATCTGCTGGCTGTAGGCAAAGCCCAGCGTGAGCAGGAAGAAGTCGAAAACAGGCTGATTGGCCTTCAGAAAATCGATCATTGCCGTCCCACTCCGGCGGGTGCGAGGGCGCCGCCAAACAAGCCATTCGGTTTGAAGATCAGCACCACGAACAGCATGGTGAAGATGAGGATGTCGCTCAGGCCGGGTGGCAGATAGGCAGCGCACAGCGCCTGACCCACGCCCAGCAGCAAACTGGCCACGACCGCGCCGCCCAGGTTGCCCAGGCCACCCAGCACCACGACCACAAAGGCCTTGAGCATGTAGGGCTCACCCATCATGAACTGGATGGAATTGAAGGACAGGCCGATCATCACGCCGGCCAGTGCCGCCATCGCACCGGCGATGAAAAAGGTCAGCATGAAGACCGAGCGCGCGTTGATGCCCAGCAGTGCTGATGCGCGCGGGTTGATCGCCACGGCGCGCACCTGGCGGCCGAACGTGGTGCGTTGCAGGAACAGCGCCAGAAAGACCACCAACACCACGACCATGACCGTGATGGTGATCTGCAGCAGGGATATCCGCAAGCCCATGGCCCGGTAGAACTCGACCGGGAAGGTGTCGAACGGAAAGCTCAGCACCTTGGTCTGCGACAGCTTCTGGGCCATGCTGGTGAGGATCTGGCCGATACCGATCGAGATGACCAGGGCTCCAAACTCAGCGTCCATCGGGCTGTACTTGCGCAGCTTCTGAAAGCCAAAACGATCGATCAGTACCGAAGCGAAACCACACACCACCATGGCGATCAGCAGCGCCACCCAGAAGGGCAGGCCGGCCATAACGGCGTAATAAGCGATGAAGGCGCCCGACATGAAGATGGCGCCGTGTGCGAGGTTCAGCACCTTCTGCACACCAAAGATGAGGTTGAAACCCAGCGCGAACAGGGCATAGATCGCGCCGGAAATCAGGCCGTTAAGGATTTGCTGGGCCAGCATGGTGTCAGGCCCGACCCGCTGACGCGTGTGTGCCGCCTAGGCGGGCGGATGTGGGCTTGGTGGTCGGTCGCCCGGATGCGCACGGGCGCTGACAGTGACTACCACGCGTGTTCGATAAAATAGAAATTCTGTTACTCATCAAGAGGCTCCGGAATAAGTCGACTCAGACCACAGATCGATTCGACGCCTTGGTTAGACATCTACTGTTTCCTCTATGGATACTGAGTATCTATAATGGAGGAAAATAATCATCAGCAGGAACGCTGTGTTCTAGAATGTACCCCTGAGGCCGAATTTTCGTATTCGGGTTTTCCCCGGGCATGTCCAACCAGTGACTCTTTGAAGGAACGTTATGCGCAGCAATAACCGTGGAATGTGGCGTGTCGGGATCGCCCTGACTTTGGCGTTGGCTCCCCTGCTGTCGGCGGCACAGGACTATCCCAACAAATCGGTTAAGCTCATCGTCGGCTTTGCGGCAGGAGGGCCCCTGGATGTGTTTTCCCGTGTCCTGGCCCAAGAGCTGACGACACAGTTAGGGCAGGCCGTGGTGGTGGAGAACCGCACCGGCGCCAGTGGTCAAATTGCCACCAATGTGGTGGCACAAGCGGAGCCGGACGGGTACACGCTGCTGTCAACCGCATCGACTTTCATCGTTAACCCCATCCTCACCGGGCGCCATTCCCCAGACCCGCAGAAGGACTTCCTGCCCGTGTCCCAGACAGCGGTGCTACCGACGGTTCTGGTGACCGCCCCGGACCTGCCGGTTCAGTCCTTGCAGGAGTTGGTTCGCCTGGCACGTACACAGTCACTGAACTACTCGTCCGCGGGCAATGGCGGCCCGGGCCACCTCGCTGGTGCCTTGCTGGCCCACACAACCGGCACCCAGATGACGCACGTGCCCTACCGGGGCGCTGCGCCTGCGCTGGCCGAGGTGATGGCCGGGCGCATCGACTTCACTTTCTATACGATGTCCGGCCTGAAGGAGCAGGTGGCCGCGCACAAGGTCAAACCTTTGGCCATCACATCGGCACAGCGGCATCCGGATTTCCCGGACGTGCCCACCATGACGGAAGCCGGGGTTGCGGGCTTTGATCAGGTGGGCGCCTGGTTCGGCGTTGTGGCTCCGTCCAACACCCCTGCGCCCATCGTTGCTCGCCTCAATCAGGCCATTAACCGGGCGCTGGCCCACGCTGAAACCAGAGAGAAGATCACCCGCATGGGTATCGTGCCGGTAGGCGGCAGCAGCGAGTCGTTCCGCAGTTTCCTGGTTGATGATTCGGCTCGCTGGAGCGCATTGATCAAGGCTGCAGGCATCAAGGCCGAGTAGCCAAACTGGTGTCGCATGCCCTTGCGCAATCGCGTGCAAAGATGGACGCTGTCTTGTCATCGAGGTGGTGGAACACCTTGTCGATGTCATTGCAGGATTTTTGTTGTCTTGCCTCCATAGCAGTATCGCCACCTTCGGTACCGCCTGAAAAGCCGAGGCCAATCGCACCTCCATTCGTTGGCGTCAGACCTGCTGGTGCTGAACTATCTGTCCCTGACCAGGCGCATTGAGGTTATCAGCGATGTGCTCTTGTGAGGAATGACCTCATAGCATTGCGTTCAGCATTTTTCGGCTTCTGGCCAGGGCAGTCGTCGCTTGCCCATCTTCATTCGATCAAGCGCTTTGAAGGCGTCGTGAACTGCCAGCAACTGGTTCTCGATCATGGCGCACAACTACCCACTCTACGGTCTGGGTGACCTGTGGGAGAACGAGATGTTGTCCAGCCGATTTCAGATGAGCGACTCGGCGTTCTGGATGTTCAGGACCGGGCGCCTGCGTCGGAACGGAGAGCAGCGGTCTTGGATCACCCGCATCCACTTCGATCCCGATTCCCGCGGCACTCTGGCGCTGTGGGTGGAGGACCTCAAGGTGCTCAGAGCACTGCCCGGCGGGCCGCGCCTGCTGGCCCTCTGGGATGGGCTGTGGGAAGGTTGAAGGTTCTGGGCGAGCGGACAGATGTGTCCGCTCGGGTCGATTTCGAAAACCGGGCTGGGCGGGTGCTATCGGGTCATGCCATGGGTCCATGGCACCCCGTGTGTCAGTCTGTTTTCTGGTGGAACGCTCGAAGGCGGTTGAGCTCGACCTCGCGGTTCACCCCCTGGAATTCCTTCACAGCGCCCGTCACCGCACCCACCAGCGGCGCGAAAAACAGGCGGACGCTGTCGTTCCAGATTCGGCGCAAATCGGCGGTGCTCATGACGGAGTCCTCTCTTGGTGTCCCGTGAAAATTTGAAAGCACATGGTGGTCTTGCGTTGGGGTGTCTGCAAGGTGCTTCAGATCGACGTGGGGCTGAAACGCAGGTGATCAATAGGTGATCAATAGGTGATCTTTGCAGGCGACGGGCGTGCGTTGGCGAGGACGGTCTTGGCCTGAGAGGCTTTGAGGGCGATTGTCATGTGGCTGTGGAGCTACTGAAACCAGATCAGTCGGTTGCAGCAGTCACAACGGCCAACAGTGCGGCCAGCGCGGGTGAGTGCGCAGGGCCTTGAGGCCACACGCATTGCAGGGTCGACATGATTTTTGTGCCGCTCAACGGTCGGAACACGACGCCGGCCATGCCGGACTGAGCCAGCGGCTCGGGCACGATCGCCACGCCCATGCCCTGCGAAACCAAGGCCACGACCGAGAGCCAGTGGCGCAGTTCGTGCCGGACCTTGGGGTCGAAGCCGGCCTCGGCGCAGGCCTCGATGATGCGCGCGTGGTAGTCGGGCGAGACCTGGCGCGAGAACAGCACGAAGGGTTCGTCGCGCAGGCGCGCAAGCGATAGCCGTCGTGCCGACGCGGCAGCGTGTCCTTTGGGCAGGCAGGCAACAAAGGGCGCCTCGTGCACGGTCACCACCTGCAAGGTCGGCGGCACACGCCGCGCCAGCACGAACCCGGCGTCCAGCTCGCCGCGTCCGAGCGCATGCAGTTGTTCCTGTGAGTTGAGTTCGACCAAGGCGACCTCGATGCCTGGGTTCGCCTCCTGGTATTGCTGCAGCCATTGCGGCAGACCACCAAAAAGCAAGGAGCCCACAAAACCAATGCGCAGGCGCCCGCGAGCGCCGCGGCCAATCTCGCGCGCCGTCAGCGCGGCCTCGGCCGCTGCAGCCAGCACGACCCGCGCCTGCGGCAGCAGGGCCTCACCAGCCGCAGTGATGCGCAGGCCCCGGCTGGTGCGGTCGATCAACCTCACGCCAACGGCGTCTTCAAGCTGTCGGATCGCCACCGACAGCGGTGGTTGGGTCATGGCCAGGCGCGTTGCAGCGCGGCCGAAATGCCCTTCTTCGGCCACAGCCAGAAAACAGCGCAGGTGTCGCAGGTCGAAGCTCATTCGAATTTCGAATCAAAGTTACCAATCTTTGAATTGGACTCGAATCGATGGGGCCGGGATACTGGGATTTCACCCAAGCACGAGACAAGCCGAGGCAAACCCATGAATGCCAACAACATCGCTGAAACCACGGCCGCCGCCGCGGCTGCCGCGACCGCCTGCCACCCGATTCCCGACGCCCGCGGCACCAACCTCTACACCGCCGACCCGACCCTGGGCGCGCTGCTGGGCCTCTATCTGCCACCCGAGCTGCGCACACACCTGGAGCCGCACCTGCAGCGACTGGGTTGCCAGGCCGGCGGCCCGATGGACGAACTGGCGGCCGAGGCCGACCGCAACCCGCCGACGCTGAGCCTGCGCACGCGCACCGGGCTGGACGCCGAGAAGATCCACAAGCACCCGGCCTATGTGGCGCTGGAGAAGATCGCTTTCTCTGAATACGGGCTGGCCGCGTTGTCGCATCGTGGTGGTGTGCTGGGCTGGCCCACGCCCATGCCTGCCGCAGCCAAGTACGCGCTGAGCTACCTGTTCGTACAGGCCGAGTTCGGACTCTGCTGCCCACTGTCGATGACCGACTCGCTCACGCGTACGCTGCGCAAGTACGGCGATCCCGCGCTGGCGGCGCGTTACCTGACCGCGTTGACCTCGCAAGATTTTGAGCAGTTCAGCCAGGGCGCCATGTTCATGACCGAACAGGGAGCGGGTTCGGACATCGCGGCCACCGAAGTGCGCGCACAACCCGATGGCGACAGCTACCGCCTCTGGGGTGACAAGTGGTTCTGCTCCAACCCCGATGCAGGGCTGGCCATGGTGCTGGCGCGCATCGATGGCGCCCCCGCCGGTCTCAAGGGTGTGTCGCTGTTCCTGTTGCCGCGGCAGTTGCCTGAGGGCCGCGTCAACGATTACCGCATCATCCGTCTCAAGGACAAACTGGGCACGCGTTCCATGGCCAGCGGCGAGGTCCGGCTGGAAGGTGCACGCGCCTGGCTGGTCGGCGAAGTGGGCCGAGGCTTCCAGCAGATGGCCGACATGGTGAACAACTCGCGCCTGTCCAATGGCATGCGCGCGGCCGGCCTGATGCGCCGCGCCTGTGGCGAGGCGTTGCATGTGGCGCGCCACCGCCAAGCTTTTGGTCGGCGGTTGGTGGACATGCCGCTGATGCAGCGGCAACTGCTCAAGCTGATGCTGCCCACCGAGCAGGCGCGAACGATGATGTTCCAGACCGCCGAAGCGCTGCGCCGCTCGGACGCGGGCGAAGACGGCGCCTACGCGCTGGTTCGCATCCTCACGCCGCTGATCAAGTTCCGCGCCTGTCGCGACGCTCGGCGCGTCACCGGCGATGCGATGGAGGTGCGGGGTGGCTGCGGCTACATCGAAGAATGGAGCGATCCACGCCTGGTGCGCGATGCGCACCTGGGCTCCATCTGGGAAGGCACCAGCAACATCGTGGCGCTGGACGTGATCCGCGCCGCGCGGCGCGAAGGCTCACTGCCCGTGCTGAAGGCGCATCTGGAAGCCTTGCGTGCCGAGGCGTCGCTGGCGCCCCGCACGCGCGATGTGCTTGAGCAAACCGCCGAGCGCGCCCTGGCGCTGACCGAACAGCTCGCCCAGACCCGCGGCGCCGACGATCACGCGGCCCGTCAAGCCGCTTCGGCGCTCTATCACATCACCAGCGCCACCGCCATGGCCTGGGAAGCCTCGAAGCTGGGCGATGCGAACCGGATGCGCCTGGCGCAACTCGTGATGCGCCACCGCGTGCTGGCCCAAGACCCGCTGCAAGCCGAGGCGCCTGAGCCCTGGCTGATCCAGTTGCTCGATCCAGATGCCGGCGACGGCGGCGTCGGACAGGTCCCGGTCGAAACCGTGGACCTGCTTTGAAACCCACCGCGCAACCGATCCACCATAAAGAAGGAGACAAATCATGAAAAACCCCCAACGCCGGCGCCTCGCCGGCCTGCTGGCCGCCTTGTGCGTGACCACCGGCCTGGCCCACGCAGACGACTTTCCATCTCGCACCGTGACGCTGGTGGTGCCCTTCTCCCCGGGCGGGCCGACCGACGCCATGGCGCGCACGCTGGCCAATGCCCTCCAGCCTGCGCTGGGTCAGACCGTGATCGTCGAGAACAAGCCTGGCGCTGGTGGCAACATCGGCGCCGACGCGGTGGCCCGCGCTCCGGCCGACGGCTACACGCTGCTGTTCGGCACCTCGGGCCCGCTGGCCATCAACCAGTACCTCTACCGAAAGATCAGCTACACGCCGGACAAGAATTTCGCACCGGTGATCCGCATCGGCCACTTGCCGAACGTGCTGCTGGTGAACCCGCAGGTGCAGGCCAAGAGCGTGGCCGAACTCGTCGCGCTGGCCAAGGCCAAGCCCGATGCCTTGAGCTTCGCCTCCTCGGGCAATGGCGCCAGTTCCCACCTGGCTGGTGTCATGTTCAACCAGCGCAGCGGCACCCAGGTCCAGCATATCCCCTACAAAGGCACAGGCCCGGCGCTCAACGACCTGCTGGGCGGACAGGTCGGCATGAGCTTCACCGACGTGCTCACGGCGCGGCCCCACGTGCAGGCGGGCAAGCTGCGCGCGCTGGGCGTCACCACCGCGGCCCGCTCAAAGGCCATGCCGGATGTGCCGACGCTGCAGGAGCAGGGCGTGGCCAACATGGACGTGAGCGTTTTCTTCGGCATCGTCGCACCCGCGGCCACACCCAAGCCAGTGATTGATCGGCTTAACGCGGCATTTGCCAAGGTGCTGGCCGACCCTGAAGTGAGCGGGAAGCTGACTGGCCAGGGCGTGGAGCTGCCGCAGGACACCTCGCCGGCGCATCTGGCGGCCTACATGCGCCTGGAAGCCGAGCGCTGGCGCGACGTGATCGCCCAGGGCGCTATCCGGGCCGATTGACATGACCACCTCTGCGCATGACGCGCCCACCGGCGCCTTGGAAGGCATCCGTGTCGTCGATGCCTCGCGCATTCTCGGCGGCCCGTTCTGCGGCCAGATCCTGGGCGATCACGGAGCGGACGTGCTGAAGATCGAGCCGCCGCAGGGCGATGACACACGCCTGTGGGGCCCGCCCTTCAACGAACAGGGCGTGGCCTCGTACTACCTGGGCCTGAACCGCAACAAGCGGCTGATGAGCCTGGACCTCGCCAGCGAGACAGGACGTGAGGTGTTGCTGGCGCTGCTGGCGGAGGCCGACGTCTTGATCGAAAACTTCAAGACCGGCACACTGGAGCGCTGGGGCATTGGTCCCGAAGTGCTCGCGACCCACTTTCCGAGGCTCGTGCATTGCCGTGTCTCCGGTTTCGGCGCCGACGGCCCCCTGGGCGGCCTGCCCGGCTACGACGCGGCGATCCAGGCGATGTGTGGCCTCATGAGCGTCAACGGCGAAGCCGATGGCCAAGGTTTGCGAGTGGGCATGCCGGTGGTGGACATGGTGGCAGGCCTCAACGCCGCGCTGGGCGTGATGATGGCGCTTCAAGAGCGACATCGAAGCGGCCGTGGACAGTTCGTCGAAGCGGCGCTGTACGACGCTGGCTTGTCTCTGCTGCACCCACACGCGGCCAACTGGTTCCTGGACGGCCAGCCGCCAAAGCGCACCGGCAACGCCCACCCCAACATCTACCCTTACGACTGCCTGCGCACCGGCACCGATCCGGTCTTCTTCGCCGTTGGCAATGATCGGCAGTTCCGCACCCTCACCGCAGAGATCGGTGTGTCCGCACTGGCCGATGATCCGCGCTTTGCCACGGCCGGACAACGCTCTCTCCACCGTATGGCACTCAAGCAGGATTTGGAGGCGGTGCTCGCGGCGCATGATGGCGCAGTTTTGGCCAAAACCTTGGTGCGCAAGGGTGTACCGTGTGCGCCTGTGCTGGACGTGGCCCAGGCTCTGCAACATCCCCACACCCGACACCGCGGCATGGTGGTGGAGATGCCGGGCGGCTACCGCGGACTGGGCTCGCCCATCAAGCTCTCGCGCACGCCGGCGACTTACCGCTTTTCTCCTCTGACAGAGGCCGATCCTCTACAACCGTTTGCCTCAGATTGATAGATGACTCAGGGAGGGTTCTACCTGATCGGCCACGGCGTGACTTGATCCGCACGACTTGCCAAAGAGCAATCGCTGCAAGGCCACACATGGAACTTCGCAGGACGCTTCAAAGGCTGGGTCCAGACATTCTTTGACTCCCTAGAACCTTACGGCACTCGAACCCTTCAGCACCAGCATCTCCCGCGCTTCCTCGGGTGTAGCGATCTCATGGCCCAAAGCCTCCAGAATGCTGCGGATCTTGGTCACTTGGTGGGCGTTCGATTCGGCGAGCTTACCGCGCGAGATCTGCAATGAGTCCTCCAGTCCGACCCGAACGTTTCCTCCCAGCATGGCCGCGGTAGTGGCCAGATTCATCTGCGCGGCGCCAGCACCCAGCACCGACCAGCGATAGCTATCGCCGAACAACCGGTCGGCGGTGCGCTTCATGAAGACAAGGTTGTCCACTTCGGGGCCGATGCCCCCCAGGATGCCAAAGATGAACTGGATGAAGATCGGAGGTTTGAACATGCCGCTGTCCATACAGAACTTCAGGTTGTACAGGTGCCCCACGTCATAGCACTCGTGTTCGAACTTAACATTTTCTGCTTCGCCCAATTCGCGAGCCACCATGCCGATGTCGCGAAAGGTGTTGCGGAAAATGTAAGTGTCGGAATTGCGAAGGTACTCCTCTTCC
The DNA here is from genome assembly GCA_030654805.1 of Burkholderiaceae bacterium. Lineage (GTDB taxonomy): Bacteria > Pseudomonadota > Gammaproteobacteria > Burkholderiales > Burkholderiaceae_C > PBB1. The sequence goes on from JAURWR010000022.1 coordinate 46,384, forward strand.
CACGGAAATTTCCACTCCTTGTACTTGTCCGCCAGCGGGTGCATGGAGAAATTCATGCTTCCCATGTTCAGGGAACACATCTCCGGCGAAACGCGCTTGGCAGGGGCGATTCTCTGCGTAACAGTGTTGGTGAGACTCCCTCCCGTGGACAGGTTGATCACGGCATCAGTCGATGCCTTGATCTGCGGGAGGAACGCCATGAAGTGTTCAGGGTCGATCGACACGGAGCCGTCCTCAGGGTTTCGCGCGTGCAGGTGCAGAACAGCGGCGCCGGCGTTCGCGGCGTCGATGGCTTGGCGCGCGATGTCTTCCGGCCGATAGGGTAGGGCATCTGACATTGTCGGCGTGTGGATCGCGCCGGTGATGGCACAGGTGATGATGACTTTCTTGCCGGGCTTTTTCATACAGGTACCCCATTTGTCAAAATGCCCTTGTCCGCCAGGCTCAAGATCGCCTGGTCGGTCAAGCCCAACTCCTGAAGCACTTCACGGTTGTGCTCGCCGCGGTAGGCAGGGAGGCCTGGGTGATCAAGTTGTTCTCCCGAAAAGCGCCAGGGCTTTCCTGGGATGCGGATGGTTCCACCCGCGCGGCTGTCCACCTCGTCGATGGCGCCCCACCATTTCACCCATTTCTGATGCGGCAAATTCGTCAATGCTGCGCACTACGCCAAATGCGAGTTTGGCTTCGTCGAGCTGCGCGTCCAAGGTTTCCAAGCTTTCGAAGGTGTGGGCTTCCCCCGGTTTCCCGGACACGTCCAATGACATGATGTGTTCAGGAGATAGGCATGACAAGAACCCGAAGGAGCTTCACGGACGAATTCAAACGTGAGGCAGTGAAGCTGTGCAAGCAGCCAGGCACCACCGTCACGCACATTGCGCGGGACCTGGGTATCCTGACCAGCGTGCTCAGGCGGTGGGTCACCCAAGAGCGCGGTGGGGTGTTGGCCATCCGGGCACCGGCAAGCCACTGGGCGGTCATGTCGCCGAAGTTCTTGGCGGCGGTCAGGCGGCGCTTCTCGCGCTGCTTCTCATGCGCCGGGGACTTGCCCTGGGCGACGGCCTTCTTGGCGTCCAGCAGCTTTTCGCGGGCCATCGAGAGCGAAATGCCGGACGGCCCATACCGTCCAATGGTCAGCGTCTCGCGCCGACCGTTGAGACGGTAATCGTAGCGGAAGGTGACGGTACCGGTGGTTGATACCGTTACGTACATGCCGTCGCGGTCGGACGCCTTATAAATCTTGGACTTAGGCTTGAGATTGCGCAGTGCGGTGTCGGTAAGCATCGAGGTTTTTCCTCCTGTTCATGACGGCTTTTACCGTCAGGGGTCAGGAGACCTGCTGATGCTCGGAAAGCCGCATGAAACAAGCTTTCCTGAGGAGTGATTTACCGTCAAAGACCGGTTTGGTCTGGATAGTAAACGGGAGGGTCTTAATCCGGCTTCCGGTTTCTACCGTCACCTCTACCGCCAATCCGTTTTGCTGGCCGGCGATAGCCACCGATAGCTGTCGTGACGTATTTCTTTTTAAATCAACACGTTACGACAGTTTTTCGATAGGTCACGATAGTCCTCGAAAGACCTGATTTCACTCCCACTCGATGGTGGCCGGCGGCTTCGAGCTGACGTCGTAGGTCACGCGGTTGATGCCGCGCACCTCGTTGATGATCCGGCTGGACACCTTCTTGAGCAGCGCATAAGGCAGCTCGGCCCAGTCGGCGGTCATGAAGTCGCTGGTCTGTACCGCGCGCAGCGCCACCACGTAGTCGTAGGTGCGGCCGTCGCCCATTACGCCCACGCTCTTGACCGGCAGGAACACGGTGAAGGCCTGACTGGTCAGGTCGTACCAGCTCTTGCCGCTGATGGGATCGAGGGTGGAGCGCAGTTCCTCGATGAAAATCGCGTCGGCCCGGCGCAGCAGGTCAGCATATTCTTTCTTGACCTCGCCCAGGATGCGCACGCCCAGACCGGGGCCGGGGAACGGGTGGCGGTACACCATGTCGTGCGGCAGGCCGAGCGCCACGCCGAGTTCGCGCACCTCGTCCTTGAACAGATCGCGCAGCGGCTCCAGCAATTTCAGGCCCAGCTGCTCGGGCAGGCCGCCCACGTTGTGGTGGCTCTTGATGGTCACGGCCTTCTTGCTCTTGGCGCCACCGGACTCGATCACGTCCGGGTAAATAGTGCCTTGTGCCAACCACTTGGCGCCTTTTGTTGATGCACCACTTGAGATCAGTTTGGCGGCTTCGGCCTTGAAGACCTCGACGAATTCGCGGCCGATGATCTTGCGTTTGGCTTCCGGATCGCTCACGCCGGCCAGGTGGCCGAGGAACTGGTCGGCCGCATCGACACGGATGACCTTGGCGTGCAGCTTGCCGACGAACATGTCCATCACCATGTCGCCCTCATTCAGGCGCAGCAGGCCGTGGTCGACGAACACGCAGGTCAGCTGGTCGCCGATGGCGCGGTGAATCAGGGCCGCGGCCACCGAAGAATCCACGCCGCCGGACAGACCGAGGATGACCTCTTCGTCGCCCACCTGGTCGCGGATCTTCTGCACCGCCTCTTCGATGTGGTCGCGCATCACCCAGTCGGCCCGCGTTTGGCAGATGTCGAGCACGAAGCGCTCCAGCAGCGCCCGTCCTTGCACCGTGTGCGTCACTTCAG
>JAURWR010000039.1 GCA_030654805.1 Burkholderiaceae bacterium
TTCAACACCGAGCAGGTGTTCAAGGCCGACGACAAGATCGACCAGGTCATCCTGGACAAGAAGGACTGCACCTACTCCTACTTCGCCGACCCGATGTACGCATTCATGGACGCCGAATACAACCAGTTCGAGGTCGAGAGCGAGAACATGGGCGATGCGCTCCAGTATCTGGAAGACGCGATGCCGGTCGAAGTGGTGTTCTACGACGGCAAGGCCATCTCGGTCGAACTGCCGACCAGCCTGGTGCGCGAGATCGTCGAGACCGAGCCCGCCGTCAAGGGCGACACCTCGGGCAAGGTCCTGAAGAACGCCAAGCTGGCCACCGGCTTCGAGATCTCGGTGCCGCTGTTCGTGCAGACCGGCGACAAGGTCGAAATCGACACCCGCACGCACGAGTACCGCAAGCGGGTGTAAAGCCTGCTGGCGGGGAAGGAAGCGGGCGCCTTCGGGCGCCCTTCTCTTTGGTTGAACACTTTTTGGGCATGATGCTTCGATGGCTTTCGATTTCAACGCCATCGGCAGTCCGTTCCGCATGCAGCCCGGCCTGCGTCGTCTGGCCCCTGGCGAGGCTCAGCTGACGCCAACGCGCCCCGGCGATCGTGTGCTGCGCGAGAAGCTCGCCGTGCTCGGCACCTATGCCAGCCAGGCCTTGCTGACGAGCCCCGGGTTCGATTCGCGACCGGCACTGCAGGCGCTGTTCGAGCAGGCCGCCGCCGAGCACTCCGACGCGTGGTGCTGCGACCGCAGCGGACCGGTTCAGGCGCCTCGACTCGGCTGGAGCGTGCTCGGCGGCCATGCATCGAAGCTCACCCCGCAGGCTTCCGACGAGGTCGGCCGCTGCCTGGCGGCGCTGCCAGCCGACTGGCGCGCGGCCGGATTGTTCTGTCTCGCCTTCGCCGAAGACTTCGCGGTGATCAATGGCAACACCGCCTGCATCCCGTGGCTGGCGGTGTGCCTGCCTTCGCACTGGGCCCCGGAAGACAAGATCGGCCGCCACTTCGCCGAGGTGCATGCGCCGGTGGCCGACAACCAGTTGCTGATCACCGCCAGCGGGCACCTCGCACGACTGGTCACCGGTACCGACCGCTGGGAGCGTCAGGTCTGGACCATCACGCGCCACCCTCGCCTGCATGCGCATCCGGCACGGCTCGACCCGCACGACTGGCCGACCGATGTCGATGCCGACGGGCTGGCAGCACAGGCCTGGTTTCGCACCGAGCGGCAGACCTTCATTCCTCTGACTGAACACCGGCAGGCCGTGTTCACGATCCACGTCGAGTCGCACCCGCTCGGGCAGGCGATCACCGTGCCGGCACACGCGAGGCGATTGCACGACGCACTGGAAAGCATGACCGCATCGGTGCTCGCGTACCGCAGCCTCACCGCTGCTCGCGATCGTCTGCTGGTCTGGCTGCACGCACGGTCGGCAGGCCACGCGTCGTGAGCGACATGGCGCGGGTGACAGACCGGGCGATGGAGTCCGCAGACGGCTTCGCCATCACGCTGCCTGCGCTGTGGAAAGACCGCCGCCGCTTCGTCGTTCTGGACGACCGCTTCGACGGCGGCTGGCGCTTCCAGCAAGTCCTGAACGCCTGGAAGGTCGACCCGCATCGCTGCGAGCAGTTGCATGTGATCACCGTGTCCGCAGACATCGTTGGCGGCTGCACCGCGCGTCCGCTGGCCGATGAGATCGCCGGCGCCTGGCCGCCCATCACCCCGAACCTGCATCGGCTGGCGTTCGACGGCGGACGCGTCCAGTGGCTGCTGGTGCCGTCGCTGCTGCGCCCAGCGCTGCGCGAGCTGGTGGCCGGGATCGATGCATTTGCGCTGAGTGCGATGGCGGCTGCCGACGTGCCTGCGGCACGTCGGCAGGCCAAGTCGCTGGCGAGGCTGGCCGGTGTGGGCACTTCGGTGTTCTTCGATGTGCGTTCGATGTCTGCCGGCGACACGATGCCATGTGGATTGCGATCCGCGGGCTTTGCACCCGATCCCGTTCCAGCGTTGTCCCCATCCGCCGACGATGCGCCGGGATCATGGCCCTCGCGCTGGCGCTACGCGCCGCCGTTCACCCCACGGCACGCACCGATGCGCAGCGGCACGGGCGCGCAATCGACGGCGCCGGTGCTGGTCGTCGGTGCCGGCCTGGCCGGCTGCGCGATGGCCTGGGCGCTGGCGGAACAGGGGCGCGACTGCATCGTCTTCGAGCGGCATGCCGCCCCGGCGCTGGAAACCTCGGGCAACCCGGCCGGTCTGTTCCACGGCATCGTCAACCCGCAGGATGGTGCGCATGCGCGCTTCAACCGGGCGGCCGCGCTGGAGGCACAGCGCGCAGTCTCGATCGCGCTGACGCAGCACGGCGTTCCAGGCAGCCTGCGAGGCCTGCTGCGGCTGGAAACCCTGCAGGACGCCGGTGAAGCATTGCGAAAGATGCAGGCCACGCTGGCGCGGCTCGGCCTGTCGCGGGCCTATGTGCAGGCGCTGTCGGCGCAAGAGGCTTCGGCACAAGCCGGGATCGCGCTGCGCGGTCCGGCCTGGTGCTACCCGGGCGGCGGCTGGGTGCAGCCCGGCGGGTTGGCGCGGTCGTTCCTGGAGCGCGCTGGAGGCCGCGCGTCACTGCGTGGGAACTGCGCGGTCGAATCGCTGACGCGCGGCAACTGTGGCTGGCAACTGCTCGACGCGCGCGGATCGACTCTCGCGGAGTCCGGAACCGTCGTGCTGGCGAACGCCGGAGACGCGCTGCGGCTTCTGCGGCCGTGGATGCCGACTTCGCAGCCCGACGCCTGGCCGTTTCTGAAGGTGCGTGGCCAGATCAGCACGATGACGACAGAGGCCGGGAGCGGATGGCCGCTGCCCCGGATGCCGATCACCGGCGAGGGCTACTTGCTGCCGTCGGTCGATGGAAGGACGATTTTCGGCGCGACTTCACAGGTCGGCGATGACGACCCGGCCGTGCGCGACAGCGATCACCGGCACAACCTCGCTCAGTTGTCGCGCCTGCTGGGTGTCGAGCCTCAAGTGGACGTGAGGTGTTTCGGCGGCCGCACCGGCTGGCGTTGGACCACCGACGATCGCCTGCCGGTGCTCGGAGCCGTACCGGACGTCGCAGCCGCGATGGCCACCGAACGTCTGGAGCAACCCGTGCAGGTGCCTCGGCTGACCGGGCTCTATGCCTGCACGGCGTTCGGTTCGAGGGGGATCACCTGGGCGGCGCTGGCGGCACAGGTGGTGGCCGCATCGATCACCGGCGCCCCGGTGCCGATCGAGTCGAGCTTGCTCGACAGCGTGGACGCCGCTCGCTTTGCGACGCGACGGTCACGTCGCGGTCGCTAGCAGGCGCCACGCCAGGGTTCAAGGTGTCGGCTGGCCGGCACCCGCAGCGGGAGCTGCACCGACCGTGTCGTCTGCAGCAGTGTCTGGCTCACCTTCGGAACCGGGTTTGCGCCCTGCTTTTTCCTTCACTTTCTCTTCCTTCTTCTTCTTCTTGGCCAGCTCGCGCTGACGCTTTTCGAACGAGTAATTGGGCTTGGCCATGGGCATGCATCCACGAAATTGAATCAGGCGTCGAGATTACGCTGTTTTCAGCACATTCCGCCCGATTCAGGTCGCATCCGGACGCGCTGAATAGCGCATCTCTTCAACACCATCTGGCGTGCCGAAGAGGCACAGGCTGGCCTTGTGGCGAGCAAAAATGCCGACCGTGACGACACCCGGCCACTGGTTGATCTCCTGCTCCATGGCACGCGGATCGACGATCGAGAGCCCGTGAACATCGAGCAGGTGGCAGCCGTTGTCGGTGACGACACCCGCACGCAGCACCGCCCGTCCGCCGATTGCGGCAAAGTGCCGCGCGATCTGCGCCGCAGCCATCGGGATCACCTCCACCGGCAGCGGGAAACGGCCGAGCACCGCGACCCGCTTCGACACATCGGCGATGCAGATGAAGCGATCGGCCAGATCGGCGACGATCTTTTCGCGCGTCAGCGCCGCGCCGCCACCCTTGATCATGTGGCCGTTCGGGTCGATCTCGTCGGCACCGTCGATGTAGACCGGGATGCGTTCGATCGCATTGCTGTCGAGCACCGCGATGCCGTGGGCACGCAGCCGTTGGCTGCTCGCCTCGCTGCTCGACACCGCCCCGGCGATGCGGTCGCGGATGCCGGCCAGCGCGTCGATGAAGCAATTGACCGTCGAGCCGGTCCCCACGCCGACCACGCTGCCCGGCGCCACGTGCGCTAGGGCTGCCTGGCCGACCATCACCTTGAGTTCGTCTTGAGTCATGACTGAAGCTGTTTGAGACAATGAAGAATTATCCCGTGCTGAATTCATGGCCCTCCTTCCCTACGCTCTGACACGCCCATTTCTGTTCGGCCTCGACCCCGAACAGGCGCACGACCTGACGCTGGACACGCTGGCCCGCATCCAGCACACGCCGCTGATGTGCGCGATCCGCCAGACGCGTGTCGACGATCCGGTGACGGTCGCCGGGCTGCGATTCCCGAACCGCATCGGCCTCGCTGCCGGGCTGGACAAGAACGGCCGCTGCATCGACGGCTTCGGTGCGCTGGGCTTCGGCTTCATCGAGGTCGGCACGGTGACGCCGCTGGCGCAGCCCGGCAATCCGAAGCCGCGGATGTGGCGACTGACCGACGCCAACGCACTGATCAACCGGCTGGGCTTCAACAACGGTGGGCTCGCGGCCTTCGTCGCGAACGTGCAGCGCGCGAAGTTTCGGCAGCAAGGCGGCATCCTCGGGCTGAACATCGGCAAGAACGCAGTGACGCCGATTGAGCGGGCGGTCGACGACTACCTGATCGGCCTCGAAGGCGTGTATCCGCATGCCGACTACGTGACGGTCAATATCTCATCGCCCAATCCCCAGAACCTGCGCGCGCTGCAAAGCGATGCCGCGCTGGACGCGCTGCTCGGCACGCTGGCCGAGCACGATGCGCTGCTGGCACAGCGCCATGGACGCCAGGTGCCGATGTTTGTGAAGATCGCGCCCGACCTCGTCGAGGATCAGGTGCGCGTCATCGCCGCCACGCTGAAGAACCACGGCATCAGCGGCGTGATCGCGACCAACACGACGATCTCGCGCGAAGCCGTCAAGCACTTGCCGCATGGTGAAGAAGCCGGGGGCCTGTCGGGTGCACCGGTGTTCGAGGCCAGCAATGCGGTGATCCGGCAGCTGCGCGCCGAACTGGGGTCGGGCTACCCGATCATCGGCGTCGGCGGTGTGATGAGCGGTGCGGACGCGGTCGCCAAGGTGGCTGCCGGCGCCGACCTGGTGCAGATCTACACCGGCTTCATCTACAAGGGGCCGGAGCTGGTGACCGAAGCCGCCCAGGCTTTGAAGCAGAGCGCAGCGATACCAGCCCGTTAACTACCCGCCAGAAGTCAGCGCGTGAGCGCTGCGCCGGGGCGCTGTGTTGCGTTCATGTCCTCCGAGCCGGGCGCAAGGCCGACATCGGGGGACATGAACGGAGCCGGTCACCCCACGAGCTCGCCAGTACCGCGCGCACGCTCGCATGCGGACAGCCGTCGGACACGGCCGGAACGTCAGCCAATCAGAAGGACGAGCGGCCACAACGAACCCCTGACAGGCATTCCGTTCAACAGTTTTGTTTGCACGTCAATATCAGAGCAACCGCTCCGGAACCAGGACGCCTTGAGCTCCATTCAACGTCGAACTGCCGCAGGCGGCTCGTACGACCAGTACGTCTTCCCCTCATCCGGACTGCGCTGCACCTTCATCAACGGCATGCGCTGATTCGGCAGCCTTTTCTGCCCTTGCTGCAGCACCTGCCGGATGTCCTCAGACATCACAGGATTCGACGCAAACACGTCGTGGTTCAGTTGCAGCAGGCCCGGCTCCGACGCCTTCGAGATGTCGATGCTCTGCACGCTCGGGTGCCACAGCGGCACGCCGTTCGAGGCGTAACCGGCCAGTGAAGTCGCGCGCTCGCGCAACCAGCCGGCCCACATCGCCTTGTCGGCCGACGAGGCGTACAGCGTGAAGCGGCGGATGCCCTGATTCGAGATGGTGTCGAGCCAGCTCGTGAAATCGGACTGCGGCACGGCCGGCGCGGCGAGGATGACTTCGCGCACCTTCGGCCGCACCTTGCTCTGCGGATCGGCAGCGATCTGCGCCAGCGCCGGCAGCAGCACGCGGTTGCCCATGCTGTGCGCGATCAGGTTGATCTTCTCGGCGCCAGTCGCCTGCTCGACCTGGCCGAGGAACTCGACGAAGCGGCCCACCGCGCGGTCCGCGATGTCGCGGTCGGTGCCGTAGCGCAGCACCGTGCCCTGCGACGGCCACGAGAACACGAACACCGCGCCGTCGTAATTGAGATCGCGCGCCAGCTGCGCGGCACGCTGCACGGCTTCGTCGAACGAGACGTTGAAGCCGTGCACGAACACCAGCGCCGATTTCGGATACAGCCGCGCCCGTGCCATCAATTCACGGGTCTGCACGCCGAATGCCACCGGATCGAGCACGCGCTTGTTACGGATCAGCAGGCGTGTGGCGTCGGTGGCCAGGCCGACCGGCAGCGGCACGGTGCGCGTCGGACGCAGCCAGCCCACATCGGAAAACTGCGCGCCCGGCACCAGCACCGCAGCCCGCCCCAGCGACACGCGATCGGCCACCGTGGTACCGAACCGGCCGAGCTCACCTCCGGACTCCGGCGCCCGGTTGGTGCCGAACATCACCGCCACCTCGCCGGCGCTTTCCTTGCGCAGGCGCAGCGCAGACTGGTAGTGCGCCAGCGCCTGCGACTCGTTGCCAGTCTGGCGTTCGAGCTCGGACAGGTTGAACAGGATCTCGGGCGTGTCGCCCAGACCGGAATGCGCCGCCTTCAACGCCTGCCGGGCGGGACCGATCTCGCGCCGATCGAGGTACAGCCTGCCCAGCGAGGTCAGCGTGTCGCCCACCAGATCCTTGTCGAGCGCGCCGCTTTCGAGCAGGTCCTGGTGCGTCTTGAACACGTCCAGCGCTTGCAGTTCGGCCTCGATCGCGCCATCGACATCACCGCTCAGATTCAGTGCAGAACTCAACGATTCGGCAATCAACAGCTGCGATTCGGCCTGCCGCAGCCGATCGGTCAATACGACGGCCCTTGCCCGCTGCACGTGATCGAGCGCCTGGTCCTTGCGGCCCAGCACGGCGGCGATGCCGGCGCGCATGACCAGCACCTGGACGAGCCCCGCCTTCAGCTCCTGCGCGGCCGGGTCGGTGCGAATCTCGGCCTCGATCAGCTGTTGCGCCTTTGCGAGGTGGCCGTCGCATTCTCCGTACTGAGCCTGCCGCATTTCGTGGATCGCCAGTTCGCTCAGCGTCTCGGCCAATTTGCCGCCGGACGACTGCGGATTCAGCAAGCGGATCGTGACCGCCTCGCGCAGCAGCTCGATCGCCCACAGGGGCCGGCCGAACGCCTTCTGCACGTACTCGGCCTGCCCTTCGAGGATGGGTGCCAGTCGCAGGTCATTCGTGCCGTAGGCACGCCGCCAGGCCGCCAGCGATTCACCGAGGGCCGCATCCGAATCGGCGCTGCGTTCGTTGGCAAACAGGAGCGTCGCGTAGGTGTCGAGCGCCAGTGCCAGCAGTTCGTCATCGACCGGACGGGCCGCCTTGCGGATGCGCACGACCTCGGCCGCAGGCGGCAGCGCCTTGTCGAACTGCTCAGCGGTCAGGTAGGCGTGGCTCAGCATTTCAAGCGCGTCGGCACGCTGCGGGTCGTTGCGGCCAAGCGACCTGGTGCGCTGCACGGCTGTCAACGCGTCGGCAAGTGCACCGCGCGGATCGGCCTTCAGCTTCTGCATGAACTGTCGGGTGAGCTCTCGGTGCTGCTTGAGGTGCTGCTGCGATTCGGCCATGGGGACAGACACCTCCGCTCGCGAGGGGACCGGCACGATCGCTATCAGAAGCGACACGCAGGCGATGCAACACCGCGCCAGCCTGGAAAAAACCACCGTCATGCTCGATCTCCGTCGGGGCCGCAAGGATAAGGCGGGCGGCCGGGTGCACCGAGCCCAAGCCAAAGCGTGACAGTTGTTACCGGCAAGGGGAAGCACCAATGCCATTGCCTGACGTGGCATTGACGATCAGCGTGCGCAGTTCCCCCCACCGTTGCACCTCACCGAGGGACACGACATGGCCCAGCCCGAATCTGACGCCCTCCTTGAAGACCTCTGCGGCACCGTGCTGTGCATTGAGGACGACCCGCTCAGCCGCACGCTGGTCGAAGAGATGCTTTCAGCTTTTCCATCGGTGACGCTGCGGCAGGCCGTCAATGGACACGACGGCATCTGCGCGGCACTCGAAGAGATGCCTGATGTGATCCTGCTGGACATGAACATGCCCGACATGCGCGGGCTGGAAGTCGTGCGCGTGCTCAGCAACCGCATTGCCGACGGCTCGTGTCACGTGATCCTGCTGACGGCAGAACGGTTTTCCATCGACGTGGTGAAGGCGATGAGCCTGGGCGCACGCGAGCACTGGCCGAAGCCGCTGTCGGAGGACAAGCTGCAAGGCGGCCTGCGCCGTATCCTGCGCGCACCGCAACGTCAGAGCACCGACAACGCACTGCCCCCCTGATCCGTGACCAGGGATCAACCGTCTTCCGGCAACGAACGGGAGCTGTGCCTGACCTTCGCCTTGGCCGCTCGGGCCGCCTCGCGCTCGGCCTCCTTCACGGCCGCCTCGGCCTGCCAACGCAGCCAGTCGTCAGGCGTTTCCAGGCTGATGCGCCCCAGGCTACCCGAGCGGAAGTCGTGCAGCACGATCTCGGCAGCCTTCTGCAGGCTGATGCGACCGCCCGGCAGCACCGCGCCGCGCTGGCGACCGATGGCAGCCAGTCGCTCGTCGTCGGTGCGGGGCACGCTAGGGTCCAGCTTGTAGCGCTGCTCGACCTGACCCGGATAGTCGCGATGCAGGCCGGCCAGCAACACCAGCGCGACCTCCTCGTCGTCGTACGCGTTGCGCCCGACGGCACCGCTGGCGGCCAGGTTGTAGCCACTTTGCTCGACCACGATGCGAGGCCACAGCATGCCGGGTGTGTCGAACAGGTAGAAGTCGCTGGCGATGACGATCTTCTGTTCGAGCTTGGTGATGCCGGGCTCGTCGCCCGTCTTCGCGGCGACGCGACCGGCCAGCGAGTTGATCACCGTCGATTTGCCGACGTTGGGAATGCCGCAGATCAGCACCCGCAGCGGCTTGACCATGCCGCCGCGCAACGGCGCCAGTTCGCGGCAGGCCTCGACGATCCGGTGCACGGGCGCGGTGGCACGTCCGTCCAGTGCCACCGCCTGAGTCGCGGGCTGGTCACCGAAGTACTGCAGCCAAAGCGCCGTGCGCTGCGGATCCGCCAGATCCTGCTTGTTAAGCACCTTCAGTGCCGGCTTGCCCCGCGTGAGCTCCGCAAGCAGCGGATTGCCGCTCGACGCCGGCAGCCGCGCATCGAGCATCTCGATCACGACATCGATGCCCTTGACGCGCTCGATGATGGCCTTCTTGGTCGAGTTCATGTGACCCGGGAACCATTGAACGGGCATGTCAGTTTGAACCGGGGCTGACCGGTGTCCAAGGAATGAAAGTGGTGAAAATTCCCGCCATGCGGCCGGCGCAGTTCATGTTTCGGATTGTGCTTTCGTCGCGCGGCTCATGCGAAGGCCCGGGCTGAGATACTCGCAGCCGCATAAAGTGTTGGATGTAGCCGATGGGCGTGAACTGAATACTCGAACCGGTGAACTGGGACTGAAACATGAATCGCATGAAGACAACGATCTGGGTAGGAGCGGCCGCAGTTGCGCTGGTGCTTGCTGCGGCCTACCCGCTGCCGGCACGGGCCGACTTCGAACTCGCAGACGCCAAGGGCAAGCGCATCCTGCTGAAGGATGATGGAACCTGGCAATACAAGAACGCGCTGGCCAGCAGCAGTGCAGCATCCGAGCCTGCAAAGGAACAACCCCAGGCCGACTTGCTGCTGGAGCGACGCATCGAGGCGCCTGGAGGCTGCCGATTCGAAATGGTCTTGGTGAACACGCTGCCCTACGCGATTCGCAACCTCGTGCCTGAGTTCGCAGTCTTCCGTGCCAATGGCGTCGAGTACCGCGCCCTGACGGCCGGGTTCGGTCCGGTGCGGCCCGGTGACAAGGGCCGCCGCACGGTTCAGTTCGAAGGCATCGCCTGCTCGGACGTTGCCAAGATTCAGGTGCGAGGTGGAGACCGCTGCGATATGGGAGATCTGCAGAAGTTTTCCGAAGCGGTGGGGGAATGTCTGGCGCGGGTCAGGGTCCAGCCCAGCAAGTTGCTGGCTTTCGAGAAGCTGAGTCCAGACATCTCCAGCACCTCGCACGATTCAAAGCCTTAGGAGCCTGTCGGGCTTGAGCGTTGGCAAGCCGATCCAATCGGGGCGCGCTGCATTTTCTGGCGGCGTGACGCCGATCGAGTGCCGTTCACGATGTCCCGGGTCGTCTGGGTGACGCATTCGCCGTACGGCTTGACCATGTGGATCACGCCTTGTGCCGCGCGCAGCCGCTCGACGATGCGGTCGTTCAGCAAATGCTCGACGAGCCGCTGGCACGCCGGTCCGATGCGCTGCGCCTGGCTCACGCACCAACTGCGGTCACGTACCGGTCCACGAGATCGCCGAAGGTGTGCCGCTTGGCCTCGGTGGTGGCGAAGTAGCGTCCCGCACGGATGGCCGACTCGGTGTCCTGCTCCCACCGACGGGCGTCGGTGAGACGTTGGAACGTGCCGGTGGCTTCAGGTTGGCCCTTGAGGCGAACTCTGACTCGAAAGGAATGACCCCCGACGGGGACGTACGCTTCTCAATCAGCGCCACCAGCGTTCCTTCGCAAAAAGGGCAGACGACCAAGCTGCGGCGTCATCAGTGACGAAACCGCAACGGCATTCGATCCACAGGCTCGCCCGAGGGAGGCCTGCTGCTTCGCTGGATCACTGGCGTGACGTGGGGACGAGACGCCCAGAGTCAAGGAGCGCGGTGGTGAGTGGTGGAGAAATGTCCCACCAATGTCCCATGGCCCACAAACGAAAGTGCCCGCTTACGCGGGCACCCTTGTATTTACTGGCTCCTCGACCTGGGCTCGAACCAGGGACCTACGGATTAACAGTCCGGCGCTCTACCAACTGAGCTATCGAGGAACAGCCTACGATTATAGCCATCTTCTGCCGCGCCGAAAAGCTCCAAATTCAGGTGCAAGGCGCACTCACAGCATCAATGTGAATCGAGCGCCCCCGCATGGGCGCGCCGTTGGCGGACTGCCTGCGCCAGCAACTGAAGCAGCGGCTGGGTTTCGGTCCAGCCGAGGCAGGCATCGGTGATGGACACGCCCCGCTTGGGAATCTGGCCGGGGACCAGATCCTGGCGGCCCGCTTCGAGGTGGCTTTCGATCATCACGCCGGTGACGCGTCGCTCGCCACCTGCAATCTGCGCAGCCACGTCCTGCGCCACGTCGATCTGGCGCTGATGGCGTTTTTCCGAGTTGGCGTGAGAAAAATCGAGCATGACCTGTTCACGCAAACCGGCGGTGCGCAGCACCTCGCAGGCTGCGGACACGTCGGCGGCCTGGTAGTTGGGCTTCTTGCCGCCACGCAGGATCACGTGGCAATCGGCGTTGCCGCGGGTCTCGAAGATGGCGGCCTGACCCATCTTGGTCATGCCCATGAAAGCGTGCGAGGCCGCTGCGGCGACCACCGCGTCGGCAGCCACCCTCACGCCACCGTCGGTGCCGTTCTTGAAGCCGACCGGGCACGAGAGCCCGGAAGCCAGCTGGCGGTGGCTCTGGCTCTCGGTGGTGCGCGCACCAATCGCGCCCCACGACACCAGATCCGAGATGTATTGCGGGCTCAACAGGTCGAGGTACTCCGTGCCGGCCGGCAGGCCGATCTCGGTGATTTCCAGCAGCAACTGGCGCGCAAGACGCAGGCCTTCGTTGATGCGGTAGCTGCCATCCAGCCGGGGGTCGTTGATGTAGCCTTTCCAGCCGACCGTCGTGCGCGGCTTCTCGAAGTACACCCGCATCACCACCAACAGGTCATTGCGCAGTTCATCGGCCACACGCTTCAGGCCGCGCGCGTAGTCGATGGCTTGTTCGTGGTCGTGAATCGAGCACGGCCCGACGACGACGATCAGCCGGTCATCGACGCCGGACAACACCGCCGCCAGGGCATCCCGAGCCCCCTGCACCAGCGTCTGCGCAGCATCGGGCATCGGCAGTTCGTCGAGCAGCAAGGCCGGTGAGATCAACGGGCGAACCGCACCGATGCGCACGTCGTCGACGCGCGTGGTGTCCTGCGTGGTCAGTGGGCACGCCGGACTCGACGCGCCGGACTCATGATCGTGCTGCCAGTCGTCGGGACGGTTCATTGCGCGCTCCTGATAACAACGAAGAGACGCGATTATCCGAGGGGACGGTCAGCAGCCGAGCTGCGTGGCCAGGTCGATGAGGCTGGTCGCGAAGTAGGTGTTGGCCGGATCGGGACGCTCCGGGTTGGCTCGGTTCGACCCCCATTCGAGCGGTCGCTCGACGTAAGCGGTTGGCAGTCCGCACGCGCGCGCCGCAGTCAGATCGCTCTGATGCGACGCGACCATCAGCACCTGACCGGGCTCGACATCGAGCACCTTGCCGACGCCCAGGTAGGTCTTCGGGTCAGGCTTGTAGGCAGTGAAAGTCTCCGCCGACAGGATGCAATCCCAGGGCAGGCCGGCGTGCTGCGCCATGTGGAACAACAACCCGAGGTTGCCGTTGGACAGCGCGCAGATGGTGAATTTTTCCTTCAGACGCGTCAGCCCCTCCAAGGTGTCGGGCCAGGGGTCGAGGTCGCACCAGGCACTGTTCAGATCGGACTTCTGCTCGTCGGTCAGGTGCGTGATGCCGAAGCGTTCCAGCAGGCCGTCGAGGATGCTGCGATGCAGTTCGTCGAGCAACGTCCACTCCAGTTCGCCAGAGATCACGCGCTGGATGGCGGGTTGATAACCGTCGCGCCAGGCCTGTGCGAAGGCATCGCCGCCGACCGACAGGCCGAGTTCATCGACCGCGCGCGCGATGCCGCTGTGCCAGTCGACCACCGTGCCGAAGACGTCGAAGGCGATGACCTGGAGGGATTCGTTGGAATGGGACTCGAGAGAGGTTTCGGTGTTCATGGTTCCTGGGGATGTCTGACGGGGCGCGCGGTGTCGTTCGCGCCGATGACCGCCTTCCATTTTGCCGCGACCGCTTCAGGATGCTCGGCTGCGATCAATGCACGCACCACGGCGACCGAGCCGACGCCGCTGGCCAGCACGTCAGGAAGCCGCAGTTCGTCGATGCCGCCGATCGCCACCAGCGAGTGGTCTCGCATCAGCCGTGCATAGACAGCGAGCCGGCCCGGGCCCTGTGGAACGGTCGGCATCACCTTGAGATTGGTGGCGTACACCGCACCCATCGCGATGTAGCTCGGGCTCAGGCGGTCGACGCGCAGCATCTCCGAGTAGCCATGGCTGCTGAGGCCCAGGCGCAGGCCCTCGCTGCGGATCGCCTTGAGGTCGGCCGCGTCGATGTCCTCCTGCCCCAGATGCACGCCATACGCGCCGGCGCGAATCGCCGCCTGCCAGTGGTCGTTGATGAACAGGAGCGCGCCGGTGCCGCGCACCGCCTCGACGGCAATGTCGACCTCGCGCTGCACCTCGGCCTCGTCGTCGGACTTGAAGCGCAGTTGCACCGTCGGCACCCCGGCCGACGCCATGCGGCCCACCCACGCGGCCGTGGGCAGCACCGCGTACAGGCCGAGCGCCTTCGGGCACGGCGCGAACGCCTCGTGGCGCGGGTGCGGCGCCATGCCGAAATCGGCGGGCTCGTCGGGCCAGGTGGATGCATCGAAACGACCCGTTCGCAGCGTGCGTGCCTGCCAGGCCAGGGCCACGCATTCGGCATCGTCGTCAATGAATCCCATCGCGCGTGCGGCCTGCTTGACGGCGCAATACACCGGGTCGCCGTGGTGGTACCTGGTTGCTGTGGTGTCGGACACCGGCAACGCGACGCGGGCTTGGTGTGCGGCAAGGATGGCCTGGGCCATCGATTCGATCGATTCTTCGTTCATGCGTGATGCCAGAAAGGTGTGCCCAGCACCGGCGTGCTCGGCTGGGCGGCCTGCTGTTCGCCCATCGCGCCCGCATGATGCGCGCTGCGGCCGGCCTGCACTGCATCGGCGAACGCGCCGGCCATCGCCACCGGGTCCTGGGCCAGCGCCACCGCCGTGTTCAACAACACGCCGTCGTAGCCCCACTCCATCACCTGACACGCGTGCGACGGCTTGCCGAGGCCGGCGTCCACGATCATCGGCACGGCCAGGCGCTCACGCAGCACCTGCATCGCGTACGGATTGATCGGCCCCTTGCCGGTGCCGATCGGTGCGGCCCATGGCATCACGGCCTGGCATCCGACATCGACCAGCCGCTGGCACACGACCAGGTCTTCGGTGCAGTACGGCAGCACTTGGAAGCCATCCTTGATCAACCACTCGGCCGCCTCGACCAGCTTCAGCGTGTCGGGCTGCAAGGTGTAGTCGTCGCCGATCAGTTCGAGCTTGATCCAGGGCGTGGAGAACACCTCGCGCGCCATTTGTGCGGTGGTGATCACTTCCTGGATGCCGTGGCAACCGGCGGTGTTGGGGAGCACAGGCACCCCCAGCGTCTGAAGCATGCGCCAGAAGCCGCCTCCGGCCTCGGCGTTCAGCGCGCCCTGGCGCCGCAGCGACGCGGTCAGCATGGCCGGACGCGCGCGACGCACCGCGTCTTCGAGCACCTGCGGCGACGGGTAACGCGAGGTGCCGAGCATCATCCGGCTCTGGAAAGTCTGACCGTACAGCACCAGCGCATCGGCCGTGGCTGTCGGTGGGTGGGTCGCAGTGTTCATCGGGAGGGCCCTCGGGTTCAACCGCCGGTGACCGGCGCGATCACATCGATGCGATCGCCTGCGTGCAACGGCGTGTCTGGGTAGCGGGCATTGGGCACGAACTGCATGTTCACGGCCGCCGCAAACGGCGGTCTGGCCTGCACTGCCGCGATGGCATCCGCCAGCGTGGCAGCTTCGGGCAACTCGTGCGCGATGTTGTTGATCAGAACGTTCATCGGTTCATCCGGGCAGGGTCTCGACACGCAACGCAAAGCGCTCGGCCAGCGCACTGCGGCCCTGCGAAATGCATTCCATCACCACGTCCAGCATCGCCGGCGCGATCAGGAAGCCATGCCGGTAGAGGCCGTTGATCTGCAGGCGACGCGCACCCAACCAGCGCAGCGCCGGCAGGTTGTCGTGCAGGGTCGGCCGGCATTGCGAGCACAGCTCGATGACCCGGCCCTCCGCGAATCCCGGGTGCACGGTGTAGGCGGCACTCAGCAGTTCGAGCGTCGATCGCACGCTGGCGGGAGAGAGATCGTCGGATTCGATTTCGGTGGCGCCGATGACGAACACGCCGCCCGGCTTCGGCGCGATGTAGAGCGGGTAACGCGGGTGCAGCAGACGCGTCGGGCGCGTCAGCGTGACCTCGGGTGCATGCAGCCGGACCACCTCGCCTCGGACGCCGCGCAGCGCTTGCCAGTCGGTGCGCGCACCGAGTCCGCGGCAGTCGAACAGCCAGCCGCCGTATCGCTCGTCGAAATCCGCCGGCGCACGTGGGCTGTTCCAGTGGACGGCCGCACCGAGTGACTGCAAGCGGTGCAGCAACGCCGACAGCAGCTCGCGGTTGTCGAGCTGGCCTTCGCCGGGCAGATACAAACCTTGTGCAAAGCGCTCGCCGATGGCCGGTTCAAGCCGAGCCACGCCGGAGCCATCGAGCACCTGGAGGCCGGGCAACTGCGGCATGTCGCGCGCGGTGGCGGCCAGCAGCTGCTGGAAGCGCGTGGCCTCGGCGGCATCCTGCCGGTGCCACAGCACCAGCGTGCCTTGCTGCTGGAAGAACACCGGCTGGCCGAGCGTCGCGATCAGTTCCGGCCAGCGCACGAGCGCGTGACTGCCCATGCGGACGACGCCGAGCTCGGTCACCGCCGACTCGGCCAGCGGCGCCAGCATGGCGGCGGCCACGTGTGCGGCCGACCCCGGAGCCTCGGCGGTTCCGGCGTCGTAGACATCGACGGCATGACCGGATCGTGCCAGTTCGCAGGCCAACAGTCGGCCCATCAGACCGGCGCCCAGCACCACCGTGCGTTCAGAACGGCTTGCACTCATGACAGGCCTCCAGCCGCATAATTTTCAAGATGAACTTCATCGACCCCACCACCCTGCCCCATGGTCCCGAAGCGCGGTTCCGCTATCCCCGCGTGCTGTCGATCGCCGGCTCGGACAGCGGCGGCGGCGCAGGCATTCAGGCCGATCTGAAGACCTTCAGCGCACTCGGCTGCTACGGCATGACAGCGATCACGGCGATCACCGCGCAGAACACCGTCGGCGTCAGCGCGATCCACGAGGTGCCGGTCGTGGTGCTGAAGGCACAGATCCGCGCCGTCCTCGACGACATCGGTGCCGATGCCATCAAGATCGGCATGCTGCATTCGCCCGAAGTGGTCGGCGTGGTCGCCTGGGCCATCGACGAGTACCGCATCGAACACGTCGTGCTCGACCCCGTGATGGTGGCCACCAGCGGCGATCGATTGATGGCGCAGGAGACGGTGCAGGTGCTGGTGAGCGAGCTGTTCCACCGCGCATCGGTCGTCACGCCCAACCTCGACGAGGCCGCACTGCTGCTGAAGCGTGACATTGCCGGCATCGCCGATCTCGACCGTGCCGCCACCGACCTGCTGGCGCTCGGCGCCCGCGCGGTGCTGCTGAAGGGGGGGCACCTGCCCGGCAACGAGGTCGTCGATGTGCTGGCGCTGACGGATGGCACGCGGCAGAGCCTGCAGTCGCCACGCATCCCGAGCCGCAATGTGCACGGCACCGGCTGCACGCTGTCGTCGGCCATCGCCGCGCATCTGGCCCTCGGTCTGGCGCTGCCACAGGCCGTGACCGAAGCACGCCGGTTCATCCTGTCGGCGATCACCCACGGGGCCGAGGTACAGACCGGCCATGGGCACGGACCGCTGAACCACGGCCACGCACCGGTCCCGATGCAACGGCTTCCGTTGGCTGGATGAGGGGGTCATGAGCCCAACGCGCTCCGCATGGGGATGCGCCGGGACCGAAAGACGAGGGGAGCAGACACACAGCCGCCGATCCGGTCAGGGTTCCACGGAAAAGCAGCTGTCGTCGTGATCGCCATCGATACCTCCATGCCGGTGTGACAGGGAGGCATGACCGATTCGACGTCAACGCCGTCGCGCGCGGCAACGACATCCCGATTCGGTCAGCTTCCCTGCGCGAGGATTACCTCAATCAGGTTCAAAGGGTCTCTCTCAGCCGCGCGCCACGAGGTCGATGACCCCACGTGCGAAACACCCCCAGCGGTGTGCTCCGGAGAGCACAGCGGCAAGTATAGATTCCGCCCCAATTCGATCCCGCACTCGGCGTTTCAGCAACGACCGAGTCCACGGGAATCGACGATGCGCACCCCGTTAAGGATCCGTTAACGCGCGCCGCATGCGTCTTAAGTCTTCGTTCATGAGCATGCGAGACGATGCCTTCATGCCCGAACAACGTGTCTTTCAGTCAGCGGGCGCCCTCAAGGAATATGCACATGTTCTCAGCCATGCCCGCTTGCGACAGCAGCTCCGAAATCGATTCGGGCCGGGCCGTGCCTGCGCCGACGCGTCTGGTCATTCATCCGGTGGGCGATCCCCGGCGCCAGGAAGTCGAGGAGTTCATCCGAAGCGTCTATGCCGATCGCTACGGCGCCGACGTGCGGCATTTCGCACCGGTGCTGGCCAGCCTGCGTGACAACAGCGACATAGTCGCCGCAGCAGGGTACCGAAGTGCAGCGGAAGGCCCGTTGTTTCTCGAACGCTACTTCGATGCTCCGATCGAGTCGCTGCTCGCCACGCATGCAGAGCCACCTCCGGCACGGGATCGCATCGTCGAAGTCGGGCATCTGGCAGCCAGCCGGGCGGGCGAAGGCCGCAACCTGATCCGCCTGCTGGGTCCGCACCTGGCTTCGCTCGACTGCGAGTGGGTCGTCAGCACGCTGACCACCGAACTGCGCCACTTGTTCTTGCGCATCGGCATCACGCCGCTCGCCCTGGGGCGCGCCAGCCGAGCCGCCCTGGGTGCTGATGCCGCCAGCTGGGGCAGCTATTACGACCACGAGCCGGTGGTTCTGGCCGGTCACTTGCAGCGGGCCATGGCGCAGCTGGCCCGGAAAAAGGCCGGATCGGCGGGACGGGAGTAACCGCCATGTGCGCAGCACGCTCCTCGACCGGAGACACCGCGCCAGACGCGGGCGCGGCCCTCGATGACGGACTGCGCACCTGGAGCCACGCCGCCCTGCACGATCAGGTGGAGGTGCTGGCCAGTCTGCTGACGGCCCATGGCACGCGAGTCTTTGCAACGCTGATGGACAACTCGCCCGCGTGGGTGGTGGCCGACCTGGCCGCTGCCCAGGCCGACATCGTGCATGTGCCGTTGCCGGTGTTCTTCACGCCACAGCAGATCGGACACGCGCTTCGGACCGCCGGGGTGGACACGCTGTTGACCACGCACCCGCTGGCCGAGCACTGGCCGCAAGCGCCGCTGCAGCGGGTCGAGGTGGCCGGCAGCGTGCTGACGATGCTGAGCCTGCCCACCGAGCGCGTCGCGATGCCGGCGGGCACCGCAAAGATCACCTACACCTCCGGAACCACCGGCGCCCCCAAGGGCGTGTGCCTCGACTCACAGGCCATGAACCGCGTGGCCGACAGCCTGGTTCAGGCGATGGAACCGCTGGGCATCGGCCGCCATCTGTGCGCGCTGCCCTTCTCGGTGCTGCTGGAGAACATCGCCGGCTTGATGGCACCGCTGGTCAGCGGTGCCACCTGCGTGACGCTGCCGCTGCAACAAATCGGACTGACCGGCTCGTCGAGCTTCGATGCGGCACGGTTCCAGGCCGTGGTGACCGATCACCGTCCGAACAGCGTGATCTTGCTGCCGCAGATGCTGCGCGCCTGGGTCGGACATTTGATGCAGACCGGCCAGCGCGCGCCCGACTCGCTGAAGCTGGTGGCGGTCGGTGGCGCCGCCGTCGGCGCCCGACTGATCGAGACGGCACGCTCGGTGGGCATCCCCGCGTATGAGGGTTACGGGCTGTCCGAGGGCGCCTCGGTGCAGACGCTCAACCTGCCCGGTGCCGATCGCCCGGGCTCTGCCGGGCGCGCCTTGCCGCATGCGCGCTTGCGCATTGCCGCAGATGGCGAAGTCGAGATCGCTGGCAGTCTCTTCGCCGGCTACCTCGGCGACACCACGCCGGCACCCGAGTGGTGGCCCAGCGGCGATCTGGGCGAGATCGATGCCGACGGCTTCCTGCACCTGAGCGGTCGCAAGAAGCACCTGCTGATCACGGGCTACGGCCGCAACGTCTCTCCCGAATGGATCGAAACCGCGCTGCGCGGCGAACCCTGCATTGCGCAGGCCGTGGTCTATGGCGACGCACAACCCGCGCTCAGCGCCGTGCTGTGGCCGGTGAACTTCAACGCACCGGACGCGTTGCTGCAGACCGCCGTCGACGCGACCAACGCCACATTGCCCGACTACGCCCGCGTGCAGCGCTGGGTGCGGGGGCGCGCGACCTTCGACGCCGAATCCGGCATGGCGACCGCCAACGGCCGGCCGCAGCGCGCGGCCATCTGGCGGCGCCATGTCGATGCCCTGTCAACGACCGGCTGAGCACCACTGCAGCCGAATCCACCGAACCCACCGCCGAACCGATGTCAAAAAACATGAGCTTCCATTCCCGCCTGATCGAACAGACCGCTGCGGACCGCGCAGGCCTGCTGAGCGCACCGATCATTCAGGGCACGCTGCGCGGCGAGGTGTCGTTGCCCAGTTACCTGGCGTTCCTGACCGAGGCCTATCACCATGTGAAGCACACCGTACCGTTGCTGCATGCCTGCCGCGCCGCACTGCCGGAACGCAACACCTGGCTGCGCGGGCCGCTCGATGAATACATCGAGGAAGAGATGGGCCACGACGAGTGGATCCTCAGCGACATCACCGCCTGTGGTGGCGACGCCGACGCCGTGCGCCGCAGTCAGCCGCGACACGCGACCGAGGTGATGGTGGCCTACGCTTACGACACCATCGCACGGCGCAATCCACTGGGCTTCTTCGGCATGGTGCATGTGCTCGAAGGCACCAGCGTGTCGCTCGCACTGATGGCCGCCGACCAGATCCAGAAGCCGCTCGGCCTGCCGGACACGGCCTTCAGCTACCTGCGCTCGCACGGCACGCTCGATGTCGAACACACCGCGCACCTCGAACTGCTGATGGATCAGATCGACAACCTGCAGGACCAGGCCGACATCGTCCATGCCGCGCGTGCCTTTTTCCGCCTGTATGGCGATGTATTCCGAAGTCTTCCCATGCCTTGCGCAGCAATCGCCGCCACTGCGGCACGCGCAACGCAGGTGCCGGCATGAAGGCCCATGAAGCACGCGTGCTGCTCACCGGCGCCAGCGGTGGCATCGGTCGGGCGGCCGCGCAAGCGTTGGTGAAGGCCGGTGCCTCGGTGATGCTGGTGGGCCGCGCTGCCGCACGGTTGACGACGCAGGCCAGCGAGCTGATGGGCGGCATGCCGGGGGCATCGGATCGCGTGGCCTGGCAAGTCGCCGACATGATCGACCCGTCGGCCCTGGCCGGCCTGAGCGACGGCGCCGCCCGGTGGGGCGCCAACGTGGTGGTCCACAACGCCGGCCTGCCGAGTTTCGGCCGACTGGAGACGCTGTCGGCGCACGACATCCAGCAGGTGCTGAACACCAACCTGCTCGCACCGATGCTGCTGACGCAGGCCCTTCTGCCGCACTTGCGGCGCGTGCCACGGGCGCAGGTGATCTGCGTGGGCTCGGCACTCGGTCGCCTCGGGCTGCCCGGCTACAGCGCCTACTGCGCGAGCAAGTTCGGGCTGCGCGGCTTTGCCGAGGCCTTGCGTCGCGAGCTGGGCGACACGTCGATCCGGGTGCAGTACCTCGGACCGCGCGCCACCCAGACCGCTTTCAACTCGCCCGGCGTCGAGGCCTACAACCGGGCCACCGGAACGGCGATGGACACACCGCAGACCGTGGCTGTCGCCTTGCTGCGCCTGCTGGAAGATGAAGCCGCTGAACGCTTCCTCGGGTTCCCCGAGAAGCTGGCCGTGCGCCTCAATGGGCTGGCGCCCGGCCTGCTCGACGGCGCGTTCGACCGGCATCGCAACAGCCTGCCTGATGGCAACGAACGACCAGCACCCGCGCTCTGACTGCCTCTCCCGATCATCCCCTGATCACCGTTTCCAGGATCGAACCATGACCTTCACTGCAACCGCTTTCCACTCCCGCTCCGCCGCCCTGTCGCGCAGGCAACTGATGGGCGTGCTCACCGTGGCGGCACTGTCCGTCTGCGGCGGACTTCTGCCTCTCTCCGCCCACGCGGCCACCGTCGAGGACGCCGTGCTCGAACTGCAGCACGACTGGGAAGTCATCAAGTACCAGACCGCCAGTTCGGAACGCGAGAAGCGCTACGAAGCGCTCGCCGACAAGGCGCACAAAGTCAGCGAAACCCATGCCGGACGCGCGGAACCGTTGATCTGGGAAGGCATCGTCGTCGCCTCGTGGGCCGGCGAGAAAGGCGGCCTCGGCGCACTCGGTCTGGCCAAGAAAGCGAAGGCGATGTACGAATTGTCGATCGCGATCGACGCCAACGCGCTCGACGGATCGGCTTACAACAGCCTGGGAGTCCTGTATTACAAGGTCCCGGGCTGGCCGATCGGATTCGGCGACAAGGACAAGGCGCGTGAGCTGATCCAGAAGGCGCTGGCGATCAACCCGAAGGGCATCGACCCGAACTACTTCTACGGAGAGTTCCTGGTCGAGACCAAGCACCCCGAGGAAGCCGTGACCTATCTCGAACGCGCGCAGCAGGCGCCGCCGCGTCCCGGTCGCCAGATCGCCGACGTCGGCCGCCGCGAGGAAATCCGCGTGCTGCTCGAGAAGATCAAGTCGCGCTGACCGCAGCGCTGCGCACCAGCACGACCTTCATGCCCCGCCCGTCGGCGCGCGGGCTGAAGGTCGGGGCGAGCCCGTGCAGCGCGGCAATGCGCTTGACGATCGACACGCCCAGGCCGCTGCCGATCTCCTGCTGGCCGGCAGCGCGATGGAAGCGCTCGCCCAGGCGGGAAAACTGATCGGCCGACAACGGCTCGCCGTCGTTCTCGATCGCCAGACGATCCTCTGAAAATCGCAGTGTGACCAGCGAACCCTCCGGCGCATAGCGCACCGCGTTGTCGATCAGGTTGCGCAGCAGCACCGTGAGCAGCTGATCGTCACCCTGCATGGGCATCGGTGCGGCGCCCAGAGGCGGCCACTCGCAGGCCAGTTCGATGCCGCGCCGCTCGGCCACGGAAAGACAGTCGCTGATCGCCTGCTCGACGATGGACGGCCAGTGCACCGCCGTCGCCATCGAGATCTGACGGGCCACCTCCAGCGGCGATTCGAGGCGAGACAGCGCCAGCATCTGGGTGACCAGCCGGTCGAGGCGGTCCAGGCCGAGGCTCAACTTGGCTTCGGCCTGCGCGCGTTCGACTTCGCCACCCGATCTGCGCACCACGTCCCACTGCGCACGCAGCACGGCCAGCGGCGTGCGCAACTCGTGGGCGGCGTCGGCGGTGAAGCGTCGCTCGCGATCCAGCGCGTCTTCGATGCGCTTGAACAAACCGTTCATTGCACCGAGCAGCGGCTTCAGTTCAGTGGGGGCGGTGCTGTCGGGAATGCGCCGCAGGTCGTTCGCATCGCGCCGCTGAAGCTCGGTCGCCAGGTGATTCACGGGCGAGATAGCGCGTCGCACGGCCCACGCCATGGCCGCCAGCAAGGCCGGCAGCACCAGCAACCAGGGTGCGATCTGGCTCGCGGTCAGCGTGAGGACAAGGTCATCACGCTCCTTGGCGCGCTGACCCGAGGCGACCAGCCATTCGCCCGACGGAGATTGCAGGTAGTACACCCGCCACGACCTGCCTTCGAGCTTTTCATCGCGGAACCCCGATCCATTCGGATAGCGCGTCAATTGCACGCCCTCGCGATCGGCCAGCAGCAGCCTGCCATGCGAGTCCCACACCGCGATCGCCAAATCGTTCATGTCGGCGGAACCTGCCTCGGGCGTGCCTCGGGCAGGAGCCGGCGTCGCCGATGCAGCGGCCTTCACGTCGAAGTTCAAGGTGGCCTGCACCTGGCGGGCCAGCCGGATCAACTCGGTGTCGAACAGCTCGTTGACTTCGTGTCGGGCCTGCCGGATCGACACGAACAACGCCACACCCCACACCAGCGGTGCGCAGATCAGCAGATAGATCAGCAATCGACGCTGCAGGCTCACTGGGGCACCCTGCGGCCTCTGGCCGGTCCCGCCAAGCGGGAGCATGAGCACGTGGGGCGGCCCGGCGTGCTCATGTCGGCGCCGTCTCGGCACCCAGCGAATAGCCGACGCCGCGCACCGTGCGCACGATGCTCGGGTCGATCTTGCGACGCAGGTGGTGGATGTGCACCTCGATCGCGTTGCTCTCGGGTTCGGTGCCGCTCCAGTCGTAAAGCTTTTCCTGCAAGTGCGCCTTGGACAGCACGCGCTGCGGATGCTTCAACAGGGTTTCGAGCAGCGCCAGTTCGAAGCCGGTCAGCTCGACCCGGGCGCCCTTCCAGCGCACGATCTTCGCCGCCGGGTCGTATTCGAGCGCGCCGTGCTGCCACACCGCCTGCGCCCGGCCGGCCGAGCGTCGAACCATGGCTCGCAGACGAGCGGCGAGTTCGTCGATGGTGATGGGCTTGACGAGGTAGTCGTCCGCGCCGGCGTCGAGGCCGGCGATGCGCTCCTCGACTCCGTCGCGTGCCGTGAGGATCAGCACCGGCAGCGTCAGTTCGCGGCCGCGCCAGCGGCCCAGCCAGACCATGCCGTCACCGCCGGGCAGGCCCAGATCGAGCACCACGGCGTCGTAGGGGGCATTCGCCAATGCGGAATCGGCCTTCGCACCGTCACGGAACCAGTCGACCACGTAGCCAAGCTGGCGCAAACCGGTGGTCAGGGCATCGCCCAGGGAAGGATCGTCTTCAACGATGAGCAGGCGCATGTCGGGATTCCATCAGAGGGGTCGAACCTCGTTTCACATTATCGGCAGCGCCACCGGACGGCTCGGGGCCGGCAGGCAGCAAGAATTTCATCGCGGCGTGTCGGCCACCCGTGACAGCGAGCGACCTCACGCATCGATCGGCCAGTCGACCGTGACACGCAGCCCGCCCAGCGCCGTCGACCGCCCGACTTCCACGGTGGCGCGGTGCACGGCTGCGATGCGTCGCACGATGGACCAGCCCAGACCGCTGCCAGCCTGACCGCTTCCGATCACGCGAAAGAAGCGCTCGCCGAGCCGCAGCAGGTCGGGCTCGCTCATGCCGGGGCCGCTGTCGTCGATCGTGAGTCGAACCCGGTCGCCTTGGTGTGCCAGCGTCACCTGGACGGTGCCGCGCGCAGGGCTGTAACGGATGGCGTTGTCGATCAGGTTGCGGGCCAGCACGGCCATCAGCAGGGCATCGCCGCGCACGCGCGCTGGCTCGGCGGCATCGACCTCGATCGTCTGCTGCTTGTGGATGGCCTGTGGCGCCAGGTCGGACGCCACACTGCGGATCAGCGCACCCAGCTCGACCGGCTGGCCGACAGCGGCCGCACCGGCCTCCAGCCGAGACAGGGTGAGCAACTGTTCGACCAGGCGAGTGGCGCGATCACAGCCTTCGACCGTGGCCGCCAGCGCATGGCGGCGCAGCGCTTCGTCGGCCTCGCCCTGGGCGACCTGCGCCTGCATGCGGATCGCCGAAATGGGCGTGCGCAACTCGTGCGCCGCGTCGGCGGTGAAGCGCCGCTCGGACTCCATCAGCTCGCCGATGCGCACGAACAGGCTGTTGAGTGCGTCGACCATCGGCGCCATCTCGGACGGCGCGCCATCGACCACCACCGGGTCGAGCACCTGCGGTTGGCGGGACGCCAAGGTGACTCCGAGCCGGCGCAGCGGCGCGACACCACGATGCACGGCCCAACCGAGCGCCAGCGCAAGGAAGGGCAGCGCAACCACCATCGGCCACAGCGTGCTGCGCAGCACCGCCCACAAGATGGAGGCTCGAGAGCTCACCTGTTCGCCGACGTAGACCTGCACGTCGCGCTCGGCACCACGGGCTGCGAACACGCGCCAGTCGACCGCGTCGATCTGCACGGTCCTGAATCCTGTCTGGAACGACGCTCCGGCCCCGATCATCGGCGTGACCGGGGCATTGGCCGATCTCATCGCCAGCCGACCTTCGTGGAACACCTGAAAAGCCACCTTGGGTGCATAGCGATGCAGCGTGGGCGCATCGACGGCATGGTCTTCTTCCTCGATCTCGTCGCCCTGCTGCACGATCAGCAGCGCCGCCGCCTGCGCGAGGTGACCATCGAGAAGTTCGTCGAGCTCGTAGCGAACGTCGAACCAGGTCAAGACCGCAGTGACCAGCCAGACGCTGACCACCAGACCCAGGCTCAGCCACAGCAGACGACCTTGCAGCGAGCGCGGCGACAGCGTCATGCCTTCGGCGCCTCGCGCAGCAGCATGTAGCCGATGCCACGGACCGTCTGGATCAGGCCCGGTCCGAGCTTGCGTCGCAGGTGATGGATGTGCACCTCGATGGTGTTGCTCTCGACCTCCTGGCCCCAGCTGTACAGATGCTGTTCGAGCTGTTCACGCGAAAGCACCCTGCCCGCGTTGAGCATCAGCGCATGCAGCAGGTCGAACTCCCGGCCCGACAGAACCACGGGCGAACCGCGCTGTTCGACAGATCGCGCCGCCGGGTCCAGCGTCACGTCCTGCGCGATCAGCTTTTCCTGCGGCTGGCCGTGGGAGCGTCGCACCAGCGCACGCAGGCGGGCAGCCAGCTCGTGCAGGTCGACCGGCTTGATCACGTAGTCGTCGGCACCGAGATCGAGCCCGCGGATGCGGTCGGGCAAGGCGTCTCTTGCGGTCAGCACCAGCACCGGCACGGTGATGCCGTCGCGCCGCAACGCCGCCAGCACCTCCATGCCATCCTTCAGCGGCAGCCCCAGATCGAGCACGGCGGCAGCATGGGTCTGCGTGCGCAACTCGCGCTCGGCCGCCTCGCCATCGCGCACCCAGTCGACCAGGAAGCCGAGCTGGCGCAGGCCCGCACGCAGGCCGTCGCCGAGCAACGTGTCGTCTTCAGCCAGAAGAATGCGCATGCAGGGAGCCTACCGCCACTGGAGCATCAGTCGTCGTCACGATCGTGGCCGTCGGCGACCGCTCTGGTCACGGTCGCCGCCGCGACCGGCTGCGCATCAACGTTCGGCGCACCCTGCCACTGCAGCCACCAGAACCCCAGCACGGCCAACAGCATCAACGCGGCGACGCTGCGCCAGGCACTGCGCACGCCGTCTTCCGGCCGCCCCACTTTTCGACCGCTGATCATCGAGCCCACCAGGTTCTCGCGGTGCAGCCAGCTGGAGAGCAGCACGCCGGCGATGTGCACGCCGACCACCGCGAGCATCACGCTGGCCGCGCCCTCATGCACGTCCTCGAACCATTCAGCACCGACGTCGTTGTAGATCGCCCAGCCTGACGCGCCGATCGCGAGCGTCAGACCCAGCAGCGCGATGATCGCCAGCGCGCCGGCCGGGTTGTGCCCGACGTGATGCTCGGGCTGCCCCTGGACCAGGCTGCGAACGTAGCGCGCCACGGCGGCCGGGCCTCGAACGAAGCTCGAGAACTTCGCATGACGGCTGCCCAACAGACCCCAGACGATGCGAAAGCCGACCAGGCCCACCATCGTGTAGCCCAGCGTCACGTGCAGCAATCGCCAGCGTTCGCTTTCGGCGGAGAGGTAGGCGCCGGCAAAGCTCAGCACCATCAACCAGTGGAAGACGCGCACCGGCGCGTCCCACACCAGCACCGAAGGCTTCGCCGCCTGCTCGGCGGGCAGGTCAGCGGGGGATGCGCACGTTGTCTTCATCGAAATCTCCCTGGTCGGCCCGGGTGTGACATGCCGAGCAATTGGATGCGCTCTTGATCGACGCCCGCTTCCACGTCGCGGCCGGCACCTCGTCGTGCTGGCGGACGAACCAGGCGGAGCGCGTGATGCGGTCCTCGGGCGGTGGCGTGGCCAGACGCTTTCGCGTGGCGGCGTTCTGCGTCAGCCAGGTCGAGATCTCCTTCGTGGTCGCCGCATCGAGCGACGCATCGGTGCCGAAGTGGCGCGGCAGATGGCTCATCAGCCGCTGCCACGAGGCGGCCGGCAGCAGACCGGGCGGATAGGCGACGTGGCACGCCGCGCATTCCTGCTGGTACTTGGGCAGCGCGGGTGCGCGGGCGAAGCGTTCGCCCTCTTCAGCGCGCGCGGACGAGATGCACGCGAGGCCGGCCATCAGCAGCAGCGCAACTCGCACATCGATTCGGATTCTTGGGGGCATGGCAGGTTCTCCAGGCATGGGGACGGCGGGCAACCGTCAAGGCTTCAGCGTCAGCAGCCAGCTCAGCACATCGGCCTTCTCGGCCGGCGTGCATTCGCGGCCCACCACGTCGTTGCAATTGCGGCGAAACCATTTCTCTGTTTTCGCCGTATCGGTGAAGCGCTCGGCGTTGAAGGCCGGAGCCAGTGGCGAGATCGCCTTGCCCGTCGACGCGTGCTTGCCCTGTTGGGTGGGGCTCGTGCCGTGGCACGAAGAGCAACTCCACTCGCGGCCGTGTCGGCTCGTGAAGAACGCCTGCCCGCGCTCGGGCGACGCTGCCGCACCAGCCTGGCTGCTGTAGCCGGCCAACTGGTCGGCGGGGGTGGCGGCCTGAGCGCCAGAGACCCAGCCGCAGGCACAGATCAGCCCGGCAATCAGGGTTCGAGGCAACTTGTTCGTGTTCATGACGACTCCTTGGCCGGCATCTTCGATCCCGCGTCTTAGGGCTTTCTTACCGTGAACCGCGCCACCTCATCAGGCGCCCATAAGGCTGAAGACGCAGTCTTGGTGCCTTCCATCGCTTGCGCCGCAAGGCTCCATCTCCATGCACACCTCACTGAAAAACTTCATGCGCCAGTTCACCGCCGTTGTGCTCATGTCGCTGGTTCCGGTCGCCCTGGTGGCGTTCCTGTCGATCCCGTTCACCCTGGGTCACCATCCGGGAGAGTCCCAGGCTCAGGCGGTCGTGACACTGGATCACGAGGCCTGAAGACGCGCAGACCCGCCCGACCCCGCGCCTGCGATCTGTCAGGATCGGTGTCGCCGAGGCCGGGTACGCTGGTCGGGCACGATGTCTGCGTCGACCCGACGCGATTCACCGTTCCAATGCACCGAGCCGGACCCCATGCAGTTCTCCACCTTTTCAGACGATCCCGACCACAACCCCTACCCGCCAGCCGAGCGCGCGGCGGCCGCTGCACGCAGCACCTGGGTCAGCGTGGGCGTCAACCTGCTGCTGACCATCAGCCAGATCGCGATCGGCATCATCTCGAAGTCACAGGGACTGATCGCCGACGGAATCCACTCGATGTCCGATCTGGTGGCCGACTTCGTCGTGCTGTTCGCGGGCCACCACAGCCGCAAGGACGCCGACGACGATCATCCGTACGGCCACCAGCGTTTCGAGACCGCCGCTTCCCTGGCGCTTGGCGGGCTGCTGATGGCCGTCGGCATCGGCATGCTGTGGTCGGCCTTCCACAAGATTCAGACCCCCGAGGCCGTGGCCACGGTGCACGGGATCGCCCTGTGGGCCGCTGGCGGTGCACTGATCGCAAAGGAACTGCTGTTCAGATACATGCTGGCTGTGGCCAAGCGGGTGAAGTCCAGCATGCTGGTCGCCAACGCCTGGCATGCCCGGTCGGATGCGGCGTCATCGCTGGTGGTCGGCGTCGGCATCGCCGGCAACCTGGCCGGCTACCCGATCCTCGACCCGATCGCGGCGCTGATCGTCGGCTGCATGGTCACCAAGATGGGCTGGACCTTCGGGTGGGATGCGCTGCACGATCTGATGGACCGGTCGATCGATGACCAGGAGGTCGCGGCCATTCGCCAGACGCTGGCCGCGACCCGAGGCGTCAGCGACGTGCATGACGTGCGCACGCGCAAGATGGGCGACATGATCGTGGTCGACGCCCACATCGAGGTCGATGCGGCACTCACCGTGGAGCAGGGGCACGACATCGCGGTGGAGGCACGCCAGCGCGTCATGCAACGGCACCGGGTGCTGAACATGATGACCCACGTGGATCCATGGCGGCGGCCGGACCTGGATCACGCCATTTCTCCCGGGCACAGCACATCCTGATTCGCAGTTGACCAAGGTCAATAGGTGAATCGCGGGCGGTGCTGACACTCGGTCCGGCCCTACGTCCTGACTGCGACCCGAGAACCACCCATGAAGCCGGCCCTGGCAGGTCATGACCGCCCCTGAACTGCTGGCCCTCATCTGCGCAACCCTGCTGCTGCAGATCTTGGGAGGAGTGGGCGTGATGGTGTGGCGTAAACGTCGCTGGGTGAAGTCGACTCCCGAGACATCGGCTGAGAATGAGATGCCCGTGTCGGCTGGTGCCTGGCAGGGCTGGCGCGATTTCCGGGTGGCGCGCCGCGAGTTCGAGGATGCTGCCCGCTCGCAGTGCTCCTTCTTCCTGGAGCCGGCCGACGGGCAGCCACTTCCCGCCTTCAAGCCCGGTCAGTTCCTGACGTTCTCGCTGCGAGTCTCGGGCGATGCGGCGCCCGCGCGTACGGTCACGCGCTGCTATTCGCTGTCGGATCGGCCCGATCCGGCGCACTACCGCATCACCGTCAAACGGGTGTCTGCACCGGCCGACCAGCCGGAATTGCCGCCCGGGGTGTCGTCGACATACCTGCACGATCAAGTCCGGGAGGGCGACGTACTGTCGGTGAAGACTCCCGCCGGTCAGTTCTTCATCGACTCCGACCCCAGCATCCCGGCGGTGCTGATTGCGGGCGGCATCGGCATCACTCCGGTGATGAGCATGCTGCGCTGGTGCCTGATGGAACAGCCGCAACGTGAGGTGCATCTCTACTACGGCCTGCGTCGCAGCGACGAGCATGCATTCAAGTCGCAACTGGAATCGACGGCCGAAGCCCACGCCAGGTTTCATCTGAACGTGGTCTACAGCCGCCCGACCGCAGACGATGTCGAGGGCCGCGACTACCAGCACGCCGGCCACATCGATGTCGACCTGCTGCGCCGCACCCTTCCACACGGACGGCATCGCTTTTTCGTGTGCGGCCCGCCGGCGATGATGAACAGCCTGGTCCCGGCGCTGGCCGAATGGGGCGTGGCACGCGAGGACATCCACCACGAAGCCTTCGGTCCGGCCGCGCCACGCGGCGCACCGAGTTCCCCAGGCGTGGCAGCGAACGCCGCAGAGTCGATCGAGATCCGGTTCGCGCAGGCCAGACGCACCCTGATCTGGACCGGCCAGGACGCGTCCCTGCTCGATTTCGCGGAACGCAACGGCGTGGCCGTCGAATCCGGTTGCCGATCCGGGAGCTGCGGCAGCTGCGAAACGAAGCTGGTCAGCGGCGAGGTGCGATACGCCGACACCCCCGACCACGACATCGCCCACGGCCATTGCCTGCTTTGCGTCGGCACGCCGGCCTCCCCGCTGGTGCTGGACGCATGACCTCGATGAAGGCCCGCCTGATCAGCCGCGAAGTTCTGCCCTTCATGCTGGCGTTCGCCGCACTGGGCGCTTCGGCACTGCTGATCGACGGCATCCTCCACCTGCTCGACGCGGTCTGGATCGGGCGCTACCTCGGGATTCCCGGCACCCTGCTGATCATCGGCTCGTTCGGCTACTCGATGCGCAAGCGCAAGCTCATCAGCAGCGGGCAACCTGCGACGCTGCTGCGCCTGCATGAGCGCATGGCCTGGACGGGTTCATTGCTGGTGCTGGTGCATGCGGGCATCCACTTCAACGCGATCCTCGGCTGGCTGGCGGTGTGGGCCATGGGCATAAACGTCGCAAGCGGTCTCGTCGGCAAGTACCTCCTCAAACGTTCGAGGCGGCGACTCGAGGAGGCGCGGCAGACCATGCAGCAGCAAGGTCTTTCAGTCGACGCCCTCGAGGATCGGCTTTACTGGGACAGCCTGACCTTCGATGCGGTCAAGCAGTGGCGGGTCATCCACCTCCCGATCTCGCTGGCCTTTGCGGTGCTGGCAGTGGCCCACATCGTCGCCATCTTCCTGTTCTGGGGCTGGAAATGAAGCGCCCGTGGTTGCTGGCCTTGATCGTGGTCAACCTGCTGGCCCTTTTGTCGCTGGTGTTCGTCTACCCGCACCTGATGATCAGCCCGGGCACCCTGGTCGGCGCGCACGCCGAACTGGCAACCGACTGCTTCGCCTGCCATGCACCGTTGCGCGGTGCATCCTCCGAACGATGCACCGCATGCCATGCAACGTCCGACATCGGCCTGCGCACCACGAAGGGCGTATCGATCGCATCCGTATCGGGCCACTTCGTGTTCCACCAGGAGCTGATCGAGCAGGACTGCATGGCCTGCCACAGCGATCACCAGGGACCGAAACTCACCCAGCGCAGCCGCAAGCCCTTCTCGCACGCGCTGCTGCGTGCCGAAACGCGGGATCGCTGCGAGTCCTGCCACACGGCACCAAAGAACAATGTGCACCGGGATCTGAAAGCGAGCTGCAGCTCATGCCACACCACCGCTCGATGGACCCCGGCCACCTTCAAGCACGAGCTGCTGTCCCAGTCCGTGCTGGCCGTCTGCGATGCCTGTCACAAGCCGCCCACCGACAACCTGCACCGGAAGATCACCGGCGAATGCGCGCAGTGCCACAGCCCGAAAGCCTGGAAGCCCGCAACGTTCGATCACGAAAAGCACTTCGTCCTCGACGGTGACCACAACACTCAATGCGAGACCTGCCACACAAACAGCGACTTCAGCCGCTACACCTGCTATGGCTGTCATGAACACACACCGGCCAGGATTCGCGCAAAACACGAGGAAGAAGGCGTCCGTGACTTTCAGAACTGCGTGAAGTGCCATCGCAGCGCCGACGCCGAGCCGGGGGACGGTGGTTCAGGCGAATCGCGTCGGCGCCGTGACTGATGCAGCAGTCCGACCGGCATCGTGGATGTCGCTTCGCGAACACGCTGGTCTGGCACTGCGGCGGGTCGGAGTGCGCGGGCCCAGGCAGCGAAGCGCCGGGCGAGCGCAAGGTCAGTCTGCGGCGCTCTTGCGGGAGTGATTCGACTTCAGCTCCACCAATTCCACCACCTGCGCTTCGCTGCCAGGTCAGTGAGCTCTTCAAAGGGAGCGTCGTCAAACGCCGCGTTGACCTCGTCGTGACGAAACCCGGTGATTTCCTTCGCCAGGAGGAGTGGAATGTCCATGTGAAAGTGGCCGTCGAGGCTCTCGCTGTCTTGGCACTCGACGGTCTTCAGCAGCAGGTGGAACTGCTGCGGCAATTGCCCCTCGGACGACATGTTCTCCGGGTCTTCATCGCCCTGGTGCTCGACGCGCCAGATTCGTCGGCCGTCACGCCAGAGCTCTGCCGATGCGAAGTTGACGTGTTCCTCGATGGCGCAAGCCACTGCCCGGCAGCCGGCAGACAGCGCCGCCATGCTCGGAGCGCTTGCGATGCGGTGATCGCATCGCCCGGCGACGACCAGGAACCAGTTCGCAGTCAACGCGTGGCAGCCGACGCCCTTGAACGGAAAGGCACAACTCGTGGCCGTGCGGCCCAGGGACAACCGCGACAGGGCCTCCTCGGCGGAAAGCGCTTCAACGGCGACCCAGGACAGGGAGATGCCCATGTTGCTCGTGCCTGATCTGGCTTGATGAATCGGCCTTACCGGCCGTAGTCGTACAGCGGTTGGCCCTTGTCCACGATATGCACAGTGAACAGCTTCAACGAC
Organism: Burkholderiaceae bacterium; assembly: GCA_030654805.1. Classification (GTDB taxonomy): domain Bacteria; phylum Pseudomonadota; class Gammaproteobacteria; order Burkholderiales; family Burkholderiaceae_C; genus PBB1. The sequence goes on from JAURWR010000039.1 coordinate 33,021, forward strand.
GTTTCGCCCACGACAGCGAAGCCCGCGTGCTTGACGCCCCGCTGGTTCAGCAACGACGCGCCGGTGGGAATCTGGCTGGGCTCCTTGCCCGGCGCCTGGACCGTGGCGCCTTGGATGACATACACCGCCTCGGGACCGTGGTGCAGATGCAGGTCAATGGACTCCCCGGGCTGGTATTCGGCCGTCGAGACGATGACCTCCATGCCGGGTGCGCCCGCCAGATCGCTGCGTTTGCGCTCGACTCGCTGGGGAGAGTCGGTCAATGACTGCGCAAAGAAGCCGGTACCCAGACCGAAGCAGAACAGCAGGGCGCCGATCACTGACTTGGAAATGGAACTCGATTTCATGTTGTCCTCTTGAGTGATTACGTGTTGACGGACCTGGCAAGACAGAGGCGCCGACTCTTGGCTTCACTGATAAGTCTGACCGGCGTGCCTGAGCCAACCTGCTTCGTGGTGACCGTTCGGATCGCGATGCGTCCAGTGCACGACTCCCCCCTTGGCATTCCACTCGTACACGCCATTGAAAGCCACAGCGTCGCCTGACTTCAGGGCCTCGATTCGGGGCGCGAGATCGATGTTGTGCGCGACCAGCACGCTCTGACCGGAGGAAAGCATCAGGATGAAGCGCTGATGACGGCTGCCGTCCGTGTCGTCGGCCAGGAGCTTCGACACCACGCCCTCGCCCGTGACCTGGGTTCCGCTCTGTTTCTCATCGAAGGCACTGGGAGCTGATTCCGGGGTCCGCGTCGTCGCAGTCGACGCGGTTTCGGTAGTGACGGCAGGTGAGCCGGCCAGATTCTGAAGGCCGATGTTTCGGCCCAGCCCGACGAAGAACGCCGCAGCGACAACGATGGCAAGAAGGATTTTCTTCATGTGTTGGAGTTGACTCGATTTCCCGGGCTGCCTCGGGCAGTCACGTGGGAGGGACGGTGTTCGTCTGGTGGTTCACAACCTTTTTGCTTCGTGCCAGACGAGCCGCCTGTCAATGGTCTCGAACCACGAATCAAAGGCGCTTCGGTAGCCTTCGAGTGGCGGCGGAAGCTGATCGCGTGGATCTTCGCTCAACGAATACGCCATGCCTTCCACGAACCACGACGGCATGCGGAGCACCTTGAGAACCCCCAGTTGCTCACACTGGACGGAGTGAATCATCTCGTGACGCACAAGGTACGGCGTCCAGGCCCGGGGACCGACCACCGTCCCGAACTTGCCGACCGTCAAGGCAGCACGCGCCCCGAGACCGAACTTGTTCGCGCAGATCTCCGTGCTGCAAAAGATCAAGCGAGGCTTCTTTCGCAGAGGAACAACCGTGGCGGAGACGAAATCAAATGCTTCCTCGTAGAGCGCCACGGCAGCCTGAGCCTCGTCCGGATCCTCGACGCAAACAGACGCACTGACGCAAGACATGCCCTGCACGGTTGGAAAGACAACCCGAATCGGCTTGACGATGATCCACGCGGCCACCGGAGCAGCCACGAAAATCACCAGCGCCAGCCGCCTCAGTGAAGGCAGTTGAAGACTCATGGCGTTTGAGCCGATCCGGTTGAGACAGCCAACGCAACGGCCACTGCATTGAGCCCGGCAAGAGCAAACAATCCCATTTCAAGCGCGAACAGCACGGGGCGCGGACGGACCATGACGGCTAGGGCCTGGTCAAGAATTGAACGATTGCCGCTGCCGTTGCTGTATCGAGGTTCACGAACTGAAGCCCAACCTTGAAGCCCTGCTCGTCACTCGCGAGAATGCTGTGCATGACTTGAACGCGGGCCTCGATGGCGGTGAAACCTTTGGGTCGCAGCGGCAGCGAGACCTTGATGGAGAACGTGGTGCCGGGTCGTGGATTTGCAGCGGCGACGATTGCCATGCCGCCCGAGCTGATGTCGAGCGTGCGGACCTCAAATGAATCCTTCGGCGACAAGACAACCGTCGCGACACCGCGCAGATAGCATCGATCGTATTGCCGTCGATTACCGGTGGCAGGGGGCGTGGTCATTCTGTTGCGGCCTCAGTTGTTATTGGAAACAGTCTTGCGACCTGACGCTGCCCTGCGCCCATTCTGAGGTGAGTCGCAGTCCCGCACCGACTCGCACCGATCACTGGACCGAGTAGCCCCCGTCGATGGCGAGCGACTGGCCGTTGATCAGACTCGACTTGTCAGAGGCCACGAACAGGATCGCCTGCGCGATCTCCTCGGGGGTCGAGGCCCGCTTGGCGGGCATGGCCGCGAGGAAGCCCGCCTTCGCGGCCTCGCTGCCACCGGTGAAGCGATCGAGCATGCCGGTCTCGACCGGGCCTGGCGACACCGCATTGACCCGCACGCCGGCGGCAGCCCCTTCGAGCGCGGCACACTTGGTCAGTCCCTCGACCGCATGCTTGCTGGCCACATAGACCGCCGCGCCGGGCATGCCGACCCGACCCAGCACCGACGACAGGTTGACGATGCTGCCGCTGCCCTGGGCCAGCATCACGCGCATCTCGTGCTTGAGGCTCAGCAGCGTGCCCAGCACGTTGGTGTCGAACGTGCCGGCATATTTCTCAGCGGATGTATCGGTGACGACGCCGGGCTGACCTTCGGTGCCGGCGTTGTTGACCGCCACATCGAGGCGGCCGAAACGCGCAACCGTTTTGTCGACGAGGTTGCGCACGTCGTCCTCGATCCGCACATCGGTCTTGACGAATTCGGCCTCGGCGCCGAGTGAGCGCAGTTCTGCCACCAACTTGGCGCCGGCGTCATCGTGACGGCCGGAGACAACGACGCGGGCGCCTTCCTTGGCAAAGGCCAGCGCCGTGGCGCGTCCGATGCCCGCCAGGGCGCCAGTGATCAAAACGACGGGTGAGTTCATGATGGATCCTCAAGTGTTGGTTGAACGTCGACACTAGCGCGTCAAGAAAATCGGAACTTCCGCATGCAGAAAAATCCACTGTGCTTCCAGGTCATCACGACCATTGTCATCGGCTTGTCGCTCGGCCACTTTGGCCTGGACACCGCCTCAGCCACACCCGCAGATCGGCTGGACCGCGTCGAGCAGCACATGCCGACCTCAACGGCCCGCTGAAGATGAAGCAAGCCCGAAACCCGCTGCATGGCCTGACGCTGGAAGCCATCGTCACCGCACTGGTCGATCACTATGGCTGGCCCGGCCTGGGCGAGCGCATCCCGGTGCGCTGCTTCACCAGCGACCCGAACATCGCGTCGAGCCTGAAATTCCTGCGCAAGACGCCGTGGGCGCGCGAGAAGGTCGAGGGGCTGTACCTGTTCATGCTGCGCGATGTCAAACGCGGCGCGGCGCGGTCCACCTCGACGTAACGGGTCGTCGGTCACCGGACGTCGCCGCTGCGGGCTCCTCAGGCGGGGCCCTAAAATCATGCCATGCATCACCGCCAGCGCGCCGCGCCGATCATTCTGTGGATGGCGCTCTTCGCATTCGTGGTTGGGGTGCTGCTCCCATCGGGCTCCCAGGCGTTCAGGAAGACCTCTGCGGACGGTTGGCTTGAGGTCTGCACCAGCTTCGGTGCCAAGTGGGTGCGTGCGAGCGATGCTCGCAGCGATTCGGACAGCCCGGTCGCCCCGGGCAGGGTCAGCCACGAACACTGCGCGTATTGCGGCATGCATGCCGGCGATCTGGCGGTGCCGCCGGCGGCCAGCTCAGGGTTCGCGCTCATCCCACTGCGTTTCGCGTTGCCCGAACGATTTCTCTCCGCGCCGCGAACCCTCTTCGCGTGGGCGCCCGCCCAGGCGCGCGCGCCACCCCAGGTCGCCTGACCCCCGGGGAACCTCGCTGCGGACCGTGAGTTCGCAGCCACCGCAGCTGCCCTGTCGGCGCTGCGCTTGAGACAGCCAGTTCACCCGCCGAACAGCGTGCATCTTCGATGTCCATCGGAGATCGGCTGCGGCCACAGCACGCGCGTGCCCGTTCTTTGGCGGGTGCGCGCTGTCCGGTGACACCTTGGGCGATCTCGAGCCTGGCCAGACAGACAGCGCTTCATCTTTTCAGAGCCACGCGGCTGTGCGCAGCCGCGCACCTCTTTGCATCCGAATCTCATCATGAATGCCATTTCCGCCTTGCCTGTCCCGTCCTTGTCGCGCCTCGCGCGCGCCGTCGCTTGTCTGCCCTGGGTCGCCCCGCTCGCATTGATGGGGCTCCCAGCCATCGCGCAAGAAGCGACAACGCTCCCCACCGTGACCGTCACGGGGCAGAACCCACCCCGGCTGGGTCGTCCGACATCGACCGGCTCCAACCTCGATCTGACGCCGATGCAGACGCCCGCCAGCGTGGACGTCATCACCCGCGAACAACTGGAGGCACGGGGAGACGCTTCGCTGGTCGATGCCATCACGAGATCGCCTGGGATCAGCAGCCTGGCCCACCCGGGCAACAGCGGCAGCTCGCTGCAGGCGCGGGGGTTCATCGACACGACCTCGGTCATGCGCCTGTACGACGGCACCCGGCAGTACGGTGGCGTGGGCCTGAGCTTCCCCTTCGACACCTGGGCCATCGATCGCATCGAGGTGCTGCGTGGTCCGGCATCGGTGATCTATGGCGATGGCGCCATCGGTGGCGTGGTGAATGTCATCCCGAAGAAGCCGACGCGCGGGCCGATTCGCAACGAGATCCAGGCGACGGTCGGTGACGAAGGCAAACGCGCGCTCGCCTTCGGCAGCGGCGGTGCCATCAACGACATGCTGTCCTACCGGCTGGACGTGAGCGGCGATCGATCGGCTGGCTGGGTGAACCGTGGCGATTCCCGCAACGTCAGCTTCTCGGGCGCTGTCCAGCTCGACGTGTCGCCGGAGCTGAGCGTGAAACTGAGTCACGCTCAGGGCAACCAGCACCCGATGCGCTACTTCGGCACGCCGTTGGTCAACGGTCGGCAACTGTCCGCACTGCGGGACAAGAACTACAACGTCGCCGACAGCGAGATCAAGTACCGGGATCGCTGGACCGAGCTGTCCGCGCAGTGGTCGCCGAACAGCAAGGTCGTCGTTCGCAGCAAGCTGTATCACATCCAGAGCGATCGCTACTGGCGCAATGCGGAGACCTACGCCTACAACGCCGGAACCGGCCTGATCGATCGTTCGGGCAACACCCAGATCGCGCACGACCAGTGGCAGGTCGGCAACACCACCGACGCCACCATCACCGGCTCCCTGTTCGGTCTGGCCAACCAGGTTTCGGTCGGGTTCGACGTCAACACGAGCTCGTTCCGGCACCGGAACAACACCTACACCGGCAGCTCGGGCTCGGTCGATCCGTTCCATCCGGTGCCGGGCTATTTCAGCACCGAGATTCCTTTCATCCCCCGCTACCGCAACCAGGCCGATCAGTACTCGGTCTTCGCCGAAGACCGGCTGGAACTGACCAGCCAGTGGTCGGTCGTTGGCGGCGTGCGCTACGACCACGCCGAGATTTCTCGAAAGAACCTGATCGCCAGCACCAAGGCATTCGAGAAGACCTACTCGAATACCGGCTGGCGGATCGGCACGGTGTACCAGCTGCAGCCGGAGTTGTCTGTCTATGCGCAGTTCTCGAAGGCTGCGGACCCGGTGGCCTCCATGTTGTTTCTTTCGCCTGCCAACAGCGTCTTCCGCCTCTCGACCGGCGAACAGGTCGAAGTCGGCATCAAGCAGACCTTCTGGGACAAGCGGGGCGACTGGACGCTGGCTGTCTACGACATCAACAAGAAGAACCTGCTGACGCGTGACACGACCAACCCTGCTTTGCGCGTGCAGGTCGGCGAGCGCTCGTCGAGGGGCGTCGAAGGCACGCTGTCGCTGGCCCTCACCCCGACGGTTCAGCTGGATGCGAACGCAGCCGTGCTGCGGGCTCGTTATGACGACTTCCGGGAATCGGTCGGAGGCGTCGCTGTCTCGCGCAACGGCAATGTCCCGACCGACGTGCCCGAGCGTCTGGCGAATGTCTGGGTCGGCTGGAAGTTCCTTCCAGGCTGGACCGGCTCGGGCGGCCTGCGTTATGTCGACAAGCGCTATGCCGACAACGCCAACACGCTGAAGCTGCCGGCCTACACGACGACCAACCTGGCGCTGCAGTGGCAGGCCACGCCAGACACGCTGCTCACGCTGCGCGGGTTCAACGTGTTCGACAAGCATTACTTCACGACCTCGTACTACACCACCAGCCAGTGGTTCGTTGGCGAAGACCGGCGGGTCGAGTTGACACTGAACCATCGCTTCTGACTGGCGCATCACGATGTGGACCGCTGCGCACGCCAAGCGCCTGGTCTACCTGGTCCATCGCTGGACCGGGGTGGGCGGTTGCATCCTGATGCTGCTGTGGGTGCTCAGCGGGATGGTCATGCTTTACGTGGGCTACCCGAGGCTGCTGCCGGAGGAACGGCTGCAGAAGCTGCCACCACTGGACCAGCCTGGCTGCTGCGTACCGGTGGAGGTGGCCGTGGCGCGCAGCCGTGCTCCGTCGGAGGTGCAGCAGATCAAGCTCACCTCGGTTGCCAATCAACCGCGATACCTTGTGAAGGAAGCGAACGGCGACTATCTGGCGGTGGATGCCGTGACCGGTCGGCTCGTGCCACCGGTAGACGGTGAAGCGGCGCTGACCAGCGCCCGCACCTTTCTGCGCGGCGTGCATGCCGATGGCGAAGGACCGATCGACGACGACCGGTGGACGCACTCGGGTGCGCTGGATGCGCACCGGCCACTGTTCAAGGTCCAGATGCGCGATGCCGATGCGACCCTGCTGTACGTGTCGTCGACGACGGGCGAGGTGGTGATGGACGCCCCCTTCGCGCAACAGAACTGGAACTACGTCGGCGCCTGGCTGCACTGGCTCTACATGTTTCGCGAGGGTTCCAGGGACCCGGTGTGGAGCTGGCTGGTCATCGTGCTGTCCACGGTGTGCACGGTTTCCGCCCTCACCGGCGCGCTGGCGGGCCTCTGGCGCTGGCGCTTCTCCGGGCACTACAAGTCAGGTTCAAAAACGCCCTACCGGGCATTCCAGATGCACTGGCATCACATCACTGGACTGGCGTTCGGTGTCGTGTTGATCACCTGGATCTTCAGTGGGCTGATGTCGATGAATCCGCTGGGCATCTTCGACCCCGGCGATGAGCGACCGAACCAGGGGGCCTATCGTCAAGGCAGCCCCGGGGCGGTCCGGCCCACCATCGACACCTCTGGCGCCCTGATGCTGCTGCGCAACGCGAACTTCGCAGCCAGCGAAATCGAATGGCGAGTCATGGGGGGAATGCCCTACCTGCTGGCGCGCAGCGCGGCAGGAACCACGCGACTGGTCGCGCAGGACGCAGGCGGGTTCAAAGTGATCGAGCGATGGGCTGACGATCAACTGGCGGCTGCCGGCGCTCGACTCATGAAATCGAGTCTTCGCTCAGCCCAAGCCGTCGGTGAGTACGACGCGTACTACTACCAGCGGCAGGCGACATCGATGTACGGTGCCGCAGAGAGGCGCCTCCCGGCATTGCGGTTGGATTTCGCCGATTCGGGCCGCACGTCGATCTACCTGGACCCGTACACGGGCGATGTGGCGCTCAGTGTCGACCGTTCGCAACGGGTGGGGCGCTGGCTCTTCAATCTTCTGCACAGCTGGGACCTGCCCTCGTTTCTGCGCTTCGCGACGGCGCGCGATGTCACCTTGGTCCTGCTCAGCCTGGGCTCGCTGGCCATTGCGGTGACCGGAACCGTCATCGGCTACCGGCGCTTGAAGATTTTCTGTCTGCAGAGATTTCGCAAGGCAGCTGTGCGTGCCCATTGACGGGATGTCGAAAAAGATCTTGCGTGGTCTTCAATCGCACTTCTTCACGACGGTCGCCGCCTGAGATGATCGGCGGTCATGACACCGCAACGCGTGCAACTGCGCCGCACACAGGCTGGCGCATGCCGGCCGACACCCTCAAGGTCGACCGCTCGACGCGATGACCGGCGAGCCGTGCCATGCCGGCGTGATGCGGAGTCTGGCGGCGTCGACAGAGGGATAACCGCGACCGACCGTAACCTCCACCACTCGTAGACTGAAATCGTCATCGAGGAGAACTTTCCGTGCATCTGAACACCGCCAAGACCGGCGCAAACACCCCGGCCCGGCCGAACAAGATCGTCAGCGCTGCCGAGGCCGTGCGACTGATCCACGACGGCGACACGGTGGCCACCGGCGGCTTCGTCGGCATCGGCTTTGCCGAAGGCATCGCGATCGCGCTGGAAGACCGCTTCCTGTCGATCCAGGCCGAGACCGGCAAAGGCTCGCCCCGAGACCTGACGCTGGTCTATGCGGCCGGCCAGGGCGACGGCCAGGATCGCGGGTTGAACCACTTCGGTCACCCGGGTCTGGTCAAGCGCGTGGTCGGAGGGCACTGGGGCCTGGTGCCCAAGCTGCAGGCGCTGGCCCTGTCCGGCGAGATCGAGGCCTACAACCTGCCGCAGGGCGTGATCTCGCACCTGTTCCGCGACATCGCGGCCGGCAAGCCGGGCACGCTGAGCCACATCGGACTGGGCACCTTCGTCGACCCGCGCTTCGGCGGCGGCAAGGTCAACGACGCGACGACACAAGACCTGGTGCGGTTGATGGAGATCGACGGCGAGGAGGTGCTGTTCTACAAGGCCTTCCCGATCCACGTCGGCATCATCCGCGCAACCACCGCCGACCCCGATGGCAACCTGACGATGGAGCGCGAGGCGCTGACACTGGAGGCACTGGCGATCGCGATGGCCGCACACAACAGCGGCGGCCTGGTCATCGCGCAGGTCGAGCGCATCGCCGAGCGCGGCTCGCTGAACCCGCGGCAGGTCAAGATCCCCGGCGTGCTGGTCGACTGCGTCGTCGTGGCCGAAAAGCCCGAGCACCACATGCAGACCTTCGTCACGCCTTACAGCGCCGCCTTTGCCGGCGAGATCCGCGTGCCGATGAGCACGCTGGAGCCGATGCCGATGAACGCGCGCAAGCTGATCGCGCGCCGCGCCGCGCTGGAACTGACGCGCAACGCGGTCGTCAACCTCGGCATCGGCATGCCCGAGGGCGTCGCCGACGTGGCGGCCGAGGAAGAGGTGATCGACCTGCTGACGCTGACGGCCGAGCCGGGCGTGATTGGCGGCATCCCGGCCAGCGGGCTGAATTTCGGCGCGGCGGTCAACACCCAGGCGGTCATCGACCAGCCGAGCCAGTTCGACTTCTACGACGGTGGTGGGCTCGACATCGCGGTGCTGGGCCTCGCGCAGGCCGACGAGCAGGGCAACCTCAACGTCAGCAAGTTCGGACCGAGACTGGCAGGCGCCGGTGGCTTCATCAACATCAGCCAGTCGGCGCGGGCGGTGGTGTTTGTGGGCACCTTCACGGCAGGTGACTTGCAGGTGCGCGTCGAGGGCGGCAAGGTGCACATCGACAGCGAAGGCACATGCGTCAAGTTCGTGCGCGAGGTCGAGCACCGCACCTTCAGCGGCGAACGCGCCCGAAAGAACAAGCAACGGGTGCTGTACGTGACCGAGCGCTGCGTGTTCCGCCTCGCGGATGCCGGCGGGCTGGAGCTGATCGAGATCGCGCCCGGCATCGACATCGACCGCCACATCCTGTCTCAGATGGGCTTCAAGCCGGCGATCAGCCCGCAGCTGCGATTGATGGATCCGGCCCTGTTTGCCGATGCGCCGATGAACCTGCGGGAGCGCATGCTGGCGCTGCCGATCTCGCAGCGCATCGATTTCGACGAGCGCAGCCAGATGCTGTTCATCAACTTCGAGGGCCTGGCCGTCGACAGCGCACTCGACATCGACGCGATCGAGGCCGAGGTCGAGCGCCGCGTGTCACCGCTGAACAAGCGGGTGGACGTGGTCGTCAACTACGACCACTTCAGCATCCGACCCGAGCTGATGGAGGCCTACAGCCTGATGGTCCAGCGACTGGCCGATCGCTACTACGCGGGTGTGCGGCGCTACGCAGCCAGTGGCTTCGTCAAGGCGAGGCTGGATCACCGGAGCTGACCGCGCAGCACCGCGCGGGCCGGCGACACCGGTTCAATGAGCAGCGCGGTCCACAGCAGGCCCGGCCTCGAACCGGGTCAACAGTGCGAGCGCGGCGCGAAAGTCGAGTCGGTCCACGGCGGTTTGCAGCTTCGCGAAGCGCTCCGCGCCCCAGGATCGACGCAGCACCGGTGCCAGTTCGGCGCAGCTCGCGAGTGCCGCCAGATCCTGGTTGCGAAGCTGGCTGCGCAACCGGGACAAGGCTTGCGGATCGACGAACGCAGCATCAGTCGTCGTCGAAAGGTCTTCGGGTCGCTCGTCCGCCTGCGCCAGCCACGGGATGGCGACGTCCATCAATTGCCGCATCGCCAGGCGCAGGTCGCTCAGCGTCGCCGAGACGTCCTCGCCCGCGCCGTCCGAGGTGACCAGCACATTGGCTCGCAGGGCCCGCTCGGTCGCCCTGGCGGCGCTCATCACGACGTGCGCACCCAGCGAGCCGGCACTGCCCGACAGCTTGTGCATGCGTGCCGCGACAGCCTCTTGGTCAGGCAGCCTTCCTGGCACCGAATCGGGGGCAGCAAGATCACCGAACTCTTCGAAGAAGTGCCGCAGCAGGCGGGTGTAGAGCGACAGATCATCGTCGAGCCGGGTGCGCACGGCGTTCACGTCGATGCCGTCGATCTGCGGCCATGAAGACTCCTGCGGCAAACGCTCGGACCCTGCTCGCAGCCGCACCAGCAGCGGGACGCCTCGCGCCCGCTCGACATGTCGACGCACCGCGCGCGTCAGCGTGTCGGGTTCGAGTGGCTTGAGGAGGAAGTCATCCATGCCGGAGTCGAGCGCGCGCTGCTTCTCCAACTGCAGCGCGCCGGCACTCAGCGCGATCACCGGCAGGTCTGTCAGCCCGAGTCCGCTGCGCAGACGGCGCGTGGCTTCGTTTCCGTCGATGCCAGGCATCTGAACATCCATCAGCACGATGTCGAATTCGCCCGGGGACTGGCGCAGCATGTCGAGGGCTTCGATGGCGCTGCCGGCAGCGGTGACGATCGCGCCCTCGCGTGCCAGCACGCGTGAGGCCACATCGCGGTTGATGTCGCTGTCATCGACAACCAGCACCCGGACGCCGGGCAGCCACAGCACGCCGGAGCCTTCCAGGCGGGTGGCCTGGATCACCTTGTCCACGTCGCCGTTTCGGCGCATCACGGCGGCATCGACGGCATTGAACAGGCTCGACGGATCGGCAGGCCGGCGCAACATTCCATCAAATCGCCATGCCTCGTCGGGAAGGATCGTCTCGTCGGATCGATTGATGAACAAGGTGGCGGGACGAAGCGGAGCGGCTATCTCCGCCACTGCGTTCAGCAGCGGGGACTCCCCTTTCGGATCAGAGGCAAAGCTGCGCCCGCCCCCATGGATGATCAAGATGTGAGGGAGCCTGTCGTCGCTCCGGTGGGAATTCAGCTGCTCGATGGCCGCCGCACCGCTGTCCGCCACATCGACTCGCCAGCCGAGTGATGCCATCAGCGAGACCAGCGACTCACGGCGGGTCGGCTCGCCATCGACCAGCAGCACCCGCAGCGCCCCAGGCGATCCACCGCTGGTGTTCTCGTCATCCACACGATCCAGCGGAATCGTCACCCAGAACTCACTGCCTTGCCCTGCCTCGCTGACCACCCCAGTCTGGCCGCCCATCAGCCCTGCCAGATGCCGCACGATGGACAGGCCCAGCCCCGTACCACCGTAGCGCCGTGCGGTGGACACGTCGGCCTGCGTGAAGGGCTGAAACAGAAATTCCTGCATCTCGGGATCGATGCCGATGCCGGTGTCCTTCACCGCGCAACGCAGCATCACCTGCGGTGCGGCGTCGCTTTCAATAATTTCCAGGACCAGCGCCACGCCCCCCTGCTCGGTGAACTTGATCGCATTGCCGAGCAGGTTGGTCAGCACCTGCCGCAGGCGCAACGCGTCGCCTTTCAGTCGACGCGGCAATCCGGGCGGCAGGCTGACCGTGAACTCGAGTCCCTTCGCCCGGGCCTGACTCCCGAACACGGCCACCAGTCCGTCGATCAGCCGAGACAGCTCGAACGGTTGGATGTCCAGCGCGGTCTCGCCAGCCTCGATCTTGGCGAGATCCAGAACCTTGTTGATGAGGTCCATCAGAGAGCGGCCGGCCAGCTGGATATTGCCTACGAAGCCGCGCTGTTCGGCATCGAGCCGGCTGTGCTCGAGCAGGTAGGTCAGGCCGATCACCGCATTGAGTGGCGTGCGGATCTCGTGGCTCATGTTGGTCAGGAAGCTGCTCTTGGCCTCGCTGGCGGCTTCGGCAGCGAGGGTGGCCGAGCGCAGCGCGTTGTCGGCGGCGTGGCGTTCGGTGATGTCCTGGTAGGTGCCGTGCATCCACTCGGGTTGGCCGTCGGCCGTCCGGCTCGAGACGCGGCCGCGGTCCAGCACCCAGATCCAGTGTCCGTCCTGGTGGCGCATGCGCAACTCGCATTCGTAATGGTCCGCTTCTCCGACGAAGTGCCGCTGCAGCGCCTCGGCCGCGCGCACCAGATCATCGGGATGGACGCCTCTCATCCAGATCTCGTTGCTACGCGGTGCGAGATCGGCCAGCGTGTAGCCGATCATCTCGGCCCAGCGTTCGTTGAAGCGCGTCTCGCCGGTCCGCACGTTCCAGTCCCAGGTGCCGACGTTCGTGCCCCGCAGGATGTTGTCGAGACGCTGTCGCTCCTGCGTCAGCAGAGCGGCGGCGGCCTTGCTGGCCGTCACGTCGCTGCTGATGCCGATGTAGCGCTCGACGCGGCCATCGGCCCCTGCGATCGGCGCGAGGATGCTGTCCACCCAGAACAGCGAGCCGTTCTTGGCACGATTGCAGATGTCGCCGCGCCATGCCTCCCCTGATTCGATGCTGGCCCACATGGCCGCCCAGAACTCTGGCGGATGGACACCCGAGTTGAGCAGGCCGAAGCACTGGCCGAGCAGTTCCTCGCGACCGTAGCCTGTCAACTCGCAGTAGCGGTCGTTGATTTCAAGGATCTGGCCTTCCAGGTCGACCTGGAAGAACAAGGCATGCGTTCGCACGGTGTTGAGCAGGATCGCGATTTCTCGCAGCGCGTCGGCGAGTCGCCTGCGGCCCTCATGAATCTCGGACACATCGTGGACCAGCACGTAGAACCCACGAACCTCTGCGTCCACCACGTCCGGAAGGTAATGCGCGAGCGAATGCCGCTGGCCCGCACCGTCAGGCATCGGGATCGTGCGCTCGAAGGTTTGTGGCTCGCCGGCCAGCACTCGCTCCACGTGGTGACGGTTCTGCTCGAACAATTCATCGCCCAGCAACGACTGCAAGTGCCGTCCCGGCATCTCGTTCGACGGAACACCGAACCATCGTGCGTATGCCTGATTCGCGAATCGGTTGCACAGATCGCGATCCCAGTAGCCCACCATCGAGGGCAGTACGTCGAGCAGCGTTTGCAGGTCACGGCGGGCCGTCTCGAGTGCGGCGGTTCGCTCGCCAACCTCTCGCTCCAGTGACTCGGTGAACTGACGACGAGTCAGTTCAGCTTGCTTCTCCGCGCGGATGTCACGGATCAGTCGGCCCAATCCGACCATCCGACCATCGGTCGAGAGAATGGGCGAGACGGCCATCGAAATGACCATCGAATCACCGTTGCGGTGAACGCCAACCGATTCGGCCGGGTCGGGCATTTCGCCTGCAAACACCCGCGCACGCAACGGTTGGTCTGCAGCACGCAATGGTGCCGACAACAGCAAGTCGGGTGCGTACCGACCGATCGCCTCCACGGCGTGCCAGCCGAACAACTTCTCGGCGGCTCGGTTCCAGCTGGTGACGATGCCGTCCAGCGACTCCGCCACGATGGCGTCACTGGCGCGTTCGGTCAGCGCGGCCAGGCGCTGCTGCCCCGCCAGGACCTCGACACGCCGACGGCGGCCGGACTCGTAAGCCAGCAACAGCGCCGAAGCCAGCAACGACAACAGCAAACCCATGGCGAACACATTGACGGGGTTGACCAGATGGAGCCGCGCGAAGAACAGTGGCTGCGGCTGAAGGCTCACGCGCCAGAGTCGCCCGAAGATCTGGCGCTCGATCTGCAGGGCACCGACAGAACCCGGCGCGGCCCGCTGATCGGCTGAACCGTGGAACCGCTCGGTCCGATCGGTGAGTTCGTCCAGCGCAAGCGTCACCTCACCTTGCCGCAGATCGAGGTCGCGCAGGACTTCGTCGATCAGAAGTGGCGCATAGGTCCAGCCGACGAGTGCCTCCCAGCGCTCCTGCTCGTTGGTCAGCGGAGTCCGGGTCGGTACACCGGCAGCAGGAGCAGGAACGACCGCTGCGCCTGTCCCGTGGCCTGCACCAAGGTGATCGGCCGCGTGATCGCCGCTTGCCCGCCGCTGGCCGCCTGCTGCGCTGCCGCGCGGCGATTCGCTTCGGAGGCGATGTCCAGGCCCACCGCAGCCTGGTTTCGGTCGACCGGCTCGATGTACTGGATGACGTAACGCTCGCCGCCATAGGGCTCGAGCTGGCGGATCTTGAACTCAGGCGCACCGTCGCGTCGTGCCTTGGCGAGAAAGCCAGCCTCGCTGTCCACAGCCACGCGGCGAATGAAGCCGAAGCCCCGCGCACCAGGAAACTGCCGGTCGACGTCGAGCGACTCGTGGTAGGTACGAAATGTCTCCCGTCGCAGCGTGTCGATCCCGGCCGCGATCACCGCGCCGCGGGCACCACGCAGGCCGTTTTCGTAAAGCTGCAGGCGCTTGGCCAGCTGATCGGCGATCGAAGCGCCCGTGGTCTGCAAGGTCAACTCGACCCGAGAGGCGTTGTCGCGAGCCTGCCACCGCGCTGCCAGCCCGGCCAGCAACAGACCGAGAACCAGCACGACGCCGGCCGGCACCCACCGCCGATGCTTGACCACGCCAGCAGAGGGCATCGCCGCAGGCCTGCTCAAATGTTGTACGACAGATGGGCGATGGCGCTGCTCGGGACGTAGGTGCAGCTCTGTCCGCGGCCTGTTGCCTTGGCGGTGTACATCGCCTGATCGGCCGCGTTCACCAGCGCCGCCGGCGAAGCCGGAGTGCAACCACCATCGGCGCTACAGAGGGTTGTGGCGACACCGACCGAGACCGTGACCACCGGGCCTGAAGGGGAAACGTCGTGCGCAATGCGCAGCGCCTCCACCGCCTTGACCACGAGATCGCCCAGGTGCGTGGCGCCGGACGCCTTGGTCTGGGGAAGCAGCATCACGAACTCCTCGCCTCCGTACCGTGCGACCAGATCGGCAGGCCGGCTGACCAGCCCTTGTATCGCGATGGCCACGCCTCGCAGGCAGGCATCGCCCGCCGGATGGCCGTAGCGATCGTTGAAGCGCTTGAAGTGGTCGACGTCGATCATCAGCAGCGAGAGCGGCTCACCGCTTCGCAGCGCGCGGTCGCATTCGATTCGCAACTGGTCGTCGAAGCGTCGCCGGTTGGCCAAGCCGGTGAGCCCGTCCACCAGTGCCTCGCGACGCAACGCATCGGACAGGGCCTTGAGACGCAGCTGCGTGCGCACGCGTGCCACGACGACCTCGGCCGCAGGCGGCTTGCGGATGAAATCGGCGGCCCCCACGGCAAAGCAGGCGACTTCGGTTTCGACGTGGCCGTGACCGCTGACGAAAATCACGGGCACCTCAGCCAGATCAGGGTCGGCCTTCATCGTCGCGCAGAAATCGAAGCCGTTCATGCCTGGCATTTCAGCGTCGACCAGCACCACATCGGGCACCGATTCGTGCGCCAGGTTCAGCGCATCGGCAGCCGACAGCGCGAAGCGCAGGTGGCCCAGCCCGGCCAGCATGTGGGCCAGCACCTGGATGGTGGCGGGGTCGTCGTCGACCAGCAACAACGAAGGCACCGGTTGTCCGATTCCGGCGCTTGCACCGAGCGTGGTTTCAGGGAGCCCGCTACTTTGCGGGAGGCTGATCGCGCGCCGCCAGAACGGGATCGAGGTATCTACGGCGAGTGCGGTTTCGGGTGGATCGGTGACGTTCAACGTGAACTCCCACGGAGGAATTTCGGCGCGGACTGGACAGGTCAGGCGACACCCGGCTGAGTTGTCGGCGTGAACACCGCACCCAACCCAGGCTCCAAAGACATTTTTCTGTGTGACTATTTTTTGACACAACGCCCACTCAGAATCTCTCGTATTGCGGGACGAACTCTGCTCATTTCGGTGAATGTAGTGCACCAATGATTCACGCAATCGAACCCCGTGCCACCGTGGCAGCCACGAATTCGGCGATCGCCATCGATGAAGTGAGCCCCGGCGACTCGATACCGAACAGCTGTACGACGCCCGGGCATCCGTGATCGGCGGGGCCGTCGACCCGGAAGTCGGCCGCCGGTTTGCCCGGCCCGCTCAGCTTGGGCCGGATGCCGCTGTATCCCGGCGCCAGCGCGCCATCCGGAAGGCGCGGCCAGTAGCGGCGCACTTGCGCCGTGAACGCATCGGCGCGGGTCGCGTCGACCTTGTAGTCGAGGTCGCGGCCGGACGTGGCGGCTGGCGTGACACCGTCGAGCCACTCGACGTCGGGGCCGAATCGGGCCTGCCCGCCAAGGTCCAGCGTCAGGTGCACACCGAGGCCCCCGTCGACCGGCATCGGGTAGATCAGCCGCGAGAACGGCGAGCGGCCGGCCAGCGAGAAGTAGTGCCCCCGGGCCAGGTGACGAGGCGGGATGGCCGACGCCGGAAAGCCTTCGATCGATGCGGCCACCGCCTGTGAATCGAGGCCGGTTGCGTTGATGACCCAGCGTGAATGCAACTCGAAATCGGCGGGGGCCGATGCCGATGATCCGCAGTCGGTGCCCCCTGCCCTGACCCGAATCCGCCACAGCTCACCTTCGCGCACCGCGCCGAGGATCTCGCTGGCGACCGCCAGCAGCGCCCCGCAGCGTTCGGCATCACCGAGAAGCGCGGTCATCAGGCCGTGGCTGTCGACGATTCCGCTCGAGGGCGATGACAGTGCGGCGACGCAGTCCAGCTCCGGTTCGATCGCTTGCGCCTGCGCACGGGTCAACCACGCCAGGCCGTCGACGCCGTTCGCGAGACCTTGCACCCGCAGCGCTTCGAGCGCCCCGATGTCGGCATCGCGCGTGGCCACCAGCAGCTTGCCGCAGCGGCGATGGGCGATGCCGCGCTCCTCGCAGTAGTCGTACAGCAGCCGCGCACCGCGCACGCACCACTGCGCCTTGCGGCTGCCTGGGGCGTGGTGCAGGCCGGCATGGATGACCTCGCTGCTGCGCGCCGACACGCCGGTGCCGAAAGCAGCCTCGCGCTCGACGATCACGACGTCGAGACCGGCCTGGACGATGGCCCGTGCACACGCCAGACCGATGACCCCGGCCCCGATGACGACGCAATCGACCCGGTCCATCGGTGCAAAGCGATCTTCGCGGCGCGTGCTCAGGCGCGTGGCCCGGCGTCGCCCCGGCGCACGACCAGTTCGTCGTAGCCGGTCGTCGCATCGGGTTCGCGCGAGAAAGTCCAGTCGGGCAGCAACGCCAGCAGCACCTCGGCAGTCGTGCGCACGGTGCAGCCCTGCGCCACGTGCCCGCCGACCACCACACCGCCGGCGTCGGACACGCTGGCGTGCAGGTGCGACGCGTGTGGCGCGATGCTGCCGGAGAGGGTCAGGATCTCGACATCGCCATCGATGGTGCTGACCTCGCTTGCGCCAGCCAGACGCAGCACGGCCGGCGCCAGGCTGCCGATGCCCGACAGCACGAAGGCCGCACGACAGCCGCGCGCAGCCACGGCCTCCTCGAGCGCCCGGCGCAGATCCTGGCCGGGCAGCAGGCGGATCGGCAGCGTGTCCATGCGGCCGCGTCGTTCAGCGCAGACCGGGCGCCAGCAGCGTGACCCCGAGGCCGACCATCGCGCAGGCACCGAGCAGCGGCATCACGCCGACCTTGAACCGGAACAACGCCACGGCCGCCGCAGCTGCAATCAGTGCCGACACCGCATCGAAGTGCCCGCCGAAGCCCTGCGGCCACAGCACGTGGTACGCGAAGAACAGCGCCAGGTTCAGGATCACGCCGACCACGGCGGCGGTGATCGCCGACAGCGGCGCGGTGAAGCCGAGCTTGCCGTGCGTCGCCTCGACCAGCGGTCCGCCGGCCAGGATGAACACGAACGACGGCAGGAAGGTGAAGAAGGTCACCACCGTGGCGGCGACCGCGCCGGCCAGGAACAGCGCATCCGGGCCGAACATCGGTTTCAGCCAGCCGCCGACGAAGCCGACGAACGCCACCACCATGATCAGCGGGCCCGGCGTGGTCTCGCCGAGCGCGAGGCCGTCGATCATCTGCGCGCCGCTCAGCCACTGGTGCTGCTCGACCGCGCCCTGGTAGACGTAGGGCAGCACCGCGTAGGCACCGCCGAAGGTCAGCAGTGCGGCCTTGGTGAAGAACCAGCCCATCTGCGTCAGCGTGCCCTGCACGCCCTGCGTGGCCAGCAGCACCGCCATCGCCGCAGCCCACAGGCCGAGTCCGATCGCGAGCACCGTCAACAGCCGGCGGCGGCGGAACAGCGCGTGCGCCGGTGTCGGCGTGTCGTCGTCGATCAGCGCGCGGCCATAGTGCTTCTTCGCGCTGCCATGGCCACCACCGAGCGCGAACACCTGCGGCGCGAGCCGGGCGCCGAAGTGGCCGATCAGCGCGGCACCCAGCACGATCAGCGGAAACGGCGCGTGCAGTGCGAAGATCGCAACGAAGGCGGCGGCGGCGATGCCCCACATCCAGCCATTCTTCAGCGCGCGGCTGCCGATGCGGTGCGCCGCGTGCACCACCAGCGCGGTCACCGCCGGCTTGATGCCATAGAAGATGCCGGCCACCACCGGCACGTCGCCGAAGCGCAGGTAGATCCACGACAGCGCGATCAGGATGAACAGCGACGGCAGCACGAACAGCGCGCCGGCGACGATGCCGCCCCAGGTGCGGTGCATCAGCCAGCCGATGTAGGTGGCAAGCTGCTGCGCCTCGGGGCCCGGCAGCACCATGCAGTAGTTCAACGCATGCAAGAAACGCTTCTCGCTGATCCAGCGGCGGCGCTCGACCAGCTCGCTGTGCATGATCGCGATCTGCCCTGCCGGGCCGCCGAAACTGATGAAGCCGAGCTTCAGCCAGAAGCGCAGCGCTTCGGAAAAACCGACGGCGGCGGCATCGACGGACGGCGAGAGTGGGGTCGATGCCGGATCGAGCTCATGCGGGGCAGATGTCATGCCGCGAATTGTGTGGGCGAAAAAAACAACGCAGCGCTGCCACCCACGCCCTCCGATTCACGCGACCTGTGCGCAGGATGTCTCGGACTCGGCCTGCACGCGCACCGGAACCCGGGCTCGAAACGCGAGTTCCCGATAACAATTCGTTCATTCATTTCCGCAAACCACGTGAAAGCGTGGGACGCAAAGCCTCCGGCCTACAGCGCACAGCGCCACGGCAGCGGGGCTGCCGGTCCGCCATCGCGGGCTGGCCTCGAAACTCACGAGGCATTTCCATGAAATTGCGCCATCTTCTCTCGACACCGGTGATCCTCGCGACCACGGTGTGCATCGTCGCTGGCCCGGCGCAGGGCCGCGTCAACGAAGGTGCCACGCCCGCACCGCAGGCAACGGTCACCGTGGAGTCGCTGACCAGCACCGACCGCCTGATCATCAAGTACCGCACGAGCATCAGCACGAGCACGACCGCAACGACGTCGGCGCGTTCGCGCAACGCCGTTGCGGTCGCGGGCAACCGCCAGGGCGTTCAGCTCGCCGCACTGCGACGCATGCACAACGGCAGCCAGGTGATGCAGATCAGCCGCCGCATGAATCGGGGCGAACTCGACAATCTGATGCAAAGCCTGCGCAGCGGCGACGGGGACATCGAATACGTTGAGCCTGACCGCATCCTGCAACCGATGTACGTGCCCAACGACACGATGTACCCGCAGCAGTGGGCGCTGTCGGACGTGACGGGGGGCATTCGTGCTCCCGCTGCGTGGGACAAGGCCACAGGCAACGGCGTGACCATCGCGGTGATCGACACCGGGGTCCGGCCGCACGCCGATCTGGTTTCGAAGCTGCTGCCGGGTTATGACTTCGTCACCAACGCGACCATCGGTGCCGATGGCAGCGGCCGCGATGCGGACGCTGCCGACCCTGGCGATGCTGCGCCCGCCGGCGCGTGCGGCGCAGGCTCGCCAGCCACCAGCAGTTCATGGCACGGCACCCATGTCTCCGGACTCGCTGCGGCGGCCGGCGGCAACGGTGTCGGTGTCACCGGCGTGGCCTACGCGGCGCGCATCCTTCCGCTGCGCGCGCTCGGCCGCTGCGGCGGCTACACATCGGACGTGGCCGACGCGATCGTCTGGGCCGCAGGTGGAACGGTGAGCGGCTTGCCGCAGAACCCCAACCCGGCCAAGGTCATCAACCTGTCCCTCGGCGGTGGTGGGGCCTGCGATCTCACATCGCAGAACGCGATCAACGCCGCCCGCGTCAAAGGCGCCGCAGTCATCGTCGCGGCGGGCAACGGCAACACCAACGCGAGCGGCAGTTCCCCGGCCAACTGCGCCGGCGTCATCGCGGTGGCCGCCACCGGCAAGACCGGCGGCAAGGCGTCGTACTCGAACTTCGGCACCAATGTCACCGTGGCAGCACCGGGCGGCGACTCTGGCGCGGGCCTGCTGTCAACACTCAACGCGGGAAGCACCACGCCGGGCGCCGACAGCTACGCCTACTACATGGGCACCTCGATGGCCACACCGGTGGTCAGCGGCGTCGCGGCACTGATGCTGTCGGTCAACCCCGCACTGACGCCCGACCAGATCGCCGCGATGCTCAAGTCCAGCGCCCGCGCCTTCCCGGCTGCCTGCACCGGCTGCGGTGCAGGCATCGTCGACGCGAATGCGGCGGTATCTCTCGCCGTCGCGGCGCTCGGTGCGACACCCCCAGCAGCACCGTCTCCTTCGCCCGCGCCGACGCCGACACCCGCGCCGACGCCAACCCCCGCCCCTGCGCCGAACCCCGGTGTGACCTCCATGAAAGAGGCCGAGCCGAACAACAGCATCGCCACGGCACAGAAGATCTCCGCGCTGTCCACCGTCGTCTCGGGCTCCATCAGCAGCAGCGTCGATACCGACTACTACCAGTTCTCGGTGCAACCGGGCAAGAAGGTCACCTTCATCCTCAAGGCCGGCGCGACATCCGGCTTCGGCTTCGGCCTCTACATGGCAAACGGCAGGCAATTGCTGCTGTCACCCGGGGTGACGGGCCGCCAGCAGCAGATCACGGTCTCCAACGGTGGATCGGCTGCCGTGATCCTGGTGGCACGCGTGCTTCGGACCACTGGCAGCAGCGGCAACTACACACTTTCGCTGGCGCCGTGAGGTACCGGTGCGGGGGATCTCTCCACGGCGGCGCGAAGCTTCCAGCCCCGCACAGCCATGCAGCCGCTAGCGCAGATCTTCCACGCGGAAGGCCCGCAGCAGCGCGAGTGCGCGCTCGTATTCAAAGTTGCGCAGGCACGTGCCGATTTCGGCGACGGCAGCTCCGTAGTGACGGCGCAGTGAAGGCGCGAGCTGCCGGAACTCGCTGACCGAGCGGTAATCGGCGCTCTGTAGCAGGCGCTCCAGGCGATCGAGGTCGTCGCTGTTCGGCGCGTTGCCATCCAGAGACATCGGCAGGCTCTCGGTGTTCGTCAGGCTTTCTCGAAGGGCCGCCACCAGCGATTCCAGCTCGCGCATCATCGCGGAACAGCCCGCTTCGAGCTCTTCAATCGGGAGACGAGCAGCAGCGGCAGCTTCAAGGTCGTGCGCCAGCTGCGACAGGCGAACGGCGCCGATCGTCGCCGATGCGCCCTTGACCGAATGGGCGGCGGCCTGCACCGAAGCCGGATCGTCGACCGTCAAGCTGTCCTCGAATGCACCGATGCCGTCGCCGTAGTGCCGCACGAACTGACGCAGAACACGTCGGTACAGATCGACCCGACCTCCGAGGTGGCCGACACCGCGCTCGGCGTCGAGGCCCACCACCGACGGCAGGGTGGCCTGGCCTGCCGGTTCGAGCGGTTGATCGGCGTGGATCAGGCCCGACGCCTCGACCACAGCAACGGCGTTCTGGGGCAGCCAACGCTGCAACGCCGCATACAGCTTCGCAGGATCGACCGGCTTGGCCACATGGTCGTTCATGCCGGCGGCCAGACAGGCGGCGCGGTCCTCGCCGAATGCGTTGGCGGTCATTGCGATGATCGGGACTGTCGCGCCAGCGGGCAGCTGGCGTATGCGGCGAGTGGCTTCCAGGCCGTCCATGCGCGGCATCTGCACGTCCATCAGGATCAGATCGAAGCTGCTGCTGCGGATTCGTTCGAGCGCCTCCAGGCCGTCGACCGCGACCTCTGCCTGCACACCGACCGACTGGAGCAACTCGAGCGCAAGTTCGCGGTTCACCGGGTTGTCCTCGACCAGCAGCAGTCGGCCGGCCAGACCCTGCCCCATCGGCACCGTCCCTTCGTGGTTGCGATCCACTGCTGCCAACTCCGGATGGATCGCCGTCCCGACCGCCAGGCGGGCGGTGAACCAGAATTCGCTACCGGCGCCGACCACGCTGCTGACACCCACATCGCCGCCCATCAGGACAGCCAGGCGCCTGGTGATGGCCAGCCCGAGACCGGTGCCACCGAAGCGACGTGTGGTGGAGCTGTCGGCCTGCTCGAAGGCCTGGAACAGGTGACCCAGTGCCTCCGGCGGGACGCCGATGCCGGTGTCGCGCACGGCGAATCGAATCAGCACGGACTCGGCATCTTGTTCGAGCAGTTCTCCGCTGAGGGCAACGCCGCCGTGGTCGGTGAACTTCACCGCGTTGCTCAGCAGATTGATCAACGCCTGCGACAGGCGGGTCGGATCACCACGCAGGGCATCTGGCAGGTGGTCGAGATCGACCGACACCGTCAGACCCTTGGTCTTCGCGAGGTCGAGCACCAGTTCGCGCGTTCGGGAAATCAGCGCCTTCAGTGAGAAATCTACCTGCTCGAGCTCGACCCTGCCGGCCTCGATCTTCGACAGGTCGAGGATGTCGTTGATCACGTGCAGCAGATGATTGGCAGCGTCGGAGACCTTGCCCAGCCGCTCGCTCTCCAGCACATCCTGGGCGTCGCGCCTCAGCAGATGCGTCAGTCCGATGATGGCGTTCATCGGTGTGCGGATCTCGTGACTCATGTTGGCCAGGAAGGCGCTCTTGGCGCGGTTGGCGGCCTCAGCCCTGTCGCGCGACTCCAAGAGCGCCGCGTTGACCTCGCGCAGGCGCAGCTCGGCTTGCTTGATTTCGGTGATGTCCGACACCACGACAAGGAAGCCGAGCACAACACCATCGACGATGTCGGGGGTGAACGTGACCAGACCGTGCAGCACCTGACCGTTCGGATCGGTGAACAGCCGCTGAACCTGTCGCGATTCGCCGGCCAGCACGTCATCCAGGAAAACCTGCTGATCCGCCTGCCACTCGCCCTTGAGCAGCACGGTGGGCGCCAGCCGATCCATCGCACCGTCCGGACAGCCGAACCATTCGCGGTAGGCCCGGTTCGCGAACAGGCACCGAAGGTTCTTGTCCCAGTAGGCCAGCAAGCTCGGCTGGTTGTCGGCCACGGTGTGGATGAAGCGTTCGCTCTCGACCAAGGCGCTGTTCAGCGACTGAAGCTGCGCAGTGCGCTGGTCGACCATCTCCTGAAGGTGATGTCGATGCTCGTCGAGCTCGGCGCTGATCCGCTTGTGCTGCGTGATGTCCTCGCCCAGCGACAGGAAGTGCGTGATCGAGCCGTCGGGCTGGCGAACCGGTGCCGCCCGCACGAACTCGTCATACGGCTCGCCGGTCTTGCGCCGTGCAGTGACTTCGCCGGACCAGGTGTCGCCCCTGAGCAGCGCCTCGTGCTTGTCCCGATAGCGCTCCGGATCGAGCCGGTCGGGCTGCAGCCGGTGTCGGTACGCGCCGACAGCCTCTGCCGCGCTGAACCCCGTGACGACGCTGAATGCCGCGTTGACGTACTCGATCCGGTCCTGCATGTCGCTGATGACGATCGAAATCGGGCTCTGGTCGACCGCCATCGACAGCTTGCGCAGCAGCTGTTCCGCCGCATGGCGCTCGGTGACATCGCTGAACGACGCGACCACAGCCGACATCGCCTGCGTGTGCTCGTCTCGCACCGGTTCGACGTTCACCAACAGCCAGCGCAGCCCGCGCTCCGGATGGACCATGCCTATCAGCATGTCATCGCAGGGCAGACCCGTCACCAGGGACCGCTGTATCGGTCTCTCTTCAGGAGGGAGCGTCGACCCGTCGACTCGCACCGGCCGCCATTTGACCAAGGCGTCAGCAAGCTGCAAACCGGTCAAATCCATCCCGAAGAACGTCACGGCCTTCTGGTTGAGCGCCTTCACGATGCCATCGACGCCGACGACCAGAATGCCCTCGTCGAGGGCGGTCACCATCGACCGGTACAGCGCCTCGCTGGCGCGCAGCGCATCCTCTGCCAAGCGGCGCTGGGTGATGTCTGAATGCACCACGACCGCGCCACCACGGCTGGTGCGCAATGGCGTGACCGAGAGCGAGAACCAGTGATCCTGGACTGCGGTGTGACACGGGTACTCCTGCGTGAACAGACGCAGGCTTCCGTCAAGCACGGCGGCGATGCCCTCTGCGGCATCCGAGGCGCCCTCGCTGCCGGGACCTTGCGCCGATTGGCAGACGTCCAGGTAATTGACGCCCATACACAGCACGGCCATCGGCGAACCGACCTCGCCCGAGTTGGCGGCTGCGAACTCCCGCCAAGCCGCATTGACGGCGACGATGATCCCTTTCGCATCCAGCACGGCCAACTGCTCCGGCAGCGAATCCTGGACCGCCTGCACCAGTTCGGAGACGTCTCTCAGCGCCACCTCGGCAAGTCGGCGTTCGGTCATGTCGCGGATCAGTCCCAGCACGGCGGGGCGGCCCTCGTGGACGAATCGATTGGCGCGCAGTTCGACCCACACCGAGGCGTTGCCACCACGCTTGAGAAACGGCAAGTCGTATTGCTTTCGAGGCTCGACGCCATCGCCGATGCGCTGCTCGTAGCGTTCGGTCCAGACGTCGAGGTACTCGGGCGCGATCACGCTTTCGAAGGGCAGACCGACGAACTCCTCAGGCGTGTAACCCAGCATGGCGGGCAATGCCGGGTTGGCGAACACGAAGCGCCGATCCTGAGCGATGAACATCCCATCGCCCAGCGAAGAAAGGATGGTTCGGTTGGTGGCTTCACTGTGCAGCAGCGCCTCCTCGGATCGCTTGCGTTCGGTGATGTCGCGGTAAACGCCGAACACGCCCACGATGGCGCCGGAGGCGTCGCGCAACGGCCCCTTGGTGGCCAGGAACGTGACGAAGCTGCTGCCGGCAGGAAACGTTTGCTCATAAGTTACGTTCCGTTCCTCAGTGACTACCCGCCGGTCTCTCTCCATCACGTCGGCAGCCACTTCGGGTAGGAACCAGTCGCGGTCGTCGTGACCGACGATGTCCTCTGCTGGACGACCGATCAGCCGAGCGGCTTTCGGGTTGCACAACAGATAACGACCATCGAGGTCCTTCGCGAAAATCGCGTCGCTGGAACTGTCGGAAATCGCCTGCGTCAGCCCCAGCGAACGCAGGCGATCCTCCTGCGTGGCCTGTTCGGCACGAGCCACCGCCAGAGCCCGGCGCTCACGTGAGAGGAAGCCTGCTACGGCGGCGCCCAGCAGCGTCAGTACACCGGTGGCGGCGATCCATATCTCGTCCTGCATGACTTCGGCGATGAAGCGGCTGCGGTCGACCTGTGCGGTCAGGAACCACTCGGTTTCAACCACCGGAACGACGACGGCGATGACGGCGTTGCCCAGGAAGTCGACACCTTCGATTGCCTGCCCGAACGGCTTTTCGCCACGAATCGCAAGCGCCGCTGGCAGGGCGGACGTGGCAACGGGTTGCTCGCGTTCGCCGAAGGCCCCCACCAGGGAGTCCGCGCCGCGACGAAATGCCAGATGAACTGCGGTTGACTGCAGTGCAGGAGACGAGTGCGGAGCGGCGACCAGAAACTCGGTCGGATCGAAGCGCAGCACCACCGCAGCCCGGGCGTTCGTGCCGCCGGCAATCAGCGGTGCGATCAACTCCATCCGGAACTCGCCCGGAGCACCGGCGACCTCGTGGGGGTCGGTCCGCTCGATCTGGCCCGCGGCCATGGCACGCAAACCGGCGGCGCGCAGCGACGCCGAAGGACGGTCGCCCTCCAGTTGACCCAGGACCATGTCCGCGCGCTCGTCCAGCAGGAAGGACTTGCTGGTCCCGAATGCGTTGCCCCGCCTGGTGATGAGATCCAGCAGTTCATCCTGGGCGGCTCGGTCGCCCTCGTCGCGCCAGCGCGCATACAGACGAGCCAGATGCGGGCTGCTGCTCATGAAGCGGCCTTGCGCAACGCGATCCTTCATCCCTTGCGACACCAGGCGAGCCTGCAGCTCGGCCACGGTGCCGAGGTTCGTGAACTGCAACGCGTACTGCTTATTGAAGTCGTAGCGCAACGTCACCACCGTCAAGCCGACGATCCCGGCGTAGACCAGCGCCCAAAACAACCGCTGCCGGGGATTCGATGCCGCCGACAGCGCCGACCCGCGAAAACCGGACGGAATCCGCCGCACCAGCAGATAAAGCAGGCCCGCCGTGACGGCGATGAAGATCCACCCCTTGGCAGCACCGGCCAAGATCACCCAGGCCGGATCGGTCACCAACTTGCTGAGCAACCAGTCCGAACCCAGGATCCAGAGGGATCCCACCAGCGCATAAATCAACGCAATCCGCAGCGCGGCCTGGCGCCGGGAATCCACCCGAGGTTCGCGATCAGCGGCGGGCGCCATCGAAGTTGCCGCTCAGGCCATGCCGGGTGCGGTGGGTGTCGCGGCCGGTTGAGAGACCGGATCCAGTTCGATCGGCGCGTGGCTGTCGGGATGCTGCTGGGCGATGTCGCAGAACTCGTCGTATCCCTCGAGAAA
This sequence comes from Burkholderiaceae bacterium, assembly GCA_030654805.1. Lineage (GTDB taxonomy): Bacteria > Pseudomonadota > Gammaproteobacteria > Burkholderiales > Burkholderiaceae_C > PBB1. The sequence goes on from JAURWR010000039.1 coordinate 60,034, forward strand.
GGCCGCCAGCAGGTCGGGGTCGAAATGCTTGCCGCCTTGCAAGGCCATGATCTGACGGGCTTCGTTGAAGCTGAAAGCCTTCTTGTAGACCCGCACCGAGATCAGTGCGTCGAAGACATCGGCCAGCGCCATCAGGCGTGCGGCCAGTGGAATGGCGTCACCGGCCAGACCGTCCGGATAACCGGCACCGTCCCAGCGCTCGTGGTGGTGGCGGGCGACTTGCTTCGCATAGTCGAGAAATTTGACGGGCTCGCTGGTGTCGGCTTCGGCGCGACGGATCGCATCGGCGCCGACCGCAGCATGCGTCTTCATGATGTCCCACTCCTCGGACGTCAGCTTGCCGGGCTTGAGCAGCACATGGTCGGGAATGCCGACCTTGCCGATGTCGTGCAGCGGGGCCGACTTGGCGATCAGCGAGATGCTCTGCTCGTCGAGTTCGCCAGCGAAACGCGGGTGCCGGCAAACGCGCAGTGCCAGTGCATGCACATAGTCCTGCGTGCGCAGGATGTGGTTGCCGGTTTCGTTGTCGCGGGTTTCGGCCAGCCGGGCCAGCGCCCGGATCGTGACCTCCTGGATCATCAGGTTCTCGCGCATGCGTCGGGCGATCTCGATCTCCAGCGAGTCGTTGACATGCTGAAGCCGATCGCGGGCCAGCTTCAGCTCCAGATGGGCATGCACACGAGCGAGAACGATGGCCGGCTTCAGCGGCTTGGTGATGTAGTCGACCGCGCCGAGAACGATGCCGCGCTGCTCGTCTTCGTCAGCGCTCATCGCCGTCGTGAAGATGACGGGGATGTCTCGAAGATTCGGGATTTCCTGCAGCCGCTCGAGCACCTCGTAGCCGTTCATGCCGGGCATCATGATGTCGAGCAGGATCAGGTCCGGAATAGGCGTCTGCGACACGAGTTGCAGGGCGCGAGGACCGGAATTGGCCGCACGCACCTTGTAGCGCTCGCAGAGCAACTCTCCCAGCACCGTCAGGTTTTCCGGGTTGTCATCGACGATCAATATCGTTCGCTGCGGCACGGAGGCTCCTCAAGTTTCACGAACAAATCTGTCGGTTCTCGGCATTGTCTGCCGCAAGCAATGCGACGACAGAGGTTGTCAACCCTCAATGAAGCAGGTGGAGCCCCTCTTTTTCTGGCGAACCGGCCCAAGTCGGGTCTTGACACGAGTCAAGTCCGCTTCGGCGCCCGGTGTTGAAATCCCTGCAACGCCGCAAAGCGCAAGAATGGGTCTTTCCTGCCGATAACCCTGATGCGCCGATTTGAGGCGCTTACCTCCGGGCGGCTGGTGCCGAACCCACTTCGCCCAGACACCCGACCGTCTTCTTCGAATGATGCCCCTGCACCCCAATCGCCGGCAGTTCTGCGGCTCCCTGGCAGTGATGGCCCCAGGATGGGCATGTGCTGCCGACACCTTGCGCGTGCTGGCCTGGCCCGGCTACGCCGACCCCGATATCGTCAGCACGTTCGAACAGCGGTACGGCGGCAAGGTCGAAGTCACGATGATCGATTCGGACCTGGACCTGTGGAACAAGATCACCGCCAACGGCGCGCAGGATTTCGACGTCTTCGCGGTGAACACGGCCGAGCTGCAGCGCTACATCCGCAAGGGTCTGGTGGTCGGCATCGAGACCGGGATCCTGCCCAATCTGACCCGCCAGCGACCTCGGTTTCGAGACCTGGCGTCGATCCCAGGCATCGTCAGCGGCAGCAGTGTCTACGCCATCCCGTACACCTATTCGGAGATGGGATTGATCTACGACCGACGGCAGATTCCGAATCCTCCCGACTCGATTGCGGCGCTGTGGGACGAGCGCTACCGAGGCAAGGTGATCGCGTACAACGGTGGCACGCACAATTTTTCGCTGGCAGCCCTGTCCCTGGGCTTGAACTCGCCCTTCAAGCTGGACGACAAGGACTGGCCGCGCGCGGTGGATCGCCTGATCGCCTTGCGTCGCAACGTGACCGGTTTCTACACGCGGCCCGACGAATCGGTGGCCTTGTTCAAGCGCCGCGAGGCTGCACTGATGTTCGCCAACTTCGGCAAGCAGCAACTGCAGCTGTGCAAGGCCGCCGGGCTGGACGTCGGCTACTCGCTGCCCCGGGAGGGTGCGCTCGCCTGGCTGGACTGCTGGGTGATCACCCGCAGCGCGCGCAACACGAAACTGGCAGCTGCCTGGATCAACTACCTGCTGGAAAGCGAGCCCAGTCAGGCGCTGGTGACCCGGCAAGGCCTGGGCAACACCACGTCGGCCGAGTCTGTGGATGAGGTCAGCGACAAGCTCCGGTGGCTGCAGCCGGTCGAGAGCGAGGAGCACCGCAACCAGTTGTGGAGCCGCATCGTGTCCGGCGATCGCGCCAGCAAGGTACTCGGTCCATGAAGCCGGGCCTGGCCGGCAAGCTCGCCCTGCTGCTGGCGTCGGTCGGTGCACTCACGTCCGGCCTCACCGGTCTGTACGCATACCAGACCAGCCGGCAAACGCTGGTGGAATCGGCACAGAACACGTTGCTGACGTCGACCCAGGTGCTGGCAAGGCGCATCACGCTGTCGCGACAGGAGATCACGCGCAACCTCGAGGTGCTGGCCCGCCACCCGGCCGCCCTGTCGACGCTGCAACAAGCCGATGCGGCGCAGTCGCACGAACTGGCCATGCTGTTCAGCCTGTTGATGTCGGCCAATCCGTCTTACTTCCAGATCCGCCTGATCTCCGCCAGCAACCACGGCATCGAGCGCGTCCGGGTGGACCGACAGGACGACAAGCCCATCGAAGTCACCGGCGATGACCTGCAGGAGAAAGGGCACTACCCGTACGTCGCCGAGACCCTGAAGCTGCGGGCCGGCGAATTTTACCTGTCCGAGATCACCGTCAACCACGAACGGGGCTCCTATGCAGGCATGGACCAACCCGCACTGCAACTGGCCACGCCAGTCGCCGACGGGCGTGGCGTGGCGATCGGCGTGGTGGTGGTCAACGTCGATCTGAATGGCATGTTCGCGTTGCTGGCGGCCGACCTGCCGGCGAATTTCAAGCTGTTTCTGGCCAATGACAACGGCGACATCCTGATCCACCCGGATCCCAGCCGCACGTTCGGATTCGACAAGGGCCGCCGGGTGCTGATCGCGGACGAATTCCCGCCGACACGCGACATCGTCGAGGGCCGGCGCGGCCATGTCGTCTTCGAATCGATCGAGTCGGCCGGAGGCAATGGCCCGCTGGTCGCCGCCTTCATGGGTCAGGCGGTCGATGTGCCGTCACACGAACGGCGCCTGATCCTCGGTCTGGGGCAGCCGCTGTCCGAGGTGGTTGCGCAGGCTCACCAATTCGGCACTGCGATCCTGCAGATCGTGCTGGGCCTGTGCGTCGGCTGTCTGCTGCTCGCGGCCATCCTGGCACGCGCATTCACCCGGCCGATCAACGCGCTGAACTCGGCGGCCCAGGGCTTCGCATCCGGGCAGCCGTCCGGGCCACTCCCTGTCGAACGCAGGGACGAGATCGGCGCGCTGGCACGCAGCTTTCAGCAGATGCAGAACCAGATCACCAAGCAACTCGAAGGCCTGCAGAACAACCAGCAGGAACTGGAGCGACTCGCACAGCACGACATGCTCACCGGACTGCCGAACCGCCGCTTGTTGGTGTCCCGGCTCGAGAAGGCCATGGCCCACGCGCGCCGTTATGGGGGAGAGGTCAGCGTGCTGTTCATCGACCTGGACGACTTCAAGAGCATCAACGACCGCTGCGGCCACGACACGGGCGATCTCGTCCTCAAGGCCGTGGCCCAGAGGCTGCTCTCAAGCATGCGTGAAGGTGACACGGTCGCGCGCATCGGTGGCGACGAATTCGTGGCGCTGCTGGGAGCACCGACACCGCACGCCCAACTCGTCACCGTGGCTGAAAAGCTGCTCGGCGGCATCCGAGCGCCGATCGACATCGAGGGCGTCGAACTGACGGTCGGGGCCAGCATCGGCATCAGTCGCTATCCGCAGGACGGACAGACGGCGAGCGAACTGCTGGCTACCGCCGACAACGCCATGTACACGGTAAAAGCCACTGGCCTTGGAGGTTTCGCGTTTTCGTCGAAACCGGCCGACTGACATCGCCGGGAAGCCTTGGCCTGCGCGGCGCGCCATTCCGGGAAGGGCACAGCACACGGCCCCATCTGTTTGGACGGTCAGCGCGGCATGACTGACGCTACGCCCTGCCGATCCGCTGCCGAGCCGTTGATCGCCAACCGATCAAACCAGCGAGTGCCACCAGGAGTGCGGTGGACGGTTCGGGTACGACGCGGATGTCCGGCGTCCCGACGATTTCGTACACCGATGAATTGAGGAAGGTGTCGGTGGTGACCGTGGTGCGCAGGTAGTTTTCAGCGATACCTGCGGAGGTGAGCAGGACGGAATCGCCCGCCGCCACGAACAGGTCACCGTAATCGAAACTGCAATCGAACTGAACGCCGTTCACCTCGGCAATGCAGCCGAACTGACTGGAATTGAGATGGAAAAGCTCCTCGCCAACCAACTCGGCGGTGTCCACCCAGAGCACTTCCTCGCTTGTCAACACTTCCGAGCTTGCCGATGACGAACCGCTCAGGACACGGCTGCTGGATGTAAGCGTGGGACCCCAGAACGAAAGCGGATCGGCGGACGCTGCAGACAGAAGATTGCGGGTCGTGATGGCTGCCGCCTGCACTGCGGCATCCCCGAAAGGCAAGGCAAACAGGACGTCGACCAATGCGTTCGGATTGCCGGCGAGAAACCCGAGCATTCGCGTTTCGTAGGTTTCGACGGTTTGGGTCTCAGTGACCGACGTGACGTTGCGAGCCCGGTACTCCAGCGTCTTGGTGGTGGTCCCGCCCGTCGTTTGCGCCGCTGCCAGCCCTGCGCTCCCCAGCAAACCGGCGCCGACGAGCGTCAGCGCGAACATTTTTCCTATCCGATCTCCGAACATCAGGTGCTCCGTAGTCTGTAGTTGGTGGTGCGTCTGGTCCCCGGACTCCATGTATCGGCGGCGTCGGTTTGGGGTTCGATCACACAGCAACATCTGCGCCACGACGACAACTCGTTGGTTTTGCAAGGATTTCTTGACCCACACGACCAAAGGTGTAAAAAACCCCGTCACTTGCACGAGGCTGGGACAGTCGACCTGAACCGCGAACGGAAACCTGACCCGAGCTTCCATCAAACCCATGGAGGGCCTATGACTCGGCGATCAGGTCTCGAAGCGTCATCTCGTCGAAGCGTGCGTGTCGCCAGAACGCAGCGAGGGGGACAGAGGGGTCGAGCAACGTCGATGCCAGCAACGGCTGCGCTGCGGTCTCGGCGGGATCGCACAGCAGCACATGGCGTGCACCGCCGGATTCGTCGAGGCGGCCGACCCAGTCGATGTGCACAAGCGCATCGAGGATCGGTTCGACCTGCAGCGGGTCGGTGTTCAGCGCGTTGGCGATCTGATGCGCGCTCAAGCCCTTGTCGTCCGACTGCCGGGCCTGCGCGAGGCTGCGCAGCACCGAGACCGCCAGCTCGAACCGGTAACCCGGCAGGTGGCTGCGCTGAACGACGCGGTGCTGCAGGGTCGGCGCATAGGCGGCGATCACCGCGCCCAGCAGCACGATGACCCATCCGAGGTAGATCCAGATCAGGAAGATCGGCACGGTGGCGAAGGCGCCGTAGATGGTCGAGTACGCCGGCGTCTTCAACAGATACCAGCCGAGCGCCCGCTTGGCGAGCTCGAAGCCAATGGCGACGAATACCCCGCCGGCCAGCGCGTGGCGCCAACGCACATGGGTGTTGGGGATGTAATAGAACAGCGCGGTCATGCCGAACGCCTGCAAGGCGAACTCGACCACTTGCAGCATCGCGGTGACGCCGCCGGGCAGACTGCCGACGAAACCGCGCGACGCGGAGATCGCATAGGACGTGAGCGTCAGGCTGAGCCCCAGCAGCAACGGCCCGAGCGTGGCGGCCGCCCAGTACACCAGCACACGCTGCGCAATCGGACGCGAGTCGCGCACGCGCCAGATCGCGTTCAGCGTGCGATCGATCGTCAGCATCAGCGCCAGTGCGGTGACCACCAGCAGGATCAGACCTACAGCACCCAGCCCCTTGGCCTTGCCGGCGAACTGTGTCAGCGCGCCGAGCACCGGTTTCGCGATGGCGTCGGGCACCAGGGCTTGCAGGAAATACTTTTCGAGCGCTCCCTGGAAGCTCGAAAACATCGGGAAGGCCGAGAACACCGCGAGCATCACGGTGAACAGCGGCACCAGGGAGATCAGCGTGGTGAACGCCAGGCTGCTGGCCGTGAGACCGAGGCGGTCTTCGCGAAAGCGCTGGCGCAGCGTGTGGACGGTGTCGATCCACGGCCACGTCTGCAGCGTCACCAGCCAGAGTGCCACCTGCTGGCGCACGGTCTCGGCAACCGTGGCCTTGAGCTTCTGGGAGGACTCCATCGCTGGCTATGATGCCATCGATGAGCCTGCCTCCCACCCCGCCGTCGCCGCCTTCGCCCCCACACGCTTCAGAGCCTTCGGCAGCGTCAAAACACGCTATCGACACGACACTGCCTCCGGTGGTCACGTGGAGCCGCGCCGTCGCCGTCGGCAGCCTGCTGGGGCTGATCGTGCTGGGCCTCGCCTGGGAGCTGGTGCTGGCGCCCACCGGCAACCGCACGTTGGTGTTGAAGGTGTTGCCACTGGCGATCCCGCTCATCGGGCTGCTGAAGAACCGCATGTACACCTACCGCTGGGTCAGCCTGATGATCTGGCTGTACTTCACCGAAGGCGTGATCAGGGCCTGGGGCGACCGGGGCCTCAGCGCCTGGCTGGCCGGTATCGAGGTCGTGCTGTGCGTGGTGTTGTTCGCTGCGTGCGCGGTGCATGTGCGCTGGCGGCTGTACCGGGCGCATGCGCTGGCTGCGGCCGAGCCGAGCGCGCCGGCCGCCTGATCATCGACGGCAGAAGCGACGCGGCGACGACATGGCGCTGATCGACGAACTGCGCCATGCCATCGGTGCTGCGCAGGTGCTGACCGAAGGTGATCTGTCGGCGTGGGAGATCGACTGGCGTCGACGCTACTGCGGCCGAGCACGGGCGGTCGTGCGGCCCGCCGATACGCTCCAGGTGGCCGCAGTGGTGCAGGCGTGTGCACGACACGGTGCCAGCATCGTCACGCAAGGCGGCAACACCAGCCTCGTCGGCGGCTCGGTGCCCGATGCGAGCGGCACCCAGGTCGTGCTGAGCCTGAAACGCATGATGCGCATCCGCGAACTGGATGCCAGCAACCTGACGATGACAGTCGATGCCGGCTGCGTGCTGAAGCAGGTGCAGGAAGCTGCGGCTGTTCAAGGCCTGCTGTATCCGCTGAGCCTCGCTGCCGAAGGCAGCTGCACCGTCGGTGGCACGCTGGCCACCAACGCAGGCGGCACGCAGGTGCTGCGCTACGGCAATGCACGCGAGCTGTGCCTGGGGCTGGAGGTGGTGACCGCATCAGGGGACATCTGGAACGGTTTGTCGGGCCTGCGCAAGGACAACACAGGCTACGACCTGCGCGACCTTTACATCGGCAGCGAGGGCACGCTGGGCGTGATCACCGCAGCCACCTTGAAGCTGTATCCGCAGCCTGCCGCCGTGACCACGGCGATGGCAGCCGCATTCACGCTGCCAGACGCGCTGCGATTGCTCGACATGGCGCGCAATCGCCTGGGCGCCGGGCTGACCGGCTTCGAGGTGATGAACGAGACCTCGCTCGGTCTGGTCAGAACGCACTTCCCCGAATGGTCGCGACCGCTGCCACCAGGACCCTGGACGGTGCTGCTCGAACAGTCGGACACCGAGAGTGAAGTCCACGCACGGGTTCGTTTCGAATCGCTGCTCGAAGCGGCAATGAGCGACGGCTGCATCACCGACGCCGCAGTGGCCGGCAACCTGGAGCAGGCTGCGGCGATGTGGCGACTGCGCGAAGGGATTCCGCTCGCGCAGACGGAGGAAGGACTGAACATCAAGCACGACATCGCCGTGCCGGTGTCGCGGATCCCCGCCTTCGTGCAAAACACCGATGCGGCGCTGCGTGCGTCATGGCCGGGCGTGCGAATCGTCAATTTCGGACACCTCGGCGATGGCAACCTGCACTACAACGTGCAGGCTCCGGCAGGCGTGTCGGCAGCGGACTTCCTGCAGACCCACGAAGCCAAGGTGAATGCGCTGGTGTACGACGCAGTGGTGGCACATGGTGGCTCGATCTCGGCCGAGCACGGCATCGGTGCACTCAAGCGCGAGGCACTGGCCGCCTACAAATCACCGGTGGCGCTGCAGCTGATGCGGGCGATCAAGCGCGCGCTGGACCCAGTCGGAACCATGAACCCGGGGCGCATGCTGTAGCGCCGAGCCGTGCAACAACCTACTGCACCGGCCCCTTGAGCGCGGCAGGCATCGGCAGTGCCATGACCTCGATGCCCTCTTCGTGCAGGGCCCTCGCCTCGTCGGAGGTGGCCTGACCCCGAATCGGGCGTTCGTCGGCCTCGCCGTAATGCATGCGACGGGCCTCTTCGGCAAAGCGCGACCCGACGTCGTCGGTGTGGTTGATCACGTGCTGCACCGCGCACAGCCAAGCCGACTGAAGCGTCAGCTGATCGATCGGTCCTTCGGTCGTTGAGGGACGTGAGGCGGTCGCTTCACCGACCGTGCCCGGTCTCGGTTGAGCCGGCCGCTCCTTCATCGGATGAGGCACCGACACCGCGCGCGACGAAGAGGTCAGGACGTGCGGTGCCGTAGGCAGCCTGTGCACGGTCTTGTCGCCGCACATCGGGCACTCGATCAGGTCGCGCTCGATCTGACTGCGGTAGTCGTCCTCGGACGCGAACCAGCCCTCGAATCGATGGTCTGACGAACAGCACAGGTTCAGAACCTTCATGTTTCGATTATCGGACTGCAAAGGGTTGCTCGCCCGTTTGAATCGCCACAACCGCACGAAGCCGCACAGCTCATGATTCAGGGCAAAGCAACCGCATCCAGGGATGCCACATCGGGGCGCATCCATGTCAAACCCCAGCGGCCATCGCGCCAGTGCCGCAACCACAGCAGGCCGACCAGCGTCTTCACATCGGTGAGGGTACCCAGTTGGGCCGCTTGTTCCAGCTCATCGAGCGTGGCGGTGTCCACATCGAGGAACTCGCCCTCATCGAGGGTCACCGTTCCCGCAGTCAATCCGCGTGCGAACCAGATCTCGATGCCTTCGGTCGAATAGGCGATGGCGTTGTGCGTGATGCCCGCCCGCGCCCACTCGGTGGCGCGGTATCCGGTCTCTTCGGCCAGCTCGCGAATCGCGCAAGTCAGCGGAGCCTCGCCCGCCTCCAGCTTGCCGGCCGGAAATTCGAGCATGACCTGCGCGACGGGGTAGCGGTACTGCCTCTCGACGACAAGTCGACCATCGTCGAGCAGCGGCACGATCATGACTGCACCGGGATGCACGATGTACTCGCGTGTGGCGATGGCGCCATTCGGCAATCGCACATGATCGCGCCGTACGTCGAGGAAATTGCCCCGGTAAACCTGCTCCGCCTCGAGGCACTCTTCGCGGAGGTGGGCGTCTGGATCGCTCACCGAAGCTGGCTCAGGTGGTCAACGCTTTGCCGATGGCATTGACGCACAGGACCATCAACCCGCCTGGCATCAGACCGAACAAAAGCACCGCAGCACCGTTCAAGGAAAGCAGTGCGCGCACTTCGCCCGAGGCCACGATCGGAGCCGTGTCGGTCGGCTCATCGAAGTACATGACCTTGACCAGTCGCAGATAGTAGAACGCGCCGATGAGTGAGAACACCACTGCTGCCACGGCGAGCACGATGTAGCCGTAGACATTGGTCGACACGATGGCCTGGAGCACGCTGAACTTGGCGTAGAAACCCACCGTTGGAGGCACGCCGGCCAGCGAGAACATGAATATCGCCATCACGCCGGCGTACCAGGGGCTGCGCTTGGACAGGCCCTTCAGGTCATCGATGTTCTCGGATTCGAACCCCTGACGCGACAGCAGCATGATGACGCCGAAGGTTCCCAGCGTCGTCAACACGTAAGTGACCATGTAGAACATCGCCGAGCTGTAGCCGTTGGCTGCGGACAGCGTGTTGGTACCGATGACGGTCGGCGTCAGACCGAGCAGCATGAAGCCCATGTTGGCAATGGTCGAGTACGCCAGCATGCGCTTGAGGTTGCTCTGCGCGATGGCCGCCAGGTTGCCGATCGCCATGGATCCGACGGCGAGAACGATCAGCATCTGCTGCCAATGTTCAGCCACTCCCGACATGCCCTCGACCAGCAACCGGATCGTGATCGCGAAAGCAGCCAGCTTCGGTGCGCCGCCAATCAGCAGCGTGACTGCCGTGGGAGCACCCTGGTAAACGTCGGGCACCCACATGTGGAAGGGAACGGCACCCAGCTTGAATGCCAGTCCGGCCACGATGAATACCACGCCGAAGATCAGCACCGCCTCGTGGATCTGGCCGGTACCGATGGCCTTGAAAACCTCGCCGATATCGAGGGAACCTGTTGCGCCGTACATCATGGACATGCCGTACAGCAGGAAGCCGCTGGCCAGCGCACCGAGCACGAAATACTTCATCGCGGCTTCGGTCGCGTTCAGGCTGTCACGGCGCATTGCCGTCAGCGCATACAGCGACAGACTCATCAATTCGAGCCCGAGGTAGACCACCAGGAAATTGTTGGCCGACACCATCACGCAGATGCCGAGCAGCGAGAACATGCTCAGCGTGAACAACTCGCCCTTGAGCATGTCGCGCCCTTCGGCATACGGCCGGGCGTAGGCCAGCGAAATCATCACCGCGACCGTCGCGAAAAAGGCCAGCAAGTTGCCCATCGGGTCGGCCACGACCATGCGCTGCATCGCATACACCGACAGACCTGCGTCGTACTGATAAAGGTACATCAGTGCGACGATGGCGAGTGAGCCCTGCGTGAGGCGATAGGTGAAGACGCGCTTCGGATCGGTGGTCCACAGGTCCACAAGCGCCACGACGCAGGTCGCCAAGAGCAGGAAGATTTCGGGGTAGGCAGCAGGCCAGTTCATCGCGTTCATCAGTTCAGCTTCAGAGCTTCGATATGGCCACGTGCTTCAGCAGTTCGGTCACCGACACATGCATCACGTCGGTGAACGGCTTCGGATAGAGACCCATCCACAGCACGGCCACAGCCAGCACCGCCATGATCAGCATTTCACGGGAATTGAGGTCGATCAGTTCGGCAACGTGATGGTTGGCCACCGGCCCGAAGTAGACCCGTTTGACCATCCACAGCGTGTAGGCAGCGCCGAACACCAAAGCAGTGGCGGCCAGCGCACCGAGCCAGAAGTTGACCTGCACTGCGGCCAGGATCACCATCCACTCGCCGACGAACCCGGCAGTCGCAGGCAAGCCGCAGTTGGCCATCGCAAAGAACACGGCGAAAGCGGTGAACGTCGGCATCGTGTTGACGACTCCACCATAGCTCGCGATTTCACGTGAGTGAACCCGGTCATACAGCACACCGATACACAGGAACATCGCACCGGAAACAAATCCGTGCGAAATCATCTGTACCAGCGCGCCGGACACGCCGATCTCGTTGAAGAGGAAAAAACCCAGCGTCACGAAGCCCATGTGTGCGATCGACGAGTAGGCGACCAGTTTTTTCATGTCTTGCTGCACCAAAGCCACGAGCCCGATGTAGATGACAGCAATCAGCGAGATCGCGATGATGAACCAGGCCCATTCGTGCGAAGCATCGGGCGTGATCGGCAGCGAGAACCGCAGAAAACCGTAGCCACCCAGCTTCAGCATGATCGCCGCCAGCACGACTGAGCCACCGGTCGGCGCCTCGACGTGAGCGTCGGGCAACCAAGTGTGAACTGGCCACATCGGCACCTTGACGGCGAACGCGGCGAAGAACGCGAAGAACAGCAGCGTCTGCACCGACATCGGTAACGGCAACTGATACCAGGTCTGCAGGTCGAAGCTGCCGCCGGACTTGAAGTACAGATACATCAGCGCTACCAGCATGAGCAGCGAGCCGGCCAGCGTGTACAGGAAGAACTTGAAGGCGGCATAGACACGCTTCGGCCCACCCCACACGCCGATGATGATGTACATCGGGATCAGCGTGGCCTCGAAGAACACGTAGAACAGCAGCCCGTCGAGCGCCGAAAAAACGCCAATCATGATGCCCGAGAGGATCAGGAACGCGCCCATGTACTGATTGACGCGTTCGGTGATGACTTCCCAACCGGCGATGACGACGATCACGCTGATGAATGAGGTCAGCAGGACGAACCACACCGAGATGCCGTCGACACCCAGGTGATAGCGCACATTGAACCGATCGATCCAGGCCAGGTTCTCGACGAACTGCATGTTGGCAGTGCCTATGTCGAACCCGGTGATCAAGGGCACAGTCACGACAAAAGACGCGATTGACGCTATCAACGCGAACCAGCGCGCGGCAGCAACCTGCTCGTCGCGACCGATCGCGAGCAGCACCGCACCCGACAGAATTGGCAGCCAGATGGCCAGGCTCAGCAAACCCATGTTCTTCTTTTCTCCGTGCCCTGAAGGTGTCGAGAGAGCGGGCTCAACGCCCGATCAAGCTGCCCAGATAGGGCCACAACTGCCAGGTCATCAATCCCATCAGACCCAAGATCATCACCAGCGCATACCAGTACAGGTAACCGGTCTGCACCAGACGCACCACCGAAGACAGGCTGCCGACCAAACGTGCCGAGCCATTGACAATTGCCCCGTCGATGAAGGCCACATCGCCGCCCTTCCACAGGCCGCGGCCCAACAGCCGGGCACCTGCAGCCAGCACGTGCTCATTGAACCAGTCCATGTAGTACTTGTTTTCGAGCACCGTCACGATGGGCGCGAAGATGCGCGCACAGGCGGCCGGAATCTCTGGCTTCAAACAGTAGAACACGAAGGCCACCACGACACCGGACAAAGCGAGCCAGAAAGGCAAGGTGCCCAGACCGTGCAGTGCCATCGCCATGGCACCATGAAACTCGCTGGCGAGTTCTTCCATCGCGGGATGATGCTCGGCATTGATGTAGATCGAATCCTTGAACAACCCGCCAAACAACATCGGCGCGATAGTGAAGTAGCCGATCAGCACCGAGGGAATGGCCAGCAACACCAGTGGCAGCGTCACGACCCAGGGGGACTCATGCGGTGTGTGGGTGTGGCTGCCATGAGTGTCACCATGGCCGTGCGCCTTCGCGGCGGGGGCATGAGTAGAGGCATGACCGTGGCCGTCGTCGTGGCCGTGGGCACCATGTTCGTCATGTGCGTCGTGGTGATCATGTTCGCCAGGGAATGGCTTGTTGTGGAAGCGCTCCTTGCCGTGGAACACGAGGAAATACATCCGGAACGAATAGAACGCCGTCACAAACACGCCGACGATCACGGCAAAGTAGGCAAAGCCCGAGCCCCAAAGATGGCTCGCATGGACCGCCTCGATGATGCTGTCCTTTGAATAGAACCCGGAGAACAGCGGTGTGCCGATCAGCGCCAGCGATCCCAGCAACGATGTGATCCACGTGATCGGCATGTACTTGCGCAGGCCGCCCATGTTGCGGATGTCCTGGTCGTGGTGCATGCCGATGATCACCGATCCGGCAGCCAAGAAGAGCAGCGCCTTGAAGAAGGCGTGCGTCATCAGATGAAACACCGCGACCGAGTACGCTGAGGCACCCAGCGCTACCGTCATGTATCCGAGTTGCGACAACGTCGAGTACGCCACGACGCGCTTGATGTCGTTCTGGATGATGCCCAGGAAACCCATGAAAAGCGCCGTGATCGCGCCAATCACCAGGATGAAGCTGAGCGCGGTATCGCTGAGCTCAAACAGCGGCGACATGCGCGCCACCATGAAGATGCCCGCCGTCACCATGGTTGCAGCATGAATCAGCGCAGAAATCGGCGTTGGGCCTTCCATGGAGTCAGGCAGCCACACATGCAACGGGAACTGGGCAGACTTGCCCATGGCTCCGATGAACAGGCAAATGCAAATGACAGTCACCAGCATCCAGCCGGTCCCCGGCAAGGTCAGCTGGGACAACTCGCCCGCCTTGGCAAACGCTTCGCCGTAGTTGAGCGTGCCGGCATAGGCCGCAATCAGGCCAATGCCCAGAATAAAGCCGAAATCGCCCACGCGATTCACGAGGAAGGCCTTCTTGTTTGCAAAAACCGCGCTGGGTTTGTTGAACCAGAAGCCAATCAATAGATAAGAGACCAGGCCCACCGCTTCCCAGCCAAAAAACAGCTGCAGCAAGTTGTTGCTCATCACCAGCATCAGCATGGAGAAAGTGAACAGGGAAATGTAGGCAAAGAAGCGGTTGTACCCTTCGTCTTCTT